>NZ_VITO01000006.1:0-348543 GCF_007828025.1 Nitrospirillum bahiense
GCAATCGATGGCTTCCTATGAATCATCCTTCTACGGCGAAGGCTACACGCTTATGCCAGCTCCGCTGTCAACCAGCGCTTCAAGCGATTGCCCTGCCCCATTTTCCCACCCATTGACACCCGTGCCCCAGGGCGCGCACAGTGCGGCCTTCGTTCCAGGGGTGCGCCGGAGGGCGCTGAGATCCGCGGAGAGACGCGGGGACCCTTTGAACCTGATCCGGATCGTACCGGCGTAGGGATGGGAACAGGGGCCTTCGCGTATCTACCCGCCAACGGGATCACACGCGCATCCGCCCTGTAGGCCGCGAACCGCAAGCGGCCGTCTTCCTTCCTCCCCATCGTCGTTGCCCCGGGTTGGCGACATGTGACGTGCCGGACGCATCAGCGGCCAGAGAGCCAAGGGCGCCGGACTACGGAGGAGCACGACCCTATGCCCGACACCCTGACCCCGGCCGCGATTCCGGGAAGCGACGGCTTCGCCGTCACCACCGGGCCCCTGCCCGCCTCCCGCAAGGTCCACATCCCGGGCACCCTGCACCCCGACCTGCGCGTGGCCATGCGCGAGATCGACCTGAGCCCCAGCGCCAATGAGCCGCCGGTGCGCGTCTACGACCCGTCCGGCCCCTATACCGACCCGGCCGTGACCACCGACATCCGCCTGGGCCTGGCCGAGCTGCGCCGCCCCTGGGTCGAAGGGCGGGGCGATGTGGAGCGCTATGACGGCCGCGCCATCAAGGCGGTGGACAACGGCCTGAAGGAAGGCGAGAGCAGCCCCGTGCCGGTGTTCGACCGCGCCGGCCGCCTGCCCCTGCGCGCCAAGGAAGGAAAGGCCGTCACCCAGCTGGCCTACGCCCGCGCCGGCATCGTGACGCCGGAGATGGAATACGTCGCCATCCGCGAGAACCTGGGCCGCCAGGCGCTGAAGGAACAGCTGGAGCGTGACGGCGAAAGCTTCGGCGCGGCCATCCCCGACTTCGTGACGCCGGAGTTCGTGCGGGATGAGATCGCGCGCGGCCGCGCCATCATCCCCAACAACATCAACCACCCGGAATCGGAGCCGATGGCCATCGGCCGCAACTTCCTGGTCAAGATCAACGCCAACATCGGCAATTCCGCCGTCACCTCCTCCGTCGCGGAAGAGGTGGACAAGCTGGTGTGGTCCATCCGCTGGGGCGCCGACACGGTCATGGACCTGTCCACCGGCCGCAACATCCACACCATCCGCGAATGGATCATCCGCAACAGCCCCGTGCCCATCGGCACCGTGCCCATCTACCAGGCGCTGGAGAAGGTGAACGGCAAGGCGGAGGACCTGACGTGGGAGGTGTTCCGCGACACCCTGATCGAGCAGTGCGAGCAGGGCGTGGACTATTTCACCATCCACGCCGGCGTGCGCCTGGCCCACATCCCCCTGACGGCCAAGCGCGTCACCGGCATCGTCTCGCGCGGCGGGTCCATCATGGCCAAGTGGTGCCTGGCGCATCACAAGGAGAACTTCCTCTACACCCGCTTCGAGGAAATCTGCCAGATCATGAAGGCCTATGACGTGGCCTTCTCGCTGGGCGACGGCCTGCGGCCCGGCAGCATCGCCGACGCCAACGACGCCGCCCAGTTCGCCGAGCTGAAGACCCTGGGCGAGCTGACGCAGATCGCCTGGAAGCACGACGTGCAGGTGATGATCGAAGGCCCGGGCCATGTGCCCATGCACAAGATCAAGGAGAACATGGACCTGCAGCTGAAGTGGTGCGGTGAGGCGCCGTTCTACACGCTAGGGCCGCTCACCACCGACATCGCCCCGGGCTATGACCACATCACCAGCGCCATCGGCGCCGCCCAGATCGGCTGGTTCGGCACCGCCATGCTCTGCTACGTCACGCCCAAGGAGCATCTGGGCCTGCCCGACCGCGACGACGTGAAGGTGGGTGTCGTCACCTACAAGATCGCGGCGCACGCGGCCGACCTGGCCAAAGGCCACCCCGCCGCACGGCTGCGCGACGACGCGCTCAGCCGCGCCCGGTTCGAGTTCCGCTGGCGCGATCAGTTCAACCTGTCGCTGGATCCGGAAACGGCGGAGAAGTTCCACGACCAGACCCTGCCCGCCGACGGCGCCAAGCTGGCGCACTTCTGCAGCATGTGCGGGCCGAAGTTCTGCTCCATGAAGATCAGCCAGGAGGTGCGCGACCTGGCAGGTGTGGAAGGCAGCTTCGTGGAAGCCGAGAGGGGCATGGCGGAGATGTCGGAGGCCTTCCTGGCCCAGGGTGCTGAGATTTATCACACGCCCTGAGGCACGCATCCCGGGTTCAGCATTCCGAAGTCCGTTCAATCCCCACCGGTACCCCGCCGGTGGGGATTGTCCTTTGTGCCGGGCCGTGCCCTGATGCGCGGCCACGGGTTCAGACAGGCACGGGTTCAGACAGGCACGGGTTCAGACAGGGAGGATCGCGGGCGATGATCACCGTCTTCGGCGAAGGAAGGGGCTTTCGCGTCGTCTGGCTGCTGGAGGAAATGGGGCTGCCCTATCGGCTGAGGCCGGTGGATCTGCTCGCCGGCGTCGAGAATGATCCGGAGTACCTGGCCATCAACCCGGCCGGCTTCATCCCGGCGCTCCAGGACGGCGATGCCACCCTGGTCGAATCCATCGCGATCATGGAATATCTGATCGCGCGGTACGGACCCACGCCGCTGGCGCCGGCCGCGCACGATCCCGCCTTCCCTGCCTATCAGCAATTCCTACACCTGGGCGAAGCCGGCCTCGCCGCGTCGATGTACTTCGTCGTCGTCAGCCGCAACCTGGCGCCCGAGGCGGAGCGCCGGAACTGGGGCGCCCTCAAGGCGCTGGAGGTGTTCGAGAGCCGGCTGCGGCTGGTGACGCGCCAGCTGGCGCGCGCGCCCTACATGGCCGGCGAGATATTCACGGCGGCCGACATTTCCGTGACCTACGCGCTTGAGTTCGCCCAGCGGGCCGGCGGCTACACCCTCAACGAGGCGCAGCGCGCCTACATCGCCCGCACCAGCGGCCGCGACGCCTATCGGCGGGCCATGGACACCTGCCAGGCCACCAAGGCCTGGGCCGCCGCCGCGATGGCGTCGTGATCTTCCGCCGGGGAGCCGCCTATCGCACCGTCCCGATGCCGGCCAGGATGAGGTCGATGCCGGCCAGGAACTGGTCTCGGTCATCGTGCGCCGCCAGCTGCGGCGCTACCTGGCGCAGGAAGGGATAGTCGGCCGGATCCAGCCGCGCCCATCCCCCGGCGATGTCCGCCAGCGCCGCCGAGCGATCCGTCCCCGGCGCCTGCAGGCGCGCGTTCGCCGCGTTCTGCCCGGCGGCGCCGAAGATATAGGTCACCAGCGCCGACCAGGCGTTGAACCACGCCCCCTCCGGCACACCCAGCGCCCGCACCCGCCCGCCTATGGCCTCAAACACCCGCAGCGTCGCCGGCTGCCACGGCGCGCGGGAGAACTGGGCGCCCACCCAAGGGTGCGCGTCGATGGCGTCGAACATGCCCAGGGCGATCACCCGGATGGCCTGGCGCGGGCCCGCGCCATCGGCTCCCACGCCGGATATCGCCCCTGCCATGGCTCGCGTGACGACATGGTCGGTGGCCGCCGCCAACAGCGCCTCCTTGTCGGCTACATGCCAGTAGATGGCCCCGCTGCCCGTCGCCAGGCGGGCCGCCAGCGCGCGGAAGGTCAAGGCGCCCTCGCCGCCTGCGTCGAGGATGGCGATCGCCGCCTCCACGATCCTTTCCCTGGAAAGCGCGTCCGCGCGGCGGTCAGTCCGTTTCGTCATGGGATCATCTTGACATTCATGGAACGGCGTTCCAATTAATATTTATGGAACATCGTTCCAGTCCTTTGAGGAAGCAAGATGACACCCGTCACCATCGTCGGCGCCGGCCTGGGCGGTCTCACCCTCGCCCGCGTGCTGCATGTCCACGGCATCCCCGCGATCGTCTATGAGGCGGAGGCGTCGGCCGGCGCCCGCGCCCAGGGCGGCATGCTGGACATCCATGAGCGGGACGGTCAGCTGGCGCTGAAGGCCGCCGGCCTGTTCGACCGCTTCAGCGCCCTGATCCATCCCGGTGGGGAGGCGTCGCGGGTGCTGGACCCCCAGGGCGCCGTGCTGATGGACCAGCCGGACGACGGCAGGGGCGGCCGGCCCGAGGTGCTGCGGGGGGAGCTGCGGCGCCTGCTGCTGGACAGCCTGCCGGCGGAAACCGTCCGGTGGGGCCGGAAGCTCACCGGCGTCACGACGCTGGGTGACGGGCGGCATGAACTGACCTTCACGGACGAGGCCCGCGTGACCACCGGCCTGCTGGTCGGGGCCGACGGCGCCTGGTCCAAGGTGCGGCCGCTGCTGTCGGACGCCACGCCCGCCTATGTCGGGGCCACCTTTATCGACACCTACCTGTTCGACGCCGACGCGCGATATCCGGCGACGGCCCAGGCGGTGGGCGGCGGTGGGATGTTCGCGCTGACGCCCGGCCAGGGCATCTTCGCCCATCGTGAGCCTGGTGGCCCCCTGCACGCCTATATCGGCCTGAGGCGGCCGGCCGAGTGGATCGCCGCCATCGACTTCGATGACGCGGCGGCCGCGAAGGCCCGGCTCGCCGCCGAGTTCGACGGCTGGGCGCCGGCCCTGACCGCGCTGATCACCCACAGCGACACGCCGCCCGTGCCGCGCCTGCTCCATACCCTGCCCAACGACCACCGCTGGGACCGGGTGCCCGGCGTGACGCTGCTGGGCGATGCGGCGCATCTGGCCCCGCCGGCCGGCGAGGGCGCCAACCTGGCCATGCTGGATGGTGCCGAGCTGGCGCAGGCCATCGCGGCCCATCCCGGCGATATCGAGGCGGCGCTGGCCGCTTATGAATCCGTGATGTTCCCGCGCAGCGCGGCGGCGGCGGCCGGCGCGCACCGCATCCTGGACCTCTGCCTGGGCGACAGCGCGCCCTTCGGCTTGCTTGACTTCTTCGCCGGCGCCTTCGCACGCCGGGATGCCTCAGGGGAAGGCTGACAGCTCGTCCTCGATCTGGCGGCACAGGGCAGCGATGGCGTCGTAATCCACGCCGGACGTGCGGCCGGGGGTGGGTTCGCCCACCCGGGTCAAGGCGACGTAGCCGCCCTGGCGGATGCCGTTGGCGGTCTCATCCAGCACGGTGCTGCCGAACTGGGTGGTGGGCTCGATCTGGCTGCGCTGGCGCCAATGGTTCCAGCTGTCGATGAAGACCAGCCGCTCCGCTTCCGGGAAATGCTGGGCGACATGGACCATGGCCCCGGCCAGGAAGCGGCGATAGAGCACGGAGCTGGTGCTGGCCAGCAGCGTCGCCCCGCCCAGGGGATGGTCGGGCCAGTCGGCGTAGTCCAGCACCACGCGGGGGAAGACCTTGCCCCGGCTGGCGCGGTCCACCATGCGGCTGTTCACGAACTGCGCATAGCTCATGATGGTATCGTCGAACATGCCGCCGTCAGCCTGCCCCGCCTCCGCCTGCAGGAAGGTATAGCCGTTCAGCAGCTCCGCCGGTTTGCAGGAGCGCCACTGCGCCGGGCCGGGGTCCAGCAGGGCGTCGAAGCCGGCATCCAGCAGGCCGCCGCGCGCCTCCGCCGCCGTGGCGACGAGGTAGAGGCCGCCCAGGCCGGCGGCCACGGCCGCGTGGCGCAGCAGGGCCGCCGTGCCCGCCGGGTCGGGCAGCGTATAGGGCTCGTTCACCACCAGCACCTGGCGGCCGTCGGCCAGCAAAGGGCTGAAGCCGGCGATAGCCGCCATCAGCGCGGCGGCATCGGAAGCCGGGTCGCCCACCGGCGCCGGCGTCCAGCGGAAGGCCAGGCCGAAATCGTCATCGCACCAGACGTCCAGGCATTCCGCCCCTGTGAGGTAGCTGCCCTCAAACCGATGACAATCCAGGACGAAGCCGCCGATGCCGGTGGCGCGCGCCACCGCCACCACCCGGCCGGCGCCGGCCGCGTCCGCCAGATCGTAGCGCCCCAGCGCCTTGCCCGGTTGCAGCAGTGGGCTGTGATGACGGCGGGCGGGGTAGGCGTCCAGCGCCCGCGCCCAGGGATCACCGCTGCCCAGCGCCTGCCACAGCGGGCCGGACGACTGAAAGCGGGCGTCGAAGAAGGCCAGGACGCGCAGGTTCAGGGGCGGGGTCATGCCGCATCTCCTCTTTCACGGACGGGGGTGCCATAGGCCTCCGCCGTCACCTCCAGGATGGCGGCCACCAGGTCGGCGGGCGCCGGGTGGTTCCCGCAAACCGGCCTCTCATCCAGGGGGCAGGCCTTGTAGCCGCCGCAAGGGGCGCAGGGCAGCGCCGGCGTGGGCAGACGATAGCCCGCACGCCGGGGGGCGTCGGAATTGCCGGGGAAGGTGGGACCGAACACCGCCACGGTGGGATGGCCCAGGATCTGGCTGGCGAAATGCAGGGGGAAGCTGTCGACGCTGACCACGACGTGATGCTGGCGGATCAGGGCCGCCAGCCGGTCGGTGCTGCCGGCCGTGGCCGGCGTGGCGCCGTCCGCCGCCAGCGCCGGGGCGTCCAGCACGGTGACGGCGCAGCCCAGGCGCACCAGGACGCGGACCAGCGCCCGGGCTTGGGCACCGGGATAGGCCTTCAGGGGCCAGCCGCCCGACAGCTGCATCAGCACCCGCAAGGGCGCCGGCGGCAAGGTACAGCGGCCGGCCTTCACGGGCGCGCGGCGGTAGAGCGTGTCGTCCAGCGTCGCCACCGGATCGCCCAGGGCGAAGCGCGCCTGGTCCACCAGGTTGAAGGGCGTGCGGGAATAGGATTTGGAGAAGCGGCAGTAGACCATGAAGGTCCCGGCCCGCACCCCGGGGTCGATGTGCGCCAGGCTGTCCAGGTAATAGCGGCCGTCCGAAACCTCGCCCGTACGGCTGACCGGCGGCATGTCCAGCACGATAGGCTCCAGCCGGTTGCCACAATCCTGGAAGATGTCGAGATAGTCGCGGCAGACCACCTGGCGCTGGAAGGCCAGCTGCCCCGCCGGCACCAGGCGGGAGGCCAGGCTGAAGAACAGCACGTCGCCGGCATGGCCCGGGTGGTGGGCGGCGAAGGGCAGCCGGCGCCAGTCCGCCCGCGTGCGGATCAGCCGCACGGCATCGGCGCATTGCGTGCGCCAGGCGGCCAGGTTGTCGCCCAGGATATAGCCCTGGGCGGTGATCTTGGGCAGCGGAGCCAGCGGCTTCAGCGGCGTCTGGCGCCGGGGCACGATCTGGCCAGTCAGTTGCGACAGCAGCTGCGCGTCCGTCGCCGCGCGGTTGGCGGACAGCAGGCACAGGAAGCGGCCCAGGCCCTGGTGGAACAGGGCGCGCGGCAGGACGTAGGCGACGGGAAAGGTCTCTGCGTCCGTCAGCACGCTGGGGCAGCGCAGGGTGTCGCCGCCGCGCAGCAGGTCGGCCAGCCGGGCGCCGCGCGAGGCCAGCAGCGGGTTGCTGACCACCACCGCATCGGCCCCGGGCACGCGCGTCAGGGTGCGGCGCGCCACCTCCCACACATAACGGCCGGGGGGTGAGGTGGCGCTGTCCAGCAGTTCCCCCCGCGATAGCTCGCCCATGGAGTAGCGGAAGTCGAACGCCTCCATCCGTCCATCGGTGATCGCGACGCCGCCTAGCATGGTCCCTGCCCCTTCCTACGCCGCGTTGTCTTGGGCCGCGTCGCCCAGGCCCAGGCCCAGGACGGAGGCCGGGCCGGCGCCGTAGACCTCGGCGGCCACCTCCAGGATGGCGGCCACCAGCTGGGCCGGGTGCGGCTGGTTGGCGCAGTCGCGGGTCATCAGCAGGGGGCAATAGTCCAGGCAGCCGCAGGGGCCGCAGGGCAAGGCGGGGGCCGGCAGGCGGTAGCCCGGGCGCCGGGGCGCGTCGGAATTCCCCGGGGCGGTGCAGCCGAAGATGGCGACGGTGGGATGGCCCAGGATCTGGCTGGCGAAATGCAGGGGGAAGCTGTCGACGCTGAGGAAGACGTGATGGTCGGCCAGCAGGGCCTTCAAGGCGCTGGTGCTGCCGGCCGTCACCACGGTGGCGCCGTCGGCCGCGGCGTCGGGCAGGTCGATGACGGTGACGACGCAGCCCAGGTCGACCAGGGCACGGATCAGCACGCGCCTGTCCCTGTCCGGATAGGTCTTGAGGTCCCAGCCGCCGGTCAGCTGCATCAGCACCCGCACGGGCCCGCCGGGCGGCAGGGGTGCCGGGCGGTGCTGGACGGTGGGCGCGCGGACATAGAGCGTGTCGGCGAAGGTGGCCACCGGGTCGCCCAGGCTGAACCGCGCATGGTCGATCAGGTTGAAGGGTGACTTGGCGTAGGCCTTGGAATAGCGGGAGAAGACGATGAAGGTCGTCTCATCCGTGCCCGGCGGCAGGTGGGCCAGGCTGTCGATGAAATAGCGGCTATCGCCCACGTCGGTGTTGCGCGGCGCCGGCGGGATGTCCAGCACGATGGGCGCCAGCCTGTTGCCGCAGTCCTGGAAGATATCGAGATAGGCGCGGCACACAACCTGGGACTGGAAGGCCAGGTGCTCGTCCGGCACCAGGCGCGAGGCCAGGCTGAAGAACAGCACGTCGCCGGCATGGCCGGGGTGGTGGGCGGCGAAGGGCAGGTCGCGCCAGTCGTGCCGCGTCCGCATCAGCTTCACGGCGTTGACGCACTGGACCAGCCAGGCCTCCAGGTTGTCGCCCAGGATGAAGCCCTGGGGCGTGCTTTCCGGCAGGGAACCGATGGCGCGCAGGGTGGTGGGCCGGCGCGGCACGAAACCGCCACCCGTCAGGCGTGACAGCAGCTGGGCGTCGGCGGCGGAGCGGCTGACCGACAGCAGGCAGAGGAAGCGGCCCAGGCCCTCGTCCAGCAGTCGGCGCGGCAGGATATAGGCGATGGGGAAGGTGCCCTCGTCCGTCACCACGGCCGGGGCGGGCAGCAGCCCGCCGGCCAGCACCAGCTTGGCCAAGCGGCTGGCGCGGATGGGCAGGATGGGGTTGCCGACCACCACGGCGTCGGCGGCCGGACAGGCGGCCAGGGTGCGGCGCGCCACCTCCCACACATAGCGGCCGGGGGGCGTGGTGGCGCTGTCCAGGATGTCGTTGGGCGTGAGCACGCCGGTGGAAAAGCGGAAGTCGAAGGACTCCACCCCGCCGGCCGTTATCGCCAGACTGCTCAGCATCGCCGCCCCCACGGATGAGCCAGCACCCCCGCCCCCGGGCGGCGCCGGCAAAAATAGATTCAATTTTAGCTACACGGACGGGGCCGCCAAAGCAGGCGCGGTATTTGCGCAAGGGGCGGCCGCCGCCCCGCCGGTGGTGGGCCGCCCGGCTTGCCGCCACAGTGGGAGGATGGGGAAGCGGGGGCGGCGACATGACGGCGGTATCCAAGGAACGTTTGATGGTGTCGCCGGAGTTGGCGGCCCTGTTCGGACAGGCGCAGCACCATGACCGCGCCGGCCGCCTGGATGAGGCGGAAAGGCTGTGCCGGCTCATCCTGCGCCGCCTGCCCAACGAGACCGCCGTGCTGCACCTGCTGGGCGTCATCCTCTGCCGCACCCGGCGCCTGGTGGAGGGGGCGGAGATGCTGGCCGGCGTGGCGGCGGCCCAGCCCGGCAACATCCCGGCCCTGCGCGCCCTGGGCGACGCCTTCCATGCCCTGGGCCACCTGGCCGACAGCATCATCGCCTACCAGCGCATCCTGTTCCTGCAGCCGGGCGACGCCGACGCGCACCTGCGCCTGGGCCTGTCGCGCCAGGCCCTGGGCCAGTTGCCCGGCGCCATCGCCGCCTTCCGCATGGCCGCCGCCCTGAAGCCCGCCGACGCCGACATTCGCGTCACCCTGGGCATGGCGCTGGAGGCGGCGGGCGACACGGCCGCCGCCCTGGCCGCCTATGCCGACGCCATCCGCCGCGACACCGACAACGCCCCCGCCTTCCTGGGCCTGGGCAATGCGCTGGCCGACCAGGGCCGCGCGGCGGAGGCCATGGCCGCCTACGCCCGCGCCCTGCACCTGGCGCCCGACTGGCCGGACGCCCTGACCAACCTGGGCCTGGCCCTGCAGGCCGATGGCCAGCTGGACCAGGCGCTGGCCCTGCACCGCCGCGCCGTCCAACTGGCCCCCGACGCCGCCAACGTGCATGTCAATTTGGGCACCGCCCTGCAACTGGCGGGACAGGGGGCGGCCGCGGTGGGCAGCTATCGCCGTGCCGTGGCCCTGGCCCCCGGTGACGCGACCGGCCTGTCCAACCTGGGCCAGGCCTTGGCGGAGCAAGGCCAAGTCTCGGAGGCGTTGGCCATCCACGACCAGGCGGCCGCCCTGGCCCCCGACAACGGCGTGGTGCGCTTCAACCAGGCGCTGGCCTGGCTGCTGGCCGGCGACTATGCACGGGGCTGGCCTGCCTACACCTGGCGCTGGCGCGGCGGGGTGGATGAGTTGGCGGACCGGGGCTTCGCCGTACCCGAATGGCGGGGGGAGGATCTGGCCGGCCGCACCCTGCTGGTGCACGCCGAGCAGGGCCTGGGCGACACCCTGCAATTCGTGCGCTTCCTCAGCCGCCTGCCCGACGATGGCCGCGTCGTGCTGGAAGTGCAGCCGCCCCTGCTGGCCCTGCTGCGCAGCGGCCTGGCGCCCAGTGATGTGGACGTGGTGGCGCGGGGACGCCCCCTGCCCGCCTTCGACCTGCATGTGCCGCTGATGAGCCTGCCGGCGGCGCTGGGCATACAGGAGGCCGCCGGGCTGGCGATGCCGGCGCCCTACCTCGCGGCCGAGGCTGATCGCGCCCGCGCCTGGGCAGGGCGGTTGGGTGCGGACGCCCTCAATGTCGGCCTCGCCTGGTCTGGCAACCCCAGGCATCGGGCCGACCGGCTGCGCAGCATGCCCCTGGCCGACCTGGCGGGCCCCCTGGCGGCCCTGCCCGGCGTGACGCTGTGGCCGGTGCAGGCCGATCGCCGGCGGGGCGACGAGGAGGTGCTGGCGGCCCTGGGCGTGGCTGATGTGGCGTTGGATGGCTTCACCGACACCGCCGCCCTGGTGGCGGGGCTGGACCTGGTGATCACCGTGGACACGGCGGTGGCGCACCTGGCCGGGGCGCTGGGCCGGCCCGTGTGGCTACTGCTGCCCTACGCCCCCGACTGGCGCTGGCGCCTGAACAGCCGAGACACCCCCTGGTACCCGACCACCCGCCTGTTCCGGCAAGAGCGGCAGGGCAACTGGGCCCCCGTCATCCGCCAGGTGGTGGCCTCCCTGAAGGCGCAGGAATCGGCACGCCCGGTCCTCGACACCCCCAGCGGCACGCATCCTGTGCCGCTGTAGGCCCCGACCGGGGCCGCCGGAGTTTTGCGGGTAACAACGTGGACTGCAAAATGAGGATAGCCAAAGGCCCGGATGGGCCTGCCGGCGCCTGAGGAACCCGTATTAATGCCCCAACTTGTGGGCCTTTTCCGTCAGGTAATCCATCAGGGCCAGCAGCACGCCGGACGCGACGAACACCACGTGGATGACGGTAGACCACATCAGGTCGCGGTCGCTGTAGTCGCCGACGCTCATGAAGGCGCGCAGCAGCTGAATGCCGGAGATGGCGACGATGGAGGCGATGAGGCGCAGCTTCAGCCCGCCGAAATCGACCTCGCCCATCCATTCCAGGCGGTCGTGATGGCTGGCCACGCTGATCTTGGAAACGAAGTTCTCATAGCCGGCGAAGATCACCATCAGCACCAGGTTGGCGATCAGCGACAGGTCGATGAGCGACAGCAGGCCCAGGATGATCTCATGCGAGGTGGCGCTGGCCAGATGGTTGATCAGCTCCCACAGCTCATGGACGAAGCCCGCCAGGGGCAGCAGCAGGGCGACCACCAGGCCAAGATAGAGGGGGGCGAGCAGCCAGCGGCTGGCGAACAGCACGCTTTCGATCCACCGGTCCATGGGCGTCCTTCCGAAGGGCGACCGCCCGGCGGGCGGCCAAATGCTTGATCGGCGACGACATTACCCGATTCCGCCGGCCGATTTCGACCGCCTTCGTCGAGAGGGTACAGGGACCTACATCCCGCCGGGACCGCCACCCCCCATGCCGCCGCGACCGCCGCCATGCCGGCCGCCACCGCCCATGCCGCCACCAGGACCACCCCGGCCGCCGCCACCCGGTTCCTGCACCGTCAGGTCGACCTTCTCGATCTCCTCGATGGTCAGTTGGCCGTCATGGTTGGCGTCGATGACCTCGAACAGGGCGCGGGCGTAGGCGCGGAACTCATCGCGCGTCACGCGGAAATCCAGGTTGGTGTCGGCCGCCATGATGGGGTCGACCCCACCCCGGCCGCCGCCGCCTATGCCCCCACCCATGCCGCCCCGCCCGCGACCGCCACCGGGAGGGGCGTCAGGCGACGCACCCTCGGGACCGGCGCCTGGCGCGTCGCCGGGTCCCCCCCCGCCAGGTTCACCATGGGGGCCGCCCTCGGGGCCACCATGCCCCATCAGGGCCATGCGATCCGCCCGCCGCACCTTCTCCAGCTCGGTCACGTTCAGGGCGCCGTCGCCGTTCAGATCGTAATGCGTGAAGACGGCGTCGGCCTCGGCCTGGAACTCCTCCCGCGACAGCTTGCCGTCTTGGTTGGTGTCCACGCGGTTGAACCAGGCGCGCAACGACACCTTGGCCGCGTCCTCCGACGTGGTGCGACCCAGCGTCTGCCCCAGGGGCGTGGTGACCGTGTAGAAGGTCTTGTGGCTGGAACACGCCGCCGTCAGCGCCAAGATGCCCAGCAGGGCCGGGCGAATCAGGGTGCGGCGACGTGCTGGGTGGCGATGCATCGGGTGTTCCTTCATGTTGCGCGCAACGCGCTGTCTTGAAACCGCCCCGGCCCCGTCGCCCCCCGGGGCGGCACGGGGACGCCGGCACCGGACCGGCGCTGGTAACCGGCCCTTGCACGCTTGAGGCCCCGCAAACTGTCGGGCTTCGGGCCGCAATGCAGACCATCCGCAGCATGATTTGGCCTGCCCCGTTGGTAAACAAGGCTTTTACAACGCCCCCTAAATGGCAAAGCCGCCATGCGCGCGCGGCAACAGGGGCCCCGATTTTCTCATTTTTGCCGGGCGGGCGCACCGTTATGGTTAAGTCGGTGGCGGCGAGACAGGTTCGCGCCGTCCCATCCGCATTGAGCGGGGCGCGCACGCCCCGTCCAGTCGGCATCCCACCCCTCCGGCCGGTTCCGGCCGTTCCTATCCCGCTGCTGGAGGCATCCCCCCGATGCTGCGTCCCGGTTTCCCCGTCGCTTCCACCACCGTTCCCGCCCGGTCCCGCCGGCGCCTGGGCCTGACGGCCGCCGCCCTGCTGGGCATGCTGGCCCTGCCCGTGCTGTTGCCCGCCGGCGCCCATGCCCAGGACACCCAGCCGCAGCCGCCGCAGGCGGCGGTTACGCCTGACGCCCCGGCGCCGGACGGTGACGGCGCCCGCACCGAGGTGGCCGAGGCCAAGACGGCGGAGGCGCGCGCCGCCATCGCCGCCTCCCAGGAAGAGGACGCCAACGACCCGCTGGAGGGCATGAACCGCGCCATCTTCTGGTTCAACGAGGGCGTGGACACGGTGCTGCTGCGCCCCGCCGCCAAGGTCTATCGCACGGTAATGCCGGACTTCGCCCAGACGGGCATCCGCAACGTGCTGTGGAACCTGCGCTCCCCCCTGACCCTGGCCAACAAGCTGTTGCAAGGTGACTGGGACGGCGCCGAGGTCGCCACCGAGCGCTTCCTCATCAATTCCACCATTGGGCTGGGCGGCCTGATCGACGTGGCGGGTGATCACGGCCTGACCTACGAGTATGAAAGCTTCGACCAGACGCTGGCGGTCTGGGGCGTGCCCGAAGGCTTCTATCTGGTGCTGCCCGTCCTGGGCCCCTCCACCCTGCGTGACGCCGTGGGCTTCGGTGTCGAGGCTTACGGCGACCCCGTGTCGCGCTATCTCAGCAACACCCACGACGATTGGGCCAGCTACACCCGCGCCGGCGTCTATGCCGTCGACCTGCGCGCCCAATACCTGGACGTGCTGGACGACATGAAGCGCAACAGCGTGGACTATTACGCCACCATGCGCTCGCTGTACCGCCAGCGGCAGAACAACTACATCCGCAACGGCAAGGTGGACCCGGACCAGTTCCCGTCCATCCCGGACTACGACAGCAAGTAAGCCCTCCCGTTCGGATTAGACGCGTAATCCTCAAGGCCTGGTGCACGGTTCGTCCCGCGCACCAGGCCTTGTGCATTTGGGCCCGTGGTGCCAAGGTCATTGTGATCACAAGCTTGCGGAAGGGGCGCGGCCAGCGCCCCTGCCCTGGCTTCGTGGGAACAAGACCCCCCGAAGACGGGGTCGCGCACGAGGAACAGGACCCACCATGCCCCTTCCCCGCCCGCAGCCGATGGCGCTGCCGGTCAGCAACCTGACCCTGGACATGGCCCCCCCGGATATGGGCCCCAAACTGGATATGGAGCGCTACGTCCCGGCCTTCCTGAATTCCATCGCCAACAAGCTGTCCAGCGGCGCCTCGCGCCTGTACTTCAAGCACTTCGGCATCGGGGTGGTGGAGTGGCGCATCATCGTCCACCTGGTGGCGGAGCCCTGGTGCACCGCCGCCCGCATCTGCCAGATCATCGGCATGGACAAAGCCGCCGTCAGCCGCAGCTACGCCCTGATGGAGGATCGCGGCCTGATCCAGTTCCGGCCGGCGGAGCCAAGGGGCCGCGAGGCCGCCCTGACCGTGGCCGGCCGCGACCTGCACGACCGCATCCTGGTCATGGCGCTGGAGCGGGAGCGGCGCCTGCTGGCCGACCTCAGCCCGCGCGAGGTCGACACCCTGATCAACCTGCTGGGCCGCCTGCAGGCCCGCATCCCCCACGTCAACGCCTACGACCCCACGCCGGAGGAGATCGGCCTGCCGGCAGGGGCCGGGGAGCCGGCCCAAGCCTCCTGAGGGCCTTTTAGCACGCCCGGGGTCAAGCACCCCCGGGGTCAGCACCCGTGGGCGGCGGCGTGCGCCGCCCGTTCCAGCCCCTCGCGGAAGTCGGGGTGGGCGATGCCGATCAGCGCCCGGGCCCGCTCCGCCAGCGTCAGGCCGCGCAGGTTCACCACGCCGAATTCGGTGGCGACGTACTGGACGTCGTTGCGCGGCGTCGTCACCGGCCCCGTCAGTCGCGGAACGATGCGCGAGGCGGTGCCACCGGCGGCGGTGGAGTGGCAGGCGATGATGGACTTGCCGCCCTTCGAGGCCGAGGCGCCGCGCACGAAGTCCAACTGCCCGCCCGCGGCGCTGTACTGCCAGCCGGCGAGGCATTCCGAGTTGCAGGCGCCCTGCAGGTCGATCTCCAGCGTGGCGTTGACGGAGACCACGGCGTCATTCCGGGCGATCACCGCCGGGTTGTTCACATAGTCCACCGGCTGCGCCTCGCAGTCCGGGTTGCCGTCGAGGAAGTCGTACAGCGCCCGGTCCCCCATGGCGAAGGTGAACACCGTCCGCCCCGCATGGATAGCCTTGCGGCTGTTGTCGACCGCACCCCGGCGCATCAGCTCCGCCAGGCCGGGAGTCATCAGTTCGGTGTGGATGCCCATGTGCCGGCGGTCGTGCAGGGCGGCGCACACGGCGTCGGGCAGGGCACCGATACCCATCTGCAGACAGGCGCCGTCCCCCACCAGATCCGCGATCAGGCGACCTATGGCCCGGTCATTGTCCCTGATCTTGGCGGGCGGCACTTCCAGCAGGGACACCGGGTTCTCCACCAAGGCGGTCACGCGGTCCAGGGGAATGCGGCAATTGCCCATGGTCCGCGGCATGGCCGGGTTCACCTCCAGGATCACCTGGCGGGCACTCTGCGACACGGCCAGGGCATAGTCGGTGTTGGTGCCCAGGCTGAAGCAGCCGTCCGAATCCATGGGCGCCACGGTGGTCAGCAGCACATCCACGTCCACCTGCCGGCTGAGGACGTGCGGCGCCTGGCTGAAGGCGGTGGGGATGAAATCCACCACCGGCAGGCCGTTCGCCCCCGCCTCCTTGTCCAGCGCGCGTTCCAACCCGCCGTGGAACAGGCTGACCGGCCGGACCCGGTGGCGCAGGTCGGACCGCAGGATCGGGGCCGCGTTGGCGAAGGCCAGCAGGTAGTAGAGCGAGAGGTCGCCCACCTGCCCAGCCTCGGCCCGCCGGGCCAATGCGCGCAGCAGGGCCGGCGGCTGCGACACGCCCAATCCCATGGCAATGCGGGAACCGGAGGGAATCAGGCCCACGGCCGCCTCCGCCGCCATGCGGCGCGCGGCATAGGCCTCGGCATATGGTCCCATTTCATCCTCCCGTCCGGCTTGTTCGGATCATCCTGGCATGAAGCCCGGCCGGCGCCACCCCGTTTTCACCGGTCCCCGCCACCCGGCCAGCCACTGTAACAAACAAGCCCCATCACCATCCAGATTCGGCCCAATCGCGGACACAATCCGGCGGCACAAGTAACCGCAGGGCAAACTTGAGTATTATCCACGCCCACGTAGAGAACCACTAAGTTTCACCGAGACCGGACCCTGATCCCGGTTGATGGCGCCGCCTTCCTGCCGCCCTGGGCATTGCGGGAACCTTCCCCTGGTCTTTGGGGTTTAGGCACACGCGGCGCGCCCCATGCGGGTCCGGCTGATCGAAGACGAAGGAGATGGACATGCGGATGCATTTGCTTGCGGCCACGCTGTTGGCCACCGGTCTGATCGGCGGCACGGCCCTGGCCCAGACCGCCGATACCCCGGCCACCGGCCCGAACGACACGATTTCCCCGCCCGAGGCCAATTCCCCGCCGCCCGCCCCCATGGGTGACGAGGGCATGATCGGCCCGGCGACCACCACCACGACCTCTTCCCAGTCCTACAGCACCGAGAGCCACACCTACATCGTGCGGCCCAAGGGCATGATCTCGACCGGCACCGGCAAGGTGAACACCGCCATGAAGCCGGGCGACACCGTGCCCAAGCCCACCTGCCTGGAGGGCACGGAGCCGCGCGTGTGGACCGCCCCGGTGGTGTTCGGCATGCCGCAGGGCAAGGGCCGGGTGGAAGGCATCGACACCTGGGTCGAGAACCAGGGCGGCCAGTGGGTGATCAAGTCGGCCATGCGCGCCGGCGAAGGCGACGCCCCGGTCAGCGCCAAGGGCCAGGGCGGCTGGGTCGAGGTCAGCACCATGTGCGCCCTGCCCGGCGTGACCGACAGCCAGCGTGACGCCGGCGCCATGCAGGGCGCCATGAACTAAGCGTGGCCCATGTCTGACGCGTCTGACGCGTGAAGGGCGGTTCCCAGCCGGGGGCCGCCCTTCTCATATGCGGGATCAGATATCCTGGACGTCGATGACGCCGGGGATGGAGCGCAAGGCGGACCGGCTGGCGCTGCTGATCTGGTAGGCCTGGGGCAGGACCAGTTCCACCTCCAGCCGGTCGATCTCCACCATCAGGTGGATCTTGCCCCGGCCGGCGGGCAGGCGCTTCAGTACCGTCTGCAGGCCTTCCACCGGCGCCTGGTCCTTCAGCGTCACCCGCAGGCCGGACGCGACTTTGGCGACCTCGTCCTCCAGCAGTTGCACGCCGCTGCCGGTCAGGCGCAGCTCCTCTCCATTCTGCTGCACGTCCACCGTCATCAGCACGGCCTTGCCCGGTTCCAGATGCTCGCGCGCCGGGGCCAGCGCCTCGGAGAACAGCGTCACCTCGTAGACGCCGGAGGCGTCCGACATGCCGATGAAGGCGAAGCGGTTGCCGCTCTTGGCCGTCCGCTCCTGCCGGGCGACGACGATGCCCGCCATGCGGAAGCGGGTGGAGCCGCCGCCGCGCGCCACGATGCCGGGCAGGTCGGCGAAACGCACCACCTTCAGCTTGGCCAAGGGGGCGGCGAAGGCATCCAGCGGATGGGCCGACAGATAGAAGCCGATGGCCTCGAACTCGTGCCGCAGCTTTTCCAGCGGTTCCCAATCCACCACGCGCGGCAGTTCCGGCGCCTTCAGCGGGGCGGACGCGCCGAACAGGCTGTTCATGCCGCTCTCGCGCTCCGCCGCCTCGGCCTGGGCGTAGCGCAGCATGATTTCGATGGCGGAATGAACCTTGTGGCGGTTGGGCACCAGGCTGTCGAAGGCGCCGGCGGCGGCCAGGTTTTCCAGCTGGCGCTTGTTGATGACCTTGTTGTCCAGGCGGCGGGCGAAGTCGAACAGGTCGCGATAAGGGCCATTGGCGTCCCGCTCCGCCACCACCGCCGCCATGGCCGGCCCGCCCACACCCTTGACCGCCGCCAGGGCGTAGCGCACGGCGCGGTCGCCATTGGGCAGGATCTCCACGCGGAAGATGTCGCCAGAATGGTTGATGTCCGGCGGCAGCAACTTGATCTTCAGCCGGTCCAGTTCCTGCCGGAACTGGTTCAGCTTGTCGGTGTTGCCCAGATCCAGCGTCATCGACGCGGCCATGAACTCCACCGGGTAGTTGGCCTTGAGGTAGGCCGTCTGGTAGGCGACCAGGGCGTAGGCGGCGGCGTGCGACTTGTTGAAGCCGTAGCCGGCGAACTTGTTCACCTGGTCGAAGATCAGGCCCGCCTGTTCCGCATCCACCCCGCGCGCCGTGGCGCCGTCGACGAACTTGGAGCGTTCCTTCTCCATCTCCTCCTTGATCTTCTTGCCCATGGCGCGGCGCAGCAGGTCGGCGCCGCCCAGGCTGTACCCGGCCAGTACCTGGGCGATCTGCATCACCTGTTCCTGGTACACCATGATCCCGAAGGTCTCCTTCAGGATGGGCTCCAGCGAGGGATGCATGTAGTCGGGCTCCTCTTGCCCGTCCTTGACCTTGATGTACTTGGGGATGTTGTCCATCGGGCCTGGCCGGTACAGCGAGACCAGCGCGATGATGTCCTCGATGCGGTTGGGCTTCATGCGGCGCAGCACGTCGCGCATGCCCGAACTTTCCAGCTGGAACACGCCTGACGCCTCGGCCCGACCCAGCAGCCTGTAGGTCTTCTCGTCGTAGAGGTCGAGGTTCAGCAGGTCCAGGTCGGGATTGCGCGGCCGGATCAGCTCCACCGCCTTCTGCAGCACGGTCAGGGTCTTCAGGCCCAGGAAGTCGAACTTCACCAGGCCGGCCAGTTCCACATACTTCATGTTGAACTGGGTGACCGGCATGTCCGACCGGGGATCGCGGTACAGCGGCACCAGCTGGTCCAGCGGGCGGTCGCCGATAACCACGCCGGCGGCGTGGGTGGAGGCATGGCGGTACAGGCCTTCCAGCTTCAGCGCCACGCCGATCAGGCGGTCCACCGTCTCATCCTGGCGGCGCATCTCCTGCAACAGCGGCTCGCCGTCCAGCGCCTCCTGCAAGGTGACGGGGTTGGCCGGGTTGTTGGGCACCATCTTGCAGATACGGTCGACCTGGCCGTAGGGCATCTGCAGCACGCGCCCCACGTCGCGCAGCACGGCGCGGGCCTGCAGCTTACCGAAGGTGATGATCTGGGCCACGCGGTCGTGGCCGTACTTGGCCTGGACGTAGCGGATGACCTCGTCGCGGCGGTCCTGGCAGAAGTCCACGTCGAAGTCGGGCATGGACACGCGTTCGGGGTTCAGGAAACGCTCGAACAGCAGGCCGAAGCGGATGGGGTCCAGGTCGGTGATCAGCAGCGACCAGGCAACCAGCGAGCCGGCGCCCGAGCCACGGCCCGGCCCCACGGGGATGCCGTTGTCCTTGGCCCACTTGATGAAGTCCGACACGATGAGGAAGTAGCCGGGGAACTTCATCCGTTCGATGACGGACAGCTCGTAATCCAGCCGCTCGCGGTAGCGCTTCTCCGTGTCTGCCTTCTCCTCCTCCCCCATCTCGGGCGTGAAGACATAGCGGGTCAGGCGGAAGGTCAGGCCGTCGTGCGCCTGGGCGCGCAGCTCCTCCGCCTCCGTCCGGCCTTCCACGGTGGGGAAGTTGGGCAGGATGGGGTTGATCTTGCGCGGCATGTAGGCGCAGCGCTGGGCGACCACCACCGTGTTGTCCACCGCCTCCGGCAGGTCGGCGAACAGCGCCCGCATCTCCTGGGCACTCTTGAAATAGTGGTCCGGCGTCAGGCGGCGGCGGTCGTCCTGCATGATGAAGGCGCCGTCGGCGATGCACAGCAGGGCGTCGTGCGCCTCGTACATGTCGGCGGTGGCGAAGTAGCAGTCATTGGTGGCGACCAGGGGCAGGTCGTGGGCGTAGGCCAGATCGACCAGCGCGCCCTCGATGCGCTGCTCCGCCCGGCCGATGGCCGTATCCTTGTCATGCCGCATCAGCTCGACATAGAGGCGCCCCGGGAACAGACGCTTCAGTTCCAGCAGCAGCTCCGTCGCGGCCGGCGCCTGGCCCTCCAGCAGCAGGCGCCCTACCCCGCCATGGATGCCGCCAGTCAGCGCGATCAGGCCGTCGCTATGCCCGTCCAGCGCCGCCATGGACACCTGGGGCTCCAGCCCCGGCTCCGTCTCCATGTACGCCTTGCTGATCAGTTCCATCAGGTTGGCGTAGCCCGTGGCGTTCTGGGCCAGCAGCACCAGCTGGTCGGCGCCGAAAGTGCCGGGGCGCTGCGGCCCGCGCGTGGTCGCGGCGGGGCCCCAGCGGCCGATCCACATCTGGCAGCCGACGATGGGCTGCACGCCCGCGTCCGACGCCGCCATGGCGAATTCCAGGCTGCCGAACAGGTTGCCGGTGTCCGTCACCGCCACCGCCGGCATGGCGTTCTTGGTGCACAGCTTCACCAGTTCCTTCACCTTGATCGCCCCCTCGGACAGCGAGTAGGCGGAATGGGTGCGCAGGTGGATGAAGCCGGGATGGGACATGGGGAAACGTTCCGCGTAAGGGCCAAGGTGGCACTCTACGAAGGCGGCAGAGGGTGAGTCATCTGTTCGATGAACCGACGCAGGCCTTGAGGCACGTTATAACAAGTTTAGGCATTTATAGTGAGAATCCGCTATAAATGCCTAAACTATCGCTAGATAAGCCTTGGATACAAACCATGCCAAAGTTGACCACGAACCAAATTAAATCGCGGGTCCGTCAATTGCTCGGTGAGGCTCCGGATGGAATGCGATGGAGCGAGGTGGCAAGAAAAATAGAGACCGAATCGCCCGAGACCTCGCCCAATACAATTCAGGGTAGCATCCAAAGCCTTTTTAAAGAAGCCCGCGATATTACAAAAATCCGGCGTGGCGTCTACGTGCTCATCGAGCCCCCCGGAGAGGAAAGCGGTCCGGAAACAACAGATACAGTTGTTGCAGTTCCGGCTGGACCTGGAGCAGCCATCGAAACCGTCCTGCGTGAAGATGCTTTTTACCAGCCCTTCGCAGACTGGCTGAAGGAACTAGAAGAAGTGACGTACGCCGCAGCCATAGGCGGCAATGCATTAGGCGGAAAATGGGGAACGCCTGATGTTATTGGTGTATTAAAGCCCAAAAAGGCGGATCTAATTAAATTTGATCTCCAGATTATCACTGCCGAAATAAAAATAGACCCCAGCCAGCCGGTGGTCGCGTTTGGCCAGGCTATAGCGTATCGCCTTTTTTCACATCGATCATTTATCGTCGTGCCAGATATAATTGGAGCAGACAATTATGATCGACTTGAGGCACTTTCTATTCTTTATGGAATTGGATTAGTGACATTCAAACCTGACCCACGTGAGCCGAAATTTTCGCTCAGGGTTCGGGCACAGACAATTCAACCTGACATGTTTTACGTCAATCAGATGGCAAAAAGACTCCATGACTATTCTGCCAATATATTCGAAAATCTATTCTAGGAATTTTAATGTGACGCTTGGCACAAACGCCCACCTGGAAGAGCACCGGACAGTTCCGGCATCCCCCTGGCGGGCGTCGTAATCTACACGTATGCGACTCAGGCCGCCTGCACGGACGACCGGATCAGGTGGTCGAAGGCACCCAGCGAGGCCTTGGCCCCTTCGCCCATGGCGATGATGATCTGCTTGTAGGGCACCGTGGTGACGTCGCCGGCGGCGAAGATGCCGGGGACGGAGGTTTCACCATGGTGGCCGACGATCACCTCGCCGCGCTGGGTCAGTTCCACCGTGCCGCGCAGCCAGTCCGTGTTAGGCAGCAGGCCGATCTGCACGAAGATGCCCTCCAGCGCCAGGCGATGGGTCTCGCCCGTGGCGCGGTCCTTGTAGACCAGGCCGTTCACCTTGTTGCCGTCGCCGGTGACCTCGGTGGTCTGGGCCTGGGTGAGGATGGTGACGTTGGCCAGGCTCTTCAGCTTGGTGATCAGCACCGCGTCGGCGCGCAGCTGGCTGTCGAATTCCAGCAGCGTGACGTGGGCGACGATGCCGGCCAGGTCGATGGCCGCCTCGACGCCGGAGTTGCCGCCGCCGATCACCGCCACGCGCTTGCCCTTGAACAGGGGGCCGTCGCAGTGCGGGCAGAAGGCGACACCCTTGGTCTTGTACTGTTCCTCGCCCGGCACCTTCATCTCGCGCCAGCGGGCGCCGGTGGCCAGGATCAGGGCCTTGGCCTTCAGCTTGGCGCCGCTTTCCAGCGTCACCTCGTGCAGGCCGTCCACCGTGGCCAGGGCCTTGGCGCGCTGCTGGTTCATGATGTCCACCTCATAGGTGCGGACATGCTCTTCCAGGCTGCGGACCAGCTTCGGCCCTTCCGTCGCGGTGACGGAGATGAAGTTCTCGATGCCCAGCGTGTCCATGACCTGGCCGCCGAAGCGCTCCGCCACGATGCCGGTGCGGATGCCCTTGCGGGCGGCGTAGATGGCGGCCGCGGCGCCGGCGGGGCCGCCGCCCACCACCAGCACGTCAAACGGGTCCTTGGCGTCGATCTTGGCGGCCTCGCGGGCGACGGAGCTGGTGTCCAGCTTCGCCAGGATCTCCTCCAGCTCCATGCGGCCCTGGCCGAAGGGTTCGCCGTTCAGGAAGACGGCCGGCACACCCATGATCTGGCGCCGGGTCACCTCATCCTGGAAGACGCCGCCGTCGATCATCTCATGGCGGATGCGGGGGTTCAGCACCGCCATCAGGTTCAGAGCCTGCACCACATCCGGGCAGTTGTGGCAGGTCAGCGAGATGAAGGTCTCGAAGTGGTAATCGCCCTCGATGGCCTTGATCTGCGCGATGACCTCGTCGCTGACCTTGGGCGGATAGCCGCCGGCCTGCAGCAGCGCCAGCACCAGCGAGGTGAACTCGTGGCCCATGGGCAGGCCGCTGAAGCGGATGCCGATATCGCCGGCCGGGCGGTTGACGGTGAAGGACGGGCGGCGGCCGGCGCCATCCACGTTCTCGTTGATGTTCACCAGGGTGGAAGCTTCAGCGATATCGGCCAGCAGCTCCATCATCTGGCGGGAGGTGGCGCTATCGTCCGGGTAAGCAACAATCTCGATCGGCTGCTTCACCCGTTCCAGATAGGCCTTCAATTGGGTCTTGAGATTGGCGTCCAACATCGGGGCGGGCTTTCTGGCGGAGATTGGGGGAAAGGGCGGGCAAAGAGGGGGCGGTCACCGGCGCCAGGGAAGGCAGCCAGATGCGCATTTTGAAACGTAATGTCACAGGCGGACTGTTCAAGCGGGCGCGCCACCGATGGCGTCGCGGCGGCGGCACGGCCTGGGCCTAAGCCTCCGAGGGCATCGGGCCCGGGGGCATCCGGGGACCCTGCAACCCCCGGATAAGGACCGGGACGTCACCGTCCCGGCCCGGCATCAACCAACGCGGGATCAGATCTTGCCGACCAGGTCCAGCGAGGGCTTCAGGGTCTCGGCACCATCGGTCCACTTGGCCGGGCACACTTCGCCGGGATGGGCGGCGACGTACTGGGCGGCCTTCACCTTGCGCAGCAGCTCACCGGCGTCACGGCCGATGCCGTTGTCGTGGATCTCGCACAGCTTGATCTGGCCTTCGGGGTTGATCACGAAGGTGCCGCGCAGGGCCAGGCCCTCTTCCTCGATCAGGACGTCGAAGTTGCGGGCCAGGGTGGCGGTCGGGTCGCCGACCAGCGGGTACTCGACCTTGGCGATGGTGTCGGAGGTGTCGTGCCAGGCCTTGTGGGCGAAGTGGGTGTCGGTCGACACGCCGTAGATCTCCACGCCCAGCTTCTTGAACTCGGCGTAGTTGTCAGCCAGGTCGCCCAGCTCGGTCGGGCACACGAAGGTGAAGTCGGCCGGGTAGAACACCACCACGGACCACTTGCCCTTCAGGTCGGCTTCGGTCACGGGCACGAACTTGCCGTTGTGGTAAGCGGTCGCCTTGAAGGGCTTCACTTCGGTATTGATGAGGGACATCGTTAATTCCTTGGCTGTTGAATTAATGAATGATGGTCGGTTCCGGCGGGGCGCTCCGGCCGCCGCCCCATCCCGGGGGCCCTGCGGCGTTCGCCCTACCGACGAACAGGACCATACCGGCATCTTAGAATAATTCCAATTATAAAAATTGAGAGCCGTTTGCAGTCGCAGCATGCCAGCATCGCGATGCGCGATGGGGGCCCGCCCCTTGGCATGGGCGATGACCAGGGCCACCCAGGTCGGTCCACAGTTGCTCAGGGGATGTCGGGGCAAGACGATGGCCCCGGACCAACCGGTGCGGGGTGGCCGGGTGCCATCTTAAAAGCAGCGGCGGTGAAGCGCCACCGTCAAGGCGGCGCGGAATAAGACATCTGCATGACCCCGGGAGAGGCAGTCCCTCACCCCTGGGGGATGGTCAAGCCCTCGCCCTTGCAGGTGGCGACGAAGTCACTCATCACCTTGCCTATCACCTGGGGCAGCACGGCCTTGGACTTGGCCATGGTCTGCTGCATGACCACCGGCATCTGGGTGATCAGCTTGGCGCCGGCCGGCGTGTCATAGAACGCCAGCACCTGCTCCAGCTCCGCTTCCGTGAACAGCTCCGCATAGGTCGTGGCGATGGCTTCGGTCATGGGGGCCAGGGCCCTTTTGAAATCGGGCAGCAGGCGCTTGTCGACCAGGCCCTGCACGTCCGCCTCCCGGCCGGGATTGGCGATCTTGAGCTTCTGCACCAGGGGGTCGATGGCCATGGGCAGTATCTGCTGCATCAGGTCGCCAGCGTGCGTCTTCTCAATCAGCTTGTGCGCCAGTTCCAGCGATTTCGGCGACGGTGTTCCGGCATTCTGGGCCAAGGCCGGAGCGGCCACCATGACCCACGCGCCGATCAGGCCGGCGGCAATTCCCTTCAACAAAGCGCTTTCCCCTTCTGGTGATGCTGGATTCAGCGCCACCAGCCTAACCCGTCGCCCCGGGTGGCGCGATAGCCAACCGCCACTTATGGCTGAATGTCGCAGGGAAGATTACATCGGTAGGACGCGCCCCTCACCCCTGGGGCACGACGAGGCCCTTGCCCTTGCAGGCCGTGACGAAGTTTCCCAGCACGGGGCCCAAGGCCTGGGGCAGGACGGCCTGCGCCCGGGCCCGGCCCCGCTGCTGCACGCCCGGCATCTCCTTCAGCATCTTGGCCCCCGCCGGCGAGTCGTAGAAGGCCAGGATGGCCGCCAGTTCCGCCTCGGTGAAGCGCGCGGCGTAGGCCTGGGCGTAGGCGTCGATGACCGGCGCCATGGCTTTGCGGAAATCCGGCAGCAGCGTGTGCTCGAACAGGGAATCGACATCGGCCTCGCGCCCCGGGTTGGCGGCCTTCAGGTTGAAGGTCAGCGGCTGGACGGTGGCGCCCAGAACCTGCTGCATCAGGTCGTCGGCGTTGACCCTGTCCGCCAGCGCCCGGGCCAGTTCCAGGGCCTTCGGTGTGGGTGCCGCCACCTGGGCCAAGGCTGGCGCCGCCACCATCATGATCACCAGGCACAGCCCAGCCACGCCGGCGGCGATTCTCTTGCGCATTCCCGTTCCTCCCGTCATGGCCCCCGTCATAGCTACGCGGGGCCTTATGTCAGGTGACCTTAGCGCCAGGGGTGCGGGATTCGGAAGATGGGGGGCGGCCCTCTACGCCTAAATGCCAAACGCCGCCGCCCGGCATCCCGGACGGCGGCGTCGCTGATCGGTACGGCGATGGCGCGTCGGCTCAGCCCGGCTGGTACAGCTGGTCGAAGGTGCCGCCGTCGGCGAAGTGGGTCTTGTGGGCGTCGTGCCAGCCGCCGAAGGTGGTGATGTCGAACAGCTCCACCTTGGCGAACTTGTTCACCACCTCCTGCAGCACCACCGGGTCGCGCGGGCGGTAGAAGTGCTTGGTGGCCAGGATCTGCGCCGGCTGGGTGTACAGCGTCTGCAGGTAGGCCTCCGCCACCCGGCGGGTGCCGTGGCGGTCCACCACCTTGTCCACCACCGCCACCGGCGGCTCCGCCAGGACGGAGACGGATGGGGTCACCAGCTCGAACTCGCCCGGGCCCAGTTCCTGGATGGCGAGGTAGGCCTCGTTCTCCCAGGCCAGCAGCACGTCGCCCAGGCCGCGCTGCACGAAGGTCGTGGTGGCGCCACGCGCCCCGGTGTCCAGCACCGGCACCTTCTTGAACAGCGCCTTGATGAAGTCGCGGGCCGCCGCGTCGCCGCCCTTGGCGCGGGCGTAGCCCCAGGCCGCCAGGTAGTTCCAGCGGGCGCCGCCGGATGTCTTGGGATTGGGGGTAATGACCTCCACCCCCGGCTTCAGCAGGTCCGGCCAGTCCTTGATGCCCTTGGGGTTGCCCTTGCGCACCAGGAACACGATGGTGCTGGTGTAGGGCGTGGAATTGAAGGGCAGGCGCTTCTGCCAATCCTTGTTGATCAGGCCGCTATTCTCGACGATGGCGTCGATATCGTAGGCCAGCGCCAGCGTGACCACGTCGGCCTCCAGCCCGTCGATGACGGCGCGGGCCTGCTTGCCCGACCCGCCGTGCGAGGTGTTGACACTGACCTGGTCGCCGCCCGAGGCTTTGGCCCATTCCTTGGCGAACAGGTCGCCGTATTCCTTGTAGAATTCGCGCGTCGGGTCGTAGGAGACGTTCAGCAGCTGCGAGGCGGAGCGCGCACGCACCGACCCCAGCATGGCCACGCCGGCGGCACCCGCCATGGCGGTCAACAGTGTTCTGCGATGCATTCGGATTCCCCCTAGGTAGTGCGAGCCCCGGCCCGGAGTCCAATGTCCTGACCCCGGGGCCCCGGCGAAGGAGGGCGCATCCCCTGTGACAGGACACCGCACCCCATCCGCGCTGTTGACGCCCATGACAAACGACACCGCAATCTGTGTCAACTGAAACATTAATAACAGATAATTGATGTTATTATGAGGCGCGCCAATTTCCTGGCGTCCTTTATCCCGCTAAGCCAAGGCTTTGCCTGGATCCGCGCCAATTAACCAAAGTATGACTGTGGAATTGGAAGCGGATCACACCATGTAGGCGCATGGCAGTGTTGCGGCCCGCCATCCGGTCCGCGCGTCGTCACCGTCGCCTTTCCCGCAATTTTGTCACAGAAGCTTGAAGGGAAATGGTTTTCCATAACCCGAGGCCGTCGCCCCAACCGTGGCGCACGGCCTCGGGCTATCCGGATGCCAGGATGCTAGAACCTCGACAAACATGCCGTTTACGAACACATTATGAGAGAACGTTGACGCTTTCACAGGAATGTTCCGTACAATGCCCGCCGCCTTCCCCCTGTTCCTGACACTGACCGGCCAGACGGTGCTGATCGTCGGTGGGGGGGAATTGGCCCTGCGCAAGGCGCGCCTGGTGGCGGGCGCCGGCGGCGACAGCCGGGGTGCTCGCCTGGTGGTGGTGGCCCCTGAGGTCCATCCCGACTTGGCCGCGCTGGCCGCCGAGGTGCGCCGCCGCCCCTTCGCCGCCCATGATTTGGACAGCGTCACGCTGGTGTTCGCCGCCAGCGAGGACGAGGACGGGGCGGCCCAGGTGGCCGACCTCGCCCGCGCCCGGGGCCTGCTGGTCAACGTGCCGGATCGCCCCGCCCTGTCCAGCTTCATCATGCCCGCCATCGTCGACCGGGGGCCCATCACGGTGGCCATTTCCACCGGCGGCACCTCACCCGTCCTGGCCCGCCGCCTGCGCGCCCGCATCGAGGCGGCGCTGGAACCGGGCCTGGGACGGCTGGCCACCTTCCTCGACGGCTTCCGCACCGCCGTCCGCGCTGTGAAATCCGACGAGACCGCGCGCCGCCGCTTCTGGGAGCGGGTGATCGACGGCCCCATCGCCCAGCGCTTCCTGGCCGGTGACGAGACTGGCGCGCATGAGCAGTTGGTGAAGGTGCTGAACGCCGCCGAGAGCGTGGAGGGCGGCTCCGTCGCCTTGGTGGGCGCCGGGCCCGGCGACCCGGATCTGCTGACGTTGCGCGCCCTGCGCGTGCTGCAGAACGCCGACGTGGTGGTGCATGACAAACTGGTGGACGACCGCATCCTGGATTACGTCCGCCGCGACGCCCGCCGCGTCTATGTCGGCAAGTCCAAATCCTGCCACACCGTCAGCCAGAATGAGATCAACGCCCTGCTGGTGCGCGAAGCCCAGGCCGGCCACCGTGTCGTCCGGCTGAAGGGCGGCGACCCCTTCATCTTCGGCCGGGGTGGCGAGGAGATGGCCGTGCTGCGCGCCGCCGGCGTGGCGGTGGAGCTGGTGCCCGGCATCACCGCCGCCGTGGGCTGCGCCGCCGCCACCGGCATTCCCCTGACCCATCGCGGCCTGGCCCAGGGCATCACCCTGGTCACCGCGCATGGCGCCGCCGCCGAGGGTGGTTCGGCCGAGCCCGCCATCGACTGGACTGCCCTGGCCCGCCTGGACCATACGCTGGCCGTCTACATGGGCCTGAGCAAGGCCGGCCTGGTGGCCGAGCGCCTGATCGCCGCTGGCAAGGCGCCCGGCACCCCGGTCGCCGTCGTGCAGAACGGTACCCGCCCGGACCAGACCCTGGCCGTGGGCCGCCTGGCCGACCTGGGCGCGCTGGCCGCCGGCCTGGCCGGCCCCGCCCTGATCCTGGTGGGTGAGGTCGTGACCCTGGCCGACCCCGCCAAAGTGGCAACCGACATCCTGACCCCCCTTCCCGTTCCGGGCCGCAATGCGGACACCACCCCGGGCACGGGTTTCAAAGCCGCCGTCTGAAGAGGATAGTCCCATGGCCCGCGTTACCGACGCCCCCAAGGTCGTCACCGCCAACCGCCTGCAGGACGGCGCCGTCGTCTGGCTGACCGCCGCCGGTACGTGGTCCACCCGCGTGGCCGACGCCCAGGTCCAGACCGACGCGCCCTTGGCGGAGACGGCCCTGGGCATCGCCCGCGCGTCCGCCGCCCGGCAGGAGGTGGTGGAGCCCTACGCCGTGGACGTGGTGGTGGAAGCCACCGGCCCCCGCCCCCTGAAGACGCGGGAGTGGATCCGTGCCGCCGGCCCCAGCATCGACGCCATTCCCACGGCGGCGTGACGGCGGCGCCCCCCAATTCCCGCATGCCCAATTCCCGCATGAATGAAGACCACATCGAGCTTGCCGTCATGAGCCCCTCCGCCGCCGCCCGTCAGATCGCCCCGCCCGCCAACGGCCCGTCCAGCCACGCCGGTATCTATCACTACGACCAGGTGGACCGCGATTTCCTGAAGGAGCGGGTGGAGCAGTTCCGCCGCCAGGTGGCCCGCCGCCTGGCCGGGGAGCTGACGGAGGACGAGTTCAAGCCGCTGCGCCTGATGAATGGCCTGTACCTGCAGCTGCACGCCTACATGCTGCGCATCGCCGTGCCCTACGGCATCCTGACCAGCCGTCAGGTGCGCCAGTTCGGCCGCATCGCCCGGCAGTACGACAAGGGCTTCGGCCACTTCACCACCCGCCAGAACCTGCAGTTCAATTGGATCAAGCTGGTGGACGTGCCAGCCATCCTGGACCTGCTGGCCGAGGTGGACATGCACGCCATCCAGACCAGCGGCAACTGCATCCGCAACGTGACCTCGGACCAGTTCGCCGGTGTGGCCAGCGATGAGGTGGTGGACCCCCGCCACTATGCCGAGGCGCTGCGCCAGTGGTCGACCCTGCACCCGGAATTCTCGTTCCTGCCGCGCAAGTTCAAGATCGCTATCACCGGCAGCAGCGCCGACCGCGCCGCCATCTGCATCCACGACGTGGGCCTGATCGCCAAGCGCGACGCCGAGGGTGCCGTCGGGTTCGAGGTCTATGTCGGCGGCGGCCTGGGTCGCACGCCCTTCATCGCCAAGAAGCTGCGCGACTTCCTGCCCGAGGATGAGCTGATCGCCTATCTGGAGGCGGTCTTGCGCGTCTACAACGCCTACGGCCGGCGCGACAACATCTACAAGGCGCGAATCAAGATCCTGGTGCACGAGCTGGGCATCGATACCTTCCGCGATGAGGTTGAGGCCGAGTTCGCCCGCATGCCGGTGGCCCAGTACCGGCTGGAGCCGGCCATCCTGGACGGCATCCGCGCCCGCTTCGCCAGCCAGCCCTATGAGGTGCTGGAGCCCATCTCAGGCGTCCTGGCCCGGGCACGGCTGGAGGACCAGGCTTTCAACCGCTGGGTCCGCACCAATGTCGCCGCCCACCGCCAGCCGGGCTATGCCATCGCCACCATCACCCTGAAGCCGGCGGGCGGCATTCCAGGCGACGTCTCGGCGGAGCAGATGGATGTCATCGCCGACCTGGCCGACCGCTACAGCTTCGGCGAAATCCGGGTGACGCATGAGCAGAACCTGGTGCTGGCCCATGTGCGTCAGGATGACCTGCCGGCCTTGTGGACGGCGCTGGCCGACATCGGCTTCGGCGAGGCCAATTCCGGCCTGATCACCGACATCATCGCCTGCCCGGGCCTGGATTACTGCGCCCTGGCCAACGCCCGTTCCATCCCCCTGGCCCAGCGCATTTCCGAACGCTTCGCCGACCTGGACCGCCAGCACGACATCGGTGAGCTGAAGATCAAGATCAGCGGCTGCATCAACGCCTGCGGCCATCACCATGTCGGCCACATCGGCATCCTGGGCGTCGACAAGAAGGGCGTCGAAGCCTACCAGCTGACGCTGGGCGGCTCTGCCGCCGAGGTGGGCGCCATCGGCGACATCCTGGGCCCGGCCCTGTCGGCCGATGAGACGCTCGACGCCATCGATGCCGTGGTCGGCGTCTATCTGGACCGGCGCCAGGACGGGGAACGCTTCCTCGACACCCTGGCCCGCATCGGTCACACCCCGTTCAAGGACAAGGTCTATGCCGCTCATTGAAACCGGAAAGCTGGTCGACGACGCCTGGGTGCGCCTGGGTGACGACGACGCCCTGCCGGCGGCGGACGTGCCCGTCATCGTCAGCCTGGCCCGGTTCCACAAGGACCGCGACACCCTGGTGGGCCGCAACGGCGGCCTGGGCATCTGGCTCGCCAGCAGCCAGCACCCCAAGGACATCGCCGACCACCTGGCGGACTTCGCCCTGGTGGCGCTGGACTTCCCCAAGTTCCGCGACGGCCGTGGCTTCACCATCGCCCGCGAGCTGCGCGAGCACCTAGGCTATCGCGGCGTCATCCGCGCCACCGGCCACACCCTGCCCGACCAGTATCTGGCCCTGGTCCGCTGCGGCGTGACCCAGGTGGAAATCCCGGAAGGCCGCGATCCGGCCCTGTGGGCCCACGCCCTGACCGAGATCAGCACCGCCTACCAGGTGTCGGTGGCGGGCCCCCTGTCCATGGCGCGGCTGTCGCGCCACAAGAAGACGGAGCATGCAGCGTGACCGCGACAGGCGACCGGGCGGGCAATCTGGCCCGGACCTACGCCGGCCTGACGGGCCCGGCATTGCTGGAACCGCTGCTGACGCGGGAGCTGAAGGGTGAGATCGCCCTGGTCTCCTCCTTTGGCGCGGAATCCGCCGTGCTGCTGCACATGGTGGCGGAGATCGACCCGGCCACGCCGGTCCTTTTCCTGAACACCGGCAAGCTGTTCGGCGAGACCCTGCGCTATCGCCGTGACCTGGTGGCGCGCCTGGGCCTGACCGACGCCCGGGAGATCAAGCCGCTGCCCGAGGACGTGACGGCCAGCGACGCCGACGGCCTGCTGTGGCGCACCAATCCGGACGCCTGCTGCCGCTTCCGCAAGGTGGAGCCGCTGAACCGCGCGCTGGAGGGCTTCAGCGCCTGGATCACGGGGCGCAAGCGCTTCCAGGCCAGCACCCGCGCCGACCTGGTGACCATCGAGGCGGCCGAGGGGCGGCTGAAGGTCAACCCGCTCGCCGACTGGAACCGTGACGATCTGGTGGCCTATCTGGACCGCCATGACCTGCCGCGCCACCCGCTGGAGGCCGACGGCTATCTCTCCATCGGCTGCATGCCCTGCACCGACCGCGTCGCCCCGGGCGATGATCTGCGGTCCGGCCGCTGGGCCGGCATGGGCAAGACGGAATGTGGCATCCATCTGCCGCTGTCCGCCGTGGCGGCCCCTTCCAACTGATCCCGTCTCAGCCCTGGGCCTCCTTCGGCACGGCCTGCGGGCCGGCGGCGGGTCCAAGGGCAGCGGGGCGCGAGGCGGCGTCGCGCGGCTTGAACACCTCGCGCAGCTTGTCCACCGCGGCATCGAACATGGCGAACACCGCCTCCACGCTGTAGCCCGCCAGGAAGGCCGCGCCCAGCAGCGAGATCTGGGCGGAGGCCGTGGGCTCGATGGTGGCGACCACGCTTTTGTAGAACAGCCCGGTGGACAGCCCCAGCGTCAGGCCCAGCGCCCGGCGCAGCACCATGCGGAAGCCCAGTTGCGGCATGAAGGAGGCGTTGACCACCGCCTCCGTCAGCACCCGCGCGATATAGGCGCAGGCACCCAGCAGCCCGAAAATCGCCGGCAGGACGTACAGCGTCAGCGCCGTGCCGGCGCTCCACGCCAGTTCCACCGTGTGCAGCAGGACCGTGTCGGGATCCTCTCCCGAGGGCGCGGCCGGCGCCCCCGTGTCCCGCCGCTGGCAATAGCCATGGGCATCGAAGCTGAGGGTCACGACACGGGAAAGCGGGTGGCAGATCCAGGGGGCGAGCAGCTTGGCCGCCGCCTGCCGCCGCAATTGGACCAGCGGCTCCTGAGCCGCCGTCAGGGCGGAAGCTCCCGGGCTGGCGTTGGCGTCCGCGGCTCCCTCCCCCATGGGGCGCTGCGCCGCCGCCCCCTCGATGAACAACAGCTGTCGCACACCGGTCTGGGCCAGCAGATTGGTGCCGTTGGCGGCGTGGATCTGCACGATGGCCGTGACCAGGGCCACGCCCACCAGCCAGAGGACGCCGCTGCGTATGGTCCTCTGCACCAGCCCCGCCCGGGTCAGGGAGTGCCACCAGCCCGCCAGGCCCAATTCGCGCCGGAACTCGCGGATATGGCGCAGGCTGCCGCTGGTGGCCGGGGCGATCACCACCGACAGCGCCTGGTAGACCACCCACAGCGCCTGCTTGTCCTCCAGGCTCAGCCGCTCCGGCGCGGTGGCGGTGACGCGTACCGCCGCGTCGATCACCGCCCGCTCCAGCGCCAGGCCCCGGCCGGCGGCGTAGCCCAGCATGATGCGCACGTCATCCTGCCATTCGTCCCAGCGCTGGTGATCGCGCGCATCCGTCCCGCCCGCGGCCGGCGCCGCGGCGATCCCATCTCCGTTCGTCCCATCGGTCATGGCCCGCCCCTTCCCGCAAGATCTCAATTAAAGAGATATGCGGTGGCGAAGTCTTTCTCTTTTTTTAAGGCATTGGCATTCCGACGGTTCGCCGCCATGCTTCGCCCACCGGGGACGACCCCGGCCCAGCCATCCGCCATCCCCGGTGGCCGGCATCCCGTCGGCGGGGACGGCCCCGCCCCTTCACACACACCGGAGAACCGCCATGGCCTGGCTATGGTTGCTGCTGGCCGGCCTGTCCGAAGTGGGCTGGGCCGTGGGCCTGAAATACACCGACGGCTTCACCCGCCTGGTCCCGTCCATCCTCACCATCGCCGCCATGGGCATCAGCCTGGGCATGCTGGGCCTGGCCTTGCGCACCCTGCCGCTGGGCACGGCCTACGCGGTGTGGACCGGCATCGGCACCCTGGGCACGGTCATCGCCGGCATCCTCCTGTTCAACGAGCCGGCGACGGCCCTGCGCCTGGCCTGCATCAGCCTGATCGTGGCCGGCATCGCGGGCCTGAAGCTGGCGCACGGGTGAGCCTTAAATCACCCAGGTGACCACCATGGCGGTGTCCACCACCGCCATGGCGGCCATGCAGGCCCAGCCCAGGGCGCGCAGGATCGGCGGCAGGACGAAGTCGCCCATGATCTCGCGCTTGGTCGCCATGCGCATCATCATGACGATGACCGGCACGGCCACCAGGCCGTTGACCACAGCGCTCCAGAACAGGGCTTTCACCGGGTCCATGTCGATGACGTTCATGACCGAGCCCACGGCCATGGCCAGCAGGATGGCGCCGTAGAAGGCCTTGGCCTTGTTCCAGGGCCGCGCCAGGCCCACCGGCCAGCGCCGCGCCTCGCCCAGCGCATAGGCCGCCGACCCCGCCAGCACCGGCAGGGCCAGGAGGCCGGTGCCGATGATGCCCAGGGCGAAGACGGCGAAGGCGAAGGTGCCGGCGATGGGACGCAACGCCTCCGCCGCCTGGCTTGAGGTCTGGATGTCGGTGACGCCATGGACATGCAGGGTGGCGGCGGTGGTGATGATGATGAACAGCGCCACGCCGTTGGACAGCAGCATGCCGATGTAGGTGTCCAGGCGGATGCGCCGCAGTTCCTCCGGCGCCTGTTCCGGCGCCTTTTTCAGGGGCTGGGCCTCGGGGTCGCCCTTTTCCTCCTCCACCTCCTGGTCCGCCTGCCAGAAGAAGAGGTAGGGGCTGATGGTGGTGCCGAAGACGGCGACCACGGCCACCAGATACTCCGACTTCAGCGAGACGGGCGGGTGGATCACCGCATGGCCCAGTTCGGCCCAGGGGATGGGCACCACCAGCACGGTGGCGACATAGGCGAACAGCGACAGCGTCAGCCATTTCAGGATGGAGACGTAGCGGCAGTAGGGCACCAGGATCTGCAGGGCGGCCGAGGCGCCGCCGAACAGCAGCACGTACAGCCATTGCGGGCCGCCGATCAGCAGGCCCAGGGCCGCCGCCATGGCCCCCAGGTCAGCGCCGATGTTGATGACGTTGGCCGCCACCAGCAGGAAGACGATGGCGTTGATGGTCAGCGGCGGGTAATGGCGGCGCAGGTTGCCGGCGATGCCATGGCCCGTCACCCGGCCGATGCGGGCGCTGATTTCCTGGATTGCCGCCATCAGCGGGTAGGTCAGGATCAGGGTCCAGGCCAGACCGTAGCCGAACTGCGCCCCCACCTGGGAATATGTCGCGATGCCGCTGGGGTCGTCATCGGACGCCCCGGTCACCAGGCCCGGCCCCAGGCATTGCCAGATGGTACGGGGCTTTTTCGGCCCCCCCTCGCCGGTTTCGGATTCCCGCCCCGCCGGGGCGGGCGTGGGCACGGCTGTCGTTTCGGATGGCGCCGATCCCGGCTCCAGGGTGTCCAAGGCTAGCCTCCCCGCCGTCTCTTTGAAAGGCGGGCGAGCCGCACCCCGCGTGCGCACTCGCCCCACCCCTTAAAGATGCAGACGGGATGCCTTGTTCCTTCCCGCTTCCAGGCTAGGCCGGTCAGGCGCCGTGCAGGACCGGCGGGTCACACTCCTCACACTCTTCCTTCAGCGCCGGTTCCGCCAGGCGGTCCAGGATCTGCTTCAGGGTGGCGAGATCGGTGGCGCAGCCCTGGGCCTCCGCCAGGATGCTGTCCATGATCTGGAAGCCCAGCGACCGGTAGCTCTCGAACTGGCTTTCGGAGAACCACTGGTCGGTGGTGGATTCGTGCGGGAAGGTGGGGTGGGCGTTGGCGTAGGCCTTCACTCCCGCCCCTTCATCGCAGTTATGGAAGCTGGCCTTGACGTACAGGATGATGCCCGGCTTGGCCGCCGGCCCGTCGGCCATGGCGTAGTCGATGACACCCATGGCGTGATAGGGCACATCGGTCAGCGTCACCCCCGGCGCCGGCCGCGGCTGCATCTTCTGCAGTTCATGGAAACGGATGGGAATGCCGAAATCGATGCCGATCTTGCGCACGGCCATGCCCAGATCGGAGTAGGTGAAGGTGGGATCCTCACCGGCGTCGCTGACCACGATATAGCGGCAGCGGCGGCGGACCATCTCATAAAGGCCCAGATCCTCGAAATGGCCGCCGTCCGACAGGGCGACATAAGGCTGGTCGTCCGTCGTCAGGCCGAAGGCGTCCTTCACCAGGGGTGCCGCCGCCGTCGGCGGGCCGTTGCGGTACCAGGACTTCTCCCCCACCGGCGCCGGATTGCCCAGCCACCAGCCCAGCCGCATGTTCAGCAGGGTCAGCAGCAGGGACACGGTGGGCGAGGAATGGTAGCCCGCGTTGGGGTCCACCGCGGCACCGGAGATGGCCATGGCCGTGCCCAGCGAGATGCCCGGGTTGGTGGGATCATCCTCCGGACGGGGTGGGCATTTCGGCTGGCGCGCGAAGGGCCACAGGCGGAAACGACGGCCGCTGTGCGACGAGCCACCGTACTTCGAGGACGGCCGAAAGGCGCCGCGATAGGCCACCAGGGTGCCGCCCGGCTGGTCCAGCAGGGGGCACAGCGACGCCGCCCCGCTGTGCAGCGGCGTGATGGTGAAGGACATGCCCTTGCGCTGCTGCCACGCCAGATTACGGGTGGAGATGACGTTCAGGGTCGTGTTCAGGACATGGAAGGGCCGCCAGTTGTCGCCCGTCCGGTCCTCACGCTTCGCCGGCCACAGCGACTGCATGGTCGGGTTGTCGTCCATGTCGAAACCGGTGAAGCGGTCCGGCTTGCGACCGATGTGCGATGCCCCCAGGAAGGCCCGGACCAGGCGGTTGCGGTAAAGGCCGTGCAGGGAGAAGCGATTGATGTTGATGTACTTGGAGGCGAAGAGGGCGATGATGCCCAGGATCACCCCCGCGATCACCAGCAGCGGCACCACCATGCTGCGCTCCTGCGCCTCCACCATGCCGCTCTGGAACAGCACCGACCCGGCACTGTCCGGCAGGATGAGGTAGTTGCCGTAGGAGATCAGGTAGGCGAACAGGGAGTCGCGCAGCACCACCAGGTCGATGACGGCCGACCCCAGCACCAGCAGCAGGGCGAAGAACAGGGGCGCCGACAGGCTGGCCGCCACGTTGTAGGCGATGGCGACGGGGCTGCGGTTAGGGGCCTGGTTGGACGGCTGGGCCGAGGTGCGGCCGCTGCCGCCCGTCAGCCAGCCGACCATGGCGGTGGCGCCGCCGCCGGCCACCAGCCAGTCGAACAGGGCCTGCGTGCCCAGTTCCACCTGCCCGGCCGTCCACGACCCCAGGAGCGCCAGGGCCACGCCGGCGATCCAGGCGATGCAGGTCGCCAGGTACCAGCCGGCCGACCGCGCGAACCACTCGCGCTGCTCATCCGAGCGGGGGGTGTTGCTGGTCAGCGCCACATAGCAGGTCTCGGCCATCAGCTGCGACACCAGCAGCCACGGCGGCGCGAACAGCAGCAACAGCAGCAGGCGCACGGCCGGATCACCGCCGGAGCCGATGATATGGGCGCCGAAGCCCAGGAAGGCGCCGTAGGCGATGCCCGCCACCAGCCAGCCCCAGGTGGTGCGGTGCTTCAGCCGCGCCCAGCGCTTGAGGTCCAGCAGCGCGGTGAACAGCTCCCCCGTCGTCAGCAGGGTGATGAGCTGGGCCGCCCCATAGACGACGAAGCCGAGGATGCCGCCGAAGACCAGCAAGTCGGCCAGCGGTGTGACGATCAGCAGCTGATAGCCGATGGTGGTGTCCAGGGCCCCGGTCCAGGCGACGCCGGCCAGAAACATGGGCAGCAGGTTGCCCTTGAGGAACTGTCCCTGTGTTGGGCTGGCCGTGCCGCTGAGCCTCATGGCGCGTAGCGTGAATCTTAGTCCTATGAGCACCAGGGCCAGGGAGATGACGGCCAGGATGACCAGGGCCAGGCCGTACTTCTGGTCGCCGAAGGGATGCGACAGCCAGGCCACGCCCACGGCGGCCAGCTTCACCACCACCAGGCTCAACAGGAACAGCGGGATCAGCAGCACCCAGTTCAGCAGCAGGTTGCGCAGGATCATCGCCGCCGCCGCCCAGGTGTCGGCAGAGACCAGGCCCACCTTGGGTGTGAGGTAGTTGCTGTCGCGGCGCAGGTCGCCGATGGCCGTGGGCTCGACGGCGCTGACCTCATGGCCGCGGGTGTTCAGCTGCGGCAGCACGTCGGCATAGGGCTGGCGCGACAGCCAGGCCGACAGCCAGCTGCCGATATAACCGCCGCCGGAGACGGTGGAGAGATAGTTGAACTGGCCCAACAGGGCCTTGTCCGGCGGCGGCAGGCGGAAGTCCTTGCAGGGCCGCGGCCGGGCGGCCAGCGCCTGGATGATGCCCAGGCCGAAGGTGGCGCTGCGGATGCCGCCGCCCGACAGGCAGAGGGCGGTGGATTCCAGGGTGTTGAGCGCCAGGGTCAGGTCCTCGTCCTGCACCCCGTCGAGCACATGGTCACCATGGATGCTCTTGGCCTCGGCCCGGAGAACCTCGATGGTGCTAAGCGGATTGGTCATTGGTCTAGCCCCCTGATTCTCACGCCCGCGCCTGATGGCGGCGGTTCTGCTGGCAACGGGTCTGATCGATGATCACCTCGGCCGCCTTCTCGCCGATCATGTAGACGGCGCTGACGATGAAGTAGCCGGGGATGCGCGGGAAAACGGAGGCGTCCACCACCCGCAAGCCCTTGACCCCATGGACGCGGAAGTCGCTGGACAGCACGCCACCCCCCGTGGCGCTGCCGATGGCGCAGGTGCAGGAGGCGTGGTGCCCCCAGGCATGGGTGCGCACGAAGTGCTTCAGCTCCTCATCCGTCTGGATGGCGGGCCCCGGCAGCAGTTCCTGCTTGGCGATGCCCTGGTCGTACAGCTTCTTGGTGACGGCGCGCACGAAGCGGATGCCCTCGACCACGCTGTCCAGGTCCTGCCCCGACTTGTCGGTCCCTTCCTCGAAGTAATGGAAGTTGATGTAGGGGGTGTCGCGCGGGTTGGCCGACCGCAGGGTCACCTCGCCGCCGCGGTTCAGCGTGTGCGCCTTCAGCACCGCCCAGGTCAGCATGTTCAGATGCTCCGGGAACAGGCTGGAATAACCGGGGTAGTAGCCGCGGAACTCACCCAGCAGGCCGAAGCAGAACAGGTCGGGCATGGGCCGCTCGGGCGCCGAGCGCTTGGTGACGGCCAGCACGGCGCCGTTGGTGGTATAGACGCCCTCGCGCTTCTCCTTCCATTGCTGGTACTGGGGATCGCCGGCGGCGAACTTGGCGCCCTTCAGCACCTCCCAGTCCGTGGTCATCTCGTTGACGACGCCGACCTCGTACCGGTCCTGCAGGTTGCGGCCCACACCGGGGCTGTCGATCCGCACCGGAATGTTGAATTTCTCCAGCGTTTCCCTGGGCCCGATGCCCGACAGCATCAGCAGCTGCGGCGTGTTGAAGGCGCCGCCGGACAGGATGACCTCATGCCTGGCGTAGACGGCGCGCTTTTCCCCGCCCGTGCCCTGGGCGAAAGAGGCGGCATACAGCTTCTCACCCTTCTCGTATTCCACGCCGATGGCGCGCGGCTCACCCCCCAGCGGCCCGTCCAGCGGCGTGGACTCGTCGAACAGGACGCGGGTGACCAGGGCGTCCAGTTCGATGTGCAGGCGATCGGGATGCTTCTCCGCCACCTCCAGCAGGCGCTCGCGCGTGCCGGTGCGGGCATGGTTGCGGTTGGACAGGGGGACGTAGCGCAGGCCGAATGCGTCCGCGTCCACCAGCCGCACGTCGTTGGGATCGCCCTCCCCCTCCAGCAGCCATTCGAAGCCCTGGTCGGGGTTGGGATCGCGCAGCAGCACGGCCTTGGCGCAATCCAGCAGTCCCTGAATCAGGGGCTTGTCGCCCAGCGCCTGCAGCGGGATGGCCTTCTGGGTGTGCAGCCAGCCGCGGAAGCCGTGGCCCGACGGGTTGATCAAGCCCAGGCTCAGCCAATACAGCAGGCGATAGAACCAGCGGTAATGGCAGTTCTCCAGCTTGCGGAACAGCCGGCGCATGGCCTCCGGCTTCCAGCTGATGTCGCCGGTCAGGTCGGCGATGAACTGCCAGTCCTCGTTGTTGGGGTAGACGACGATCTGGGCGTTATGCGCCGTGCAGCCGCCCAGGGTGCCGGCGCGGGGATAGAGGATGCCGTCGACCGGCCGCCCGTTGGGCGGTGGATACACCGGCACATACTTGGGGTCGGACGTCTGCACCGCCTGATCGCTGTAGTGGCGCACGAAGAAGTCCCAGCGCATGCCCGTGTTTTCCGAGGCGAAGGCGTGGAGTACCGGGACGTCGTAATCGTCCGGCAGACGGTTCTCGTTCGGATAATAGGGATCGCCCCCATGGGATTTGCGCGGGTCCCCCCCCGCCTCCAGCACCAGCACCGAATACCCGGCCTCCGCCAGGCGGGCCGCCACCGTGCCGCCGCCGGCGCCGGAACCGACGACGATGAAGTCATATTGAGCGGATTGAACGGATGCGTCGTTTACATCTGCCATAGCCTGTCCCCCATGCCTGGCCCGTGGGAATGCCGCCCCCAACCGCCGGCCGCGGAGCACGCGGCCGGACGGGATTTGCAGGGCGGGGTGGTCAGAAGGTCTTCAGGAACTCGATCAGCGCTTCCTTGTCCTCATTGCTGAGCGCCGTCGTCTCGGACGTGAAGCTGGTCCCGAAGTAGTGGCCGCGGTTGACCTCGAAATCCGGGCACTTGCTGAAGTCCAGCAGCGGCTTCCTGAGGTTGGCGAACACCTTGCGCGCCTCCTCGTCCGTCGCGTTCTTGGGCAGCTGCGCCAAGTCGTGGGTTGCTTTTTTCAGCAGTTGCAGCAGCTGGACGTAGCGGGGCAGGTTCTCCGCCAGGGTCGCGTCGTCCTTGTACAGCTCGGTGTTGGAGATGAGGTTGACCGGCGTGTCCTTGGGGATGGGCCCCACCATCAGGTCGCCGTCGCCGAAGATGCTGGGCAGCCAGCGATGCAGCGGGCTGAGCAGCGGCTTCAGGAAGCCGGGCAGGAAGCCACCGGGCACCTTCAGATAGCTGCCGACACTGGTGCGGTCGATGAGGAACACCCCCTTGTCGCCCAGCAGCTTGTCGTGGGGGCGCGTCTCGGGCCACAGCATCTGCCGGATCGAGCCTTCAAAGGTATTGAAGCGCTCCTCCACCGACGGGTCCAACGGATCGTAAGGCTTCTGGCCGGCAGGCGGCGGCGCTGACGCGTAGGGCGATCCACCGGGCCAGCCCACCGTGTTGTTCACCAGGTAGGGCGCCGTCGACCACAGGGCCACCAGCGAGGGCACGCGGGTGTAGCCGCGGCCGCCGGCCGGCATGACGTAGTCCTTTTCCTCACCCGTGAAGGGATCGTGGATCTTGATGGTGCCGACGGACGGCAGCTGCTTGTAGGAGGTGGAGGAGAAGTTGTCCCAGATGTTGCCGGCGATGGCGTTGGTGGCCAGCGGGCTGCAGGCGTTGGTCTGCAACAGGGTCACGGGCACGCGCATGTCGGTGGACAGGTAGTTGTCCGTCAGGAAGTCCGGCGCCTTCACCATCTCCTTCATCTGCGCCTTGAAGGCGTCCGATTTCACCCAGGCCCAATACTCGTTCCAGCAATTCAGGTAGTTGGGGCCGTTGCAGGTGTTGAAGTCGATTTCCTTGGGCACCGGCGGCTGCTTGCTGGAATGGCAGCCGGCGCAAGTCTCGGCGAACACCTCCTTGCCCCGGTCCAGCTTGGCCGGGTCGGTCGTCAAGTGGGCCTTGCCGCCCGGCGCGTCGGCCAGCTTGTGGCCCTTCTGGATATCCTTGTTCAGGAAATACTCGGCGAGAAAGCCCGTCTGCGCTTCCGTCGCCTGCCAATAGCTGGAGTTCTTGCGGCCCACCTCGATCTGGATGGCCGTGTTGGGCACACCGCCGAACAGCGGGTTGAAGTGGCGCAGCCATTCCTCGCTGAACAGGCCGATGTTGATGAAGACGCGGTTCAGCGCCCCCTGCACCCCGACGCTGTCGGAACCGTCCTTCAGCACGTGCGGCGTGATCACCCGCTTGCCGTCGAGGCTGCCCTTGAGGAATTCGTTGTTCAGCTCGGGCCCGCTCAACGTCTCAATCCCGCGCTGCATGGCCACGTTCATGCGAGCGCCAAGGCCATAGACGGCGTTCATGGTGCGGGGATTGTTGATGTAGTCGGTGGAGACCAGCGAGGTATCCAGCGCGCCGGGGCGCGAGGTGTGCACCAGCTGGATCAGGTAGTTCTGCTCGCTCGCCTTGCGCTCCGGCGAGCCCGGCTTGCCGTAGTTCCAGCCGAAGATGCGGTCGATCCAGAAATACTGGGCGCCGACCACGGCGCTCATGTTCTCGAACTTCGGGTTCTCCGGATCCGCCGGCGGATTGGTCGGGCTGGGCCCCACATGGCAGAAGCCGCAGGACATGCCCACGCGGTAGGGGCGGACCAGGTTCTTGTCGTTGTAGTAGGACGGATCCTCGTAATACTTCTTCGCGTCCCAATGCTTCTTCGCCTTTTCGTCGAAGGCGGGATTGGGGAACAGGCGCAGGCCGACGATGCCCGTGGGATAGCCGTAGTAGGAGCCCACCGGCACGGTGACGCCACGCGCGCCGATCTTGACGCCGGGATACTTCTTCTCATTGGCGAACGGATCGTCGGGGCAGCTGGGATCGTCCGTGACGCTCACCCGCTGATCCAGCCACAGGCCGTACGGGTCCTTCGAGCCATCCTTGGGCTCCACGAAGCAGGGCTCGTTCATCAGCCCCAGTTGCTCGAACCGGTTGTGGCGGCCATAGGCCAGCGTCGGATGGCTGGAAATGGTCTTCAGCAGGTCGAAGTTGCCGAAGGCGCTGTCCGTGATGAGGTCCCAGAAGCGGTCGTTGCCACCGGTCCACACCACCCAGTTGTTGCGGCCCTTGACCTCATCCGAGGTCAGCTTGTAGCCGCCGTCCATGTCCTTGAAATAGTCCTCGTCGGCGGCCGGGAAGGTGTCGGCGGCCCGTCCGGCCTGCATCGCCTCATCCTTCACCTGCTTGTCACCGCAGCCAGACAGCAGCAGCACCGCCGCCACCAGGGTCGCAAAGACCCCAAGACCGATCCGCGCCATGCCCCACCTCGCGCCCTGAAAAGTTGTTCGTTGGTCTGGACATTATATCCGGAGCGAACTAGTCTCAAGCCAAAGATACAACTTACAGGAAATATAGTTCCTGTTGTTACGCCGTTTATCTCGAATTTGATATGCGGCCTCCACCCCTAAAGTGTAGGACCGCCCTTCAGAAGGGCATAACCCTTCCGGCGGGGCACCGGTGGCTGAGCAAGCCTGAATTCCATTCAAAATCAACGCGATGTTGCACATCGCACGAACCTGGCGGGACTGACGGAGGAAGACGATGGGGCGCATCTTCAACAGGACCAGGGGCCTGAACATCCTGGGAAAAGCGCTGCGGCGGGTGCGACTGGCGGGGCTCGCGCTGGTTGCATGCCTCGGGCTGGCGAGCCCACAACCTGCGCGCGCGTCGGACCATGCCGACCCGACCAACCTGACCGACCCGACGGCCAACATCACGGATCTGTTCTTCTACCCGGACGGGGACGACATGATCCTGATCTTCGACGTCAACCGCGCCCTGCTGGCGCCCAAGCCGTATGACCTGGCGCCGTATGACTATGAGATCCACATGGACCTCACCACGCCGCTGTCCTTCCAGGACCCGGTCATTCGCGCCCGGTACGGCGGCACCGTGCTGGTGCCCGACCAGATCCATCCCGACGTCACCATCAAGGTGAAGCTGCAGGACGACGTGACGGTGCGGAGCGTCACCTACACGGGGCTGAAGGACACCGACAAGATCAAGACCTACTTCGGCGTGCGCGACGACCCCTTCATCTTCCCGCGCTTCTTCAAGAAGAACGTCATCGCCATGGTGATGCGCATCCCCAAGAGCGCATTCCCGGCGGACCAGCACGACTTCATCCTGTGGGGCACCACGGCCAAGGACGGGACGGAGATCGACCACGTCGGCCGGTCCATCCGCACCCAGCTGCCGCGCTTCGGCTTCATCAACACGATGCCGCCCAAGGACCAGCTGAAGGCGCTGATGGCGCGCAAGGCCAAGCTGGACAACATCTACAACTACCTGCACAGCGCCAAGGAATGGTGGGCGATGGCGGCGGCGGACTTCCTGCAGTTCACCCTGCAGCTGCGGCCCTATGACCTGCAGCCCGACGTCATGGTCTACACCGACCGCTTCCCCGTCGGGTACCCCAACGGCCGCCTGCTGACCGACGACGTGGTGGCCCAGACCTGCGCCTTCGGCGACTGCCTGCTGCAGGAAATCTCCTTCATCGAGGGGCCCTACCCGCGCGCCACGGTGAACGACAAGCCCTTCAGTGCCGAATGGCCCTATCTGGCGCCGCAATGGCCGGATCAGACGCCGGCGCCGTCCAACGCCCACAGCGTCCTGCCCTGGGTCATCCTGGGCGTGATCGTGCTGCTGCTGGTCAGCTGGGGGATCGTGGAGATCATCCGCCGCCTGGTCCGGCACCTGTTGCGCTGGTGGTGGCGCCGGATTGACGCCTGATGGGGACGGGACGCGCCTGCCTGACCGCGCTGGCGGTAGCCTTCTGGACCGCCGGCGCCCTGGCGCATGATTTCTGGATCGAGCCGTCCACCTTCCGCCCCGGCCCAGGTACCGCCGTGGCGGTGGGCCTGAGGGTGGGGGAGAATTTCATCGGCGACCCCGTGCCCCGCACCGCCAGCCTGATCGACCGCTTCTTCGTCCGCCAGGCGGGGGAGGAGCAGGCGGTGGGCGGCGCCGACAACATCGACCCGGCCGGCTTCCTGCGCGCCGATGGCCGGGCCACCGCCCTGATCGCCTATACCGGCGGCGGCAGCTATATCGAGCTGCCGGCCGAGCGCTTCACCGCCTATCTGCGCCAATATGGCCTGGACGGCATCGTGGCGGAGCGGGAACGGCTGGGCGAAAGCGGCCAGCCGGGCCGCGAGTGCTTTTACCGCTACGCCAAGTCCCTGCTGGCCGGCGCCAAGGCCGACCCGGCGGTGACCCGGCCCCAGGGCTTCACCTATGAGATCGTCCCCGACGCCGACCCCACGGTGGCCGGTGCCGGCCCGGTGCGCGGCCATGTGCTGTTCCTGGGCCAACCGGTGTCGGGGGCGGTGGTCACCGCGCACCTGCAAGGCCAGCCGGCGGTGCGCCTGGCCACGCACAGCGACGCCCAGGGCGCCTTCTCCTTTCCCCTGCCCCAGCGCGGCGTCTGGCTGATCCGGTCGGTGCACATGGTGCGGGCGGGCACGCTGGCCCACTGGCTGCATCATCGGGACTGGGAAAGCCACTGGGCCTCACTGACCTTCGACTGGCCGGGAGCCCCGTCATGAAGGGCTGGCTTTGGGCTTTGCTGCTGGCGCTGTGCCTGGCGGGCGGCACCCAGGCGCATGAGATCGGCACCACGCAGGTGCAGCTGACGGTGGGGCCGGGCGACGCCTGGTCCGCCACCATCACCACCGCCCCCACCGCCCTGGTGAACAAGCTGGAGGCGGCGGCCGGCCAGCCGCTGAGCCGCGACCTGACGGCGGAACGGGTGCGGGCCATCCTGCCCGCCTACGCCGCCGCCATCGCCGCCCAGGTGGATCTCAAGGCCGACGGCGCCGCCCAACCCGCCACGGTGGCGGTGGAACGGGTGGAGATGCCCAGCGACATCACCCTGCCCGCCTTCGTCGTGCTGCACGCCGGCGGCCGCCTGCCGCCCGGATCGCATGCCATCACCTGGCGCTACGGCCTGGTCTACAGCACCTACGGCGTCGTCTTCACCGACGCCGCCGGCGGCACCCCGCAAACCCAATGGCTGGAGGGCGACGCCGCCAGCCCGCCCTTCGCCCTGGCCGCCAACGCCGCCCCCCTTGCCCTGCCCCGGCTGGCGGCGCAGTACCTGGAACTGGGCTTCCTGCACATCCTGCCCGAGGGGCTGGACCACATCCTGTTCGTGCTGGGCATCTTCCTGCTGACCACGCGCCTGCGCTCCATCCTGGTGCAGGTCACGGCCTTCACCCTGGCCCATTCCGTCACCCTGGGCCTGACCATGTACGGCGTGATCAGCCTGCCGTCGCGCGTGGTGGAGCCGCTGATCGCCCTGTCGGTCGCCTATGTGGCGGTGGAGAACATCCTGACGGCGCGGCTGACGCCCTGGCGCCCCCTGGTCGTGTTCGCCTTCGGCCTGCTGCACGGCATGGGCTTCGCCGGGGCCCTGGCCGACCTGCACCTGGCCCGGCGCGACGTCATCCCCGCCCTGGTCAGCTTCAACGTCGGCATCGAGTTGGCGCAGCTGTCCATCATCGCCGCGGCCTATGCCGCTTTGGCCTTATGGCACCGGGACAAGCCCTGGTACCGCCGCCGCGTGGTCATCCCCGCCTCCTCCCTCATCGCCGCCACCGGCCTGTTCTGGACGGTGCAGCGCGTGGCGGGCCTTTAACCCTTATGGGACCGCTGCCACGGCGCGCGTGACACGGCCGCATAATTTCCGGTAATTTCACTACAAACAGGAAGGAACGCCGCAGCAGCGCGCCTGGTTCCTTCGTGAAGTCATCGGCAGGGTCGGGGGTTAGCTTCATGCTGGGTCGCATACGCGGGATGATGGACAGTCTGCGTCCGTCGGAACGCAAGATCGCGGAAATCGTCCTGAAGCGGCCGCACGCCGTCGTCACCGCCTCGGTGGCGGAGGTGGCGCGCGAGGCCGACGTCAGCCAGCCCACGGTGGTGCGCTTCTGCCGGTCCATCGGCTGCAGCGGCTATCAGGACTTCAAGCTGCGCCTGGCGCAGGACCTGGCCACGGGCACGCCCTTCGTCGATGCCGACCTGATGCCCGACGACCCGGTGGCGGAGGTGGCGGCCAAGGTCATCGGCCGGGCCATCAGCGCCTTTTCCCGCATGCGCAACCAGCTGAACGCGGAAAACCTGAGCCGGGCCGTGGACATCCTGGCCGCCGCGCGGCGCATCGAGATCTACGGCTTCGGCGCCTCCGGCATCGTGGCGCAGGACGCGCAGAACAAATTCTTCCGACTGGGCGTGCCCGTCATCGCCCACAGCGACGTGCATGTGCAGGCCATGGCCGCCAGCATCCTGGGGTCGGACGGCGCCGTCATCGCCATTTCCCACACCGGCCGCACGCGCGAGTTGCTGCGTTCCGTCGATCTGGCGCTGGACGGCGGCGCGCCGGTGGTGGCCATCACCTCAGGCGGGTCGCCGCTGGCGGAGCGCGCCACCGTGCCCCTGCTGGTGGACGTGGATGAGGACACCAGCATCTACACCCCACGCACCTCGCGCCTGTCGCACCTGGCCGTCATCGACGTGCTGCAGGTGGCCGTGGCCCTGCGCCAGGGCACGGCCCTGGGTGAAAACCTGGCCCGGGTGAAGCGTCCCTTGCGCGAACGGCGCATGACGGAACGGGTATGAGCATGAGGCGCCGGCTGGTCCTGGGCATCAGCCTGGCCATGGGCCTGGCCAGCGGGCTGGCGGCGGGGCAAGCGCACGCCGGCATGTGGCTGAGCAGCCCGGACTTGGCGGCTGACGGCACGCTGACCGCGCCCCAGGCCTGGGATCGCGACGGCTGCGGCGGCAAGAACCTCTCCCCCGCCCTGCGCTGGGGCGGGGAGGCGCCGACGACCAAGAGCTTCGCCCTGATCATCATGGACGCGGACGTCAAGAAGGGCTTCCGCCACTGGATGGTGTTCAACATCCCGGCCGGCGTGCACAGCTTGGCCGCCGGGGCCGGGGCGGCCGACGGCAAGGCCCTGCCCAAGGGGGCGGTACAGGCGCTGAACGACTTCGGGCCCAAGGGCTACGGCGGCCCCTGCCCGCCGCCGGGCCAGACCCATCGCTATGTCTTCACCATCTACGCCCTGAACAAGGACACGCTGGACCTGAACCCGGACCAGCCGGCGGGCGCCCTGGAATCGCTGGTGCTGACCCACGCGCTGGACAAGGGCCGCCTGCTGGCCAAGTCGCCCCGCTTCGAAGCGCCGGAAAAGACGACGGAGAAGGCCAAGCCGGCGGATGAGAAGCCGGCGCCCAAGGCGGAACCGGCGACGTCCGGGCCCAAGCCGGCGCCGGGAGAAATCCCGAAATGACGCAGATCTTGGGCGATCTGGTGGGGACGGGTCCTACCCACACCGCCGTTGAAGACTTCCGCCTGTTTTATATTCCGTGAGCGAAACGACCCATATACTTGGCCTGATCCTGGCCGGTGGCTTGGCCCGCCGTTTCGGCGGCGATGAGGTCCAGGCGGTGGACAAGGCGCGCCTGATCCTGGCCGGCCGGCCCTTGCTGGCCCATGTGCGCGGGCGCCTGGCCCCCCAGGTATCGACCCTGGCCTTAAGCGCCAACGGTGACCCCGACCGCTATCGCGACACGGGCCTGCCCGTCCTGGCCGACAGCGTGCCGGGCTATCCCGGGCCGCTGGCCGGCGTGCTGGCGGGGCTGGAATACGCCGGCGCCCAGGGCGGCCATACCCACGTGTTGAGCGTGCCGGCCGACTGCCCCTTCCTGCCCCTGGATTTGGCCGCGCGCCTGGCGGACGCGGCGGCCCCGGGCGGGGTGGCCTGCGCCACCTCGGGCGGACGGCGGCATCCGGTGGTGGCGCTGTGGCCCGTGGGCCTGGCCGACCGCCTGCGCCAGGCGCTGGTGGGGGAGGACCTGCGCAAGGTCGGCGCCTTCCTGGCGCGCCAGCCCTTGGCCCTGGTGGACTTCCCGGTCCAGCCGGTCGATCCCTTTTTCAACGTCAACACCCCCGACGACCTGGACGCGGCGTCCGCCTTCCTCTCCAAGGGATTAGCCCCACCGATCCAAGCGTAGGGCCAGCACAGGCGGAGATATGTCCTTGGCGGCTATTCCGGCATTCGGCGCGCGGTGCCACGCTGGTTTCCCCGATCCAGCGCAGAAAGGCCCGCCCCATGTGCCAGCACGCCGGCTGCCCCCCGCATGTTTGTTTCATCATCCCGCCGCATATGATGGAGCATGTGGCGACCAACGCCAGCGACCCGACCCTGCGCAAGCGCGCCCTGCGCAACCTTTATCAACAGGGCCTGTTGCGGGGCATGCGTGACAGCATGAACCAGTTCGCCTTCGCGGGATTGGGCACGGGCACCAAGCAGCGCAGCGTCTATGACGCCAAGCATGGCGGCGACCTGCCCGGCACGCTGGTGCGGTCGGAGGGGCAGCCGGACGGCCAGGACGTGGCGGTGAACGAGGCCTACGCCTATGCCGGGCAGACCTATGATTTCTATCTGGACGTGATGAAGCGCAATTCCGTGGACGACAAGGGCATGCGCCTGGATTCCACGGTGCATTACAGCACCGACTACGACAACGCCTTCTGGAACGGCCAGCAGATGGTCTATGGCGACGGCGATGGGGAGATCTTCGACCGGTTCACCAAATGCCTGGATGTCATCGGGCATGAACTGACCCACGGCGTCACCCAGTTCACCGCCGGCCTGACCTATTCCAGCCAATCGGGCGCCCTGAACGAGTCCTTCTCCGACGTCTTCGGCTCGCTGATCAAGCAGTACGCGGCGGGCGAAACGGCGGACCAGGCCGACTGGCTGATCGGCGAGGGCCTGCTGATCCCCAAGGCCGGCACCAACCGCACGGCGCTGCGGTCGATGAAGGCGCCCGGCACCGCCTATGACGACCCTACCCTGGGCAAGGATCCGCAACCCGCGACCATGAAGGACTATTACAGCGGGTCGGACGACAATTACGGCGTCCATATCAATTCCGGCATCCCCAACCATGCCTTCTATCTGGCGGCCACCGCCATCGGCGGCAAGGCGTGGGAGGTGGCGGGCCTGATCTGGTACGAGACGCTGACCACCCGCCTGCAGCTGTGGTCGGAATTCAAGGACGCCGCCGCCGCCACGCGCGACGTGGCGCGGAAATACGGTGACGCCGCCACCAAGGCGGTGGACGACGCCTGGACGGCCGTTGGCCTTTGACCCATGCTGCCGCCATGAGCACAGACCCGGCCCCCGCACTGCCCCTGCCTGTCGTCGTCGAATGCCAGCGCCAGGGCGGCATCGCCTTCCCCCTGCGCCGGCCGACCGTCAGCGTGGAGGTGGCGGGGCTGGACGAAGCGGAACGCCAAGCCCTGTCGCGCTTGCTGCAAGCCGCCGACATGGCGGACCAGCCACCCGCCTTTCCCGGACCGGGCCATCCCGACGCCCTGGAAACCCAGCTGACCGTGGCCTGGCCCGACCACAGCGCCACCGTACGCTTCCGCGACGGCGACGGGCACCCCGCGCCGCTGGATGAACTGGCGGGCTGGGTGCTGCGACATAAGCCGTAGCCAGCGCCCCATGGGCCACCGAATTATCACAGGCAAACAATAGGGTAGCGCCGTCGCGGTAGGTTGCCGTCGCCGCCATTCACCGGCATGCTCAGTCCCATCACCAAGGGTGGTGGGGCTGAGCCATGCCACTTACCCATAGGGTGCACGCCGGACGAAAGGCACCCCCGCCATGATGCGCAAGACGCTGTTCCTGCTGCTGGCCCTGCTGGCCCTGGTCGCTTGACCTCGGGTCTTACGGACGGCCCAGTTCCCGCGTGAAGAAGCGCGCCATGACGTCGTAGGCGGCCCGCGCCTCCGGCGATTCCGGGTCGGAGAAGAAGGAGTGGACCATGCCGTCCCAGACGTGCAGTTCCGTCCGCGCCCCGGCCCGTTCCAGCAAATCCTGGCTGCGCAGCGTGTCGCTCATCATGAAATCGCGCGTGCCGGTGATCAGCAGGGTGGGCGGGAACTTGGCCAGCACCTCCGGCGACATCCCCGGCAGCACCAGCGGGTCCTGGGCGTTGGCACCCTGGAAATAGGGCAGGTCGACCAGGCGCAGGCCGGGGCCCGGCAGCTGGCCGCCGTAGAGGGCCGACCAGGCCTGGGAATCGCCGCCACCATCCAGCACACCCGCGCAGAAGATGCCGATGGCGCCCGGCCGGGGCAGGCCGTGGGTCTGGAACCAGGCCACCGCCTCCGCCGTCAGGATGCCGCCGGCGGAACAGCCGTAGATACCGATGTTCCGCGGCTTGTAGGTCTTCAGCAATTCCTTGTAGACGGCGGCCACATCCTCGCTGGCGGCGGGGAAGCGGTGCTCCGGCCCCTGGCGGTAATCCACCGTCACCACCTTGATCCGGGACAGGGCCGCCACCGGCACCGCCTCCACCAGCCCGCCGGCCCCCGCCCCCCAGAGGAAGGCGCCGCCGTGCAGGTTGATCAGCACCCGGTCCGCCACCGCCGGACCCCCTGCCGCCCCCTGGGCCGGCGTCACCACCTGGGTGGGCACGCCGCCCATGGTCTGGTCGGTCACGGTGACGGGATAGAGCGCCCGCAGACGGTTGGCGCGATCCGTGTTCATGCGATCGTAAAAGGCGCGGCTAGCCGGCACGTCCGTGATGGGCGGGGCGTGCACGTCGGCATAATGCTTGAACCAGTCGCGCGCCTCGGGCGAAGCGTAGGAGGAGAAGGGCAGGACCAGGCTGCCGGGCGCCAGCGGCAGGGTGACGCTGCCGTCCGCGCCCACGGGTGAGGGCGCGGTATCGGCCGCCTGGGCCGCCCCGGTGAACAGCAGCGCCGCCGCCACAAGGCCGGCGCACGCGATGGTGTGAATGGATGTCGTCCTGGTCATGTCCCCTCCCTGGGCCTTGTTTTGCCGCAGGATACGGGAAATGACATCGATACCGTAGGACTTACTGGCGCGCGCCGTCAGAACAGCCCGTGCAGGGGAATGATGGTCAGCGGGTCGCCGGGGCGCAAGCTGTCGCGCGCCTCCTCCACCTCCGCCACGGCGTCGGCCAGGGCCAGGGAGGACAGGGCGGCGCTGCCGCCGGCACCGGCCAGATGGGCCACGGTGTCGGCGCCCTCCTGCCGCAGGACCACGCGCAGGTATTCGCGCTTGCCCGGGGCGCGGCCGTGGGTGAAGCCGCAGCGCACGGTCAGGCGAGGCGGGTCGGCGATGGTCTCGCCCGACAGGCGCTGCACCAACGGCAGGCCCAGCGCCAGGAAGGCGGCGAAGGCGGCGAACGGGTTGCCGGGCAGGCCCAGGAAGGGGGTGTTCCCGACATGCCCCCCCTTGATATGGCCGAACGCCAGCGGCTTGCCCGGCTTCAGGGCCAGGCGCCAGAAGTCGATGCCGCCCTGGGCCGCCACCGCCGTCTTCACATGATCCTCCTCCCCGGCGGAGACGCCGCCGCTGCTGACGATCAGGTCGGCCCTGAGGCTGGACAGGGTGGCCGTCAGGGCGGCGGGATCATCGCCGACGATGCCGGCCGGCACCACGCGGCAGCCCAGGCGGCGCAGCAGGGCGGTCAGCAGGGGGCCGTTGGCGTCATGGACGGCGCCGGGGGGCAAGGGCTCGCCGGCCGGCCGCACCTCATTCCCGGTGGACAGCAAGGCCACGGTCAGGGGCGCCCGCACCGCCAGGGTCCGCTCCCCCAGCGCGGCAGCCAGTGCCACCGCCGCCGGCGACATCCGGCGCCCCGCCGGCAGGGCCACCGCGCCCGCCGCGATATCCTCCCCCACCGCACGGCAATGGCGGCCGGGGGCAAGGCCGGGCGGGACCAGCAGCACGTCGCCATCCAGGTCCGCATCCTCCTGCATCAGCACGGTGTCGGCGCCATCGGGCAAGGGCGCGCCGGTGAAGATGCGCACGGCGGTGCCGGGCACCAGGGGGCCGGGCGCGTCCCCCGCCGCCACCCGCCCCGACAGGGGCAGGCTGACCGGGCCTGCCACCCCGGCGACATCGCGATGGTCCAGCGCATAGCCATCCATGGCGGCCTGGGCGAAGGGCGGCAAACTAAGCGCCGCCACCACATCCTGGGCCAGGACGCGGCCGTCGGCCGCATCCAACGCCACGCTCTCGATGCCTGCGACGGGGGCGACCGCGCGCAGCAGCCGCTCCCGCGCCTGGTCGACGCTGAGCAAGGTGTCGGGGTAGCAGTCGGCGGCGCCTGGCATGGGAATCAGCCGCCTTTCAGTCAGCGCGGGGCGGCAGGCCGACATGGGACAAGCCGACATGGGCCAGGATGAAGGTGGCGATGTCCGCCACCGCGTCCAGGGGAAAACGCGGCAGGCCAGCCGGCACCTCCACCGGCAGCGGGCCGTCCGCCGCCAGCGCGACGATGGTGGGGTCATCCGGAAACAGCGGCGCCTTGCCGTTTTCCACCCGCCAGATCTCCAGTTTGGGAATGGGGTCGCGCTTGAACCCTTCCACCAGAACCAGGTCCACGGGCGACAGCTTGGCGACCAGGTCGGCCAGCGTCGGCTCGGCCGCGCCGCGCAACTCATGCATCAGGGCCCAGCGCCGGGACGAGGCCACCAGCACCTCGGTGGCGCCGGCGGTGCGGTGGCGGTGGCTGTCCTTGCCCGGTTGGTCCACGTCGAAATCATGATGGGCGTGCTTCAGGGTGGAGACGCCATAGCCGCGCCCCGTCAATTCCGGGATCAGCCGGACCATCAAGGTGGTCTTGCCCGAACCGCTCCACCCCGCAAGGCCGAACAGCTTCATCTGGCGATCTCCCTTGTTTATGCCTTTGATCTTGGACGATCAAAGGCCCCTCAAGCGCCGGGCGGCCACATCCGTGGCCTTGGCTGCCTCGCGTTTCAGTCCGCTACGCTTCCCAAAACGCTCCGGCGGACGCGGTCGCGTCCTAGTACCGGTTGAGACGTTGTACAGGGGCCGCGCCCTACTGCGGCGGCTCCCGCAAATCACGCACATAGGCCAGCACCTCGCCATCGCGCTCGATGCGCACGATGTCCTGGCCCGCCGGGATTTCCTTGCAGGCCCAGCGGGTGAAGGCAAGGTAGAAATCGACCGGGCCGGTATTGCGGCGCGTCGGCTTCCAGGCCGGCGGCAGGTAGTGGAACACCGAGGTTGGCGGGCCGCAAACGCGGATGCGGTAGGGCTGGGTCAAGGCCTGAGGGCCTTCCAGTTTCACCATGGTGTCGGTCAGGCGCTTGGCCGCCTCGGACAGGGAGCTGCCCCAGTAGTCCAGCTCGAACTTCGGCCCGGCGCCGCGCACGCCGCCCGCGAAGCGGTTGAACCAGATGGTTTCATAGGGGTGCAGATGGACCATGAACCCGACCTGCACGGCGGCGCAGGCCACCAGCAGCGCGGCCATGAAAGGGTTCAGCCAGAAATTGCGCGGCCAGCGCAGGGGCAGGCGCGTCAGCAGGCCGTTCAGGCCCAGGCCGGCGGCCGTGGCCAGGGGCGGCATCAGGAACAGCATGTGGCGGATGCCGTCATAAAGCACGGCGTCCGTCGCCACCACGGCGGCCGGCGGCAGCAGCACGGCGGTGGTCAGCGCCACGCCGTCCAGGCGCACGCCCGCCGGAAAAGGCCGGCGCAGGGCGGCCACGGCGCCGAAGGCCGCGATCGCGGCCAGGCCCAGCAGCTCCACCTCCGGCAGCTTCACGCCGAAGCCCACGGGCAGGTACCACCAGGGCAGGTTGGTGGTGCGCACCTGCACGCCGGCGAAGGTGAAGGTGAAATCCATGGGAAACTTGGAGAACTCGGCCAGCGCCTCCATGGGGTGGCGCAGGGGATTCACCTGGGCCCACGGCCAGGCCGCCACCATGACGACGTAGGCGATGGGCACCGCGATCCACATCCGGCGCACCAGGCGCCAAGCCGTGGCGCCCGTCTGCCGCGCATTGTCACCGGCGAGCACGCCCTTGGCCAGGTGGGCCATCAGCGTCAGCATGATGGGGCCGGCCAGCAGCACGCCGCCCACGCGGATGCCCAGCGCCATGCCGAAGCACAGGCCCAGCATGGCGATGGAGCCCAGGGAGGGCCCCTTGGCGTCGGTGTCCAGGCTGCGCCCCACCCGAACCAGCCAGGACAGCGTCCAGGCGGCGGCGACGGCGAAGGGCACGTCCTTGGGGTTGGCGAAGGAATGGCCCCACCAATCCGGGATCAGCAGCAGGCACAGGCCGGCGATCAGCCCGGCGCGCGCGCCCGTCTCCTCACCCGCCATATCCCTGGCGATGCGGCGCACTGCCAGCACCCCCAGCAGGCCGGTCAGGCCACCGATCAGGCGGCGGGTGGCATAAACATCCAGCGGCAGCAGATTTTCGAACAGCGCCTCGACCGTGTCGAACAGGGCGCCATAGAGATAGAGGTTCTGGAATTCCAGGACCGCGCGGTCCTTGCCCAGCGAGGCGTACCATTCCAGCGCCCGCTGGCCATATTCCACGTGCAGCGGCTCGTCAAACGTGATGCCGAAGTCGGGGAAGGTGCAGGACACCACCACGACCGCCACCGCCATGACCAGCCAGAAGGCCACGTCCCAGGGCGACAGCCGGCGCCACAGGGGCGCACCCAGCCGCGCGCCGGCCGGCACCATGCGTCCGGCGCCGATGGACGGCATTCCAGGTGCCGCGTGCGGACGGCCAGTGGCCGGCGTGTCAGGGGAACGGACGAGGGGCATGGAGGTCAGGGATGCCCCCCGGCGCCACCCGCGAGTGGCGCGTCATCGAAGCCCACCTTCTCGTTCACCAGGTACATGGGGCGGCCCTTCACCTCGGTGAAGACGCGGCCGAGATAGTCGCCCAGGACGCCCAGGCCGATGAGCTGGACGCCCCCCAGGAACAGGACCGCCACCATGAGCGAGGCGTAGCCGGGCGTGTCACGGCCGAACATGATGGTCTTGGTGATGATGACCAGGCCATAGAAGAAGGAGGGCACCGACAGGGCGATGCCCAGCCAGGACCACACGCGCAGCGGCACGTTGCTGAACGAGGCGACGCCGTCCAGGCCGAAGCGCAACAGGCGCCAGAAGTTGAAGGAGGTGGCGCCGGCATGACGCTGCGCCACTTCGAACGGTACGGCCACCTGGCGGAAACCCACCCAGCTGAACAGGCCCTTCATGAAGCGGTTGCGCTCGGGCATGGCGTTCAGGGCATCGACCACGCTGCGGTCCAGCAGGCGGAAGTCACCGGCACCGCGCGGCAGCGTCACCTCGGACAGGTTGTCCAGCAGGCGATAATAGATCTTGGTCAGGAAGCGGCGCAGCCACGGGTCGGTCAGCCGGCTGGCGCGCACGCCATAAGCCATCTGCACGCCCTGGCGCCACTGCTCCACGAAAATGGCGATGGTTTCGGGGGGGTGTTGCAGGTCGCCATCCATCAGCACGACAGCGTCGCCGATGGCGTGGGACAGGCCGGCGGACATGGCCGCCTCCTTCCCGAAGTTGCGCGACAGGCGCAGCAGCTTCAGCCGGGGTTCGCGCGCCTGATGGTCCCTGAGGGCGGCGAAGGTGCCGTCGCGCGAGCCGTCATCCACGCAAATGATCTCGAACGGCATGCCGATGCCTTCCAGCACCGGGACCAGGCGCTGGAACAGGGCGGCCAGGTTGCCTTCCTCATTATGCATGGGGATGACGATGGACAGGCGCTTGGCCGCAGGTGCCGCCGCCTGCTGCGCTTTGGAACCGGACGCGGCCGAGAGGGAGGTCAACATGGGAGCGGTATCTGACTCGGGTTCTGACAACGTGATCATGCAGCGGCGTCCGCCTCACGAAACTCTATCGCATCATCCGCGGCGATGCGGAAGGGTTCCGGATGCAAACGGCACCAAACGGCACCCCAAATAGCCAAGCCGCAGGCGCCCAAGGCGTTCCCCGCGTCACCAACCCTATCCCAGGAAGGTTAACGCCCCGTCTACAGTGACGGAGGGCGCCCCTCGAAGGCGGCGGAGTCGGAATCGGCGGAAACGACAGGGTGCCGGGGGCACGGGCAAAGGGCTTATGGCATGCCCGAAGGGCAAAAATGTGACGCCGCCCGGAAATCGCTATGCCCGGCATCCTTGTCAGGATGCGGTCAGCTTGGCGTGGCACTGTCCCTTCGTCGCCAGCCGATGGAGACGGCGACAGCCCCGGACGGGAGCCCCAACCCCCCGCCCGCGGCGCCGTCTCCTTGGCTGGTGGCACCGGCGCCCGCTCGTCCTAGACCGCGAGCGACTTCCCGTCCCTTCTGCCCCAACCGAGAGGGCGGGAACGGCGCCGGCAAGTACCCGGGCTGGGGTTCTAGACCACCCTGCCCGGCGGACGTTCCCCGTACCTGCGGAGATCGGGCCGGCGTCCTGGCCTGTCCGGTCGCGTAGTGGATCTACCTCAAGCCAAGGCGGTCTGCTGCCGTCCTGTCTTGAATTCCTTCCAAGCCTACTGGGTCGGTGGTGTCATGCCACCGACCTTTTCTCTTTTGTGCGCCCGGCGCGGCTGGCGACAGTCCTTATACGCCGGCCCCGCGCCAACCCGTCGTCGCTTGAGTCAGCTGGTTTCGACGATGAAACCCAGGCGCTGGAAGGTGGCGGCCAGATGCGGCGACAGGGGGGCCGTGGCTTCCAGCGGCGGCTCGGACGGGGCCCACCACGGCAAGGCCACCCAGCGGGCGTGCAGGTGCAGCGGGATGGCCGGCGCCGGGTCGCGACCACCTTCCACCCGCCAGTCACGCCCATAGATGGGATCGCCCAGCATCGGCCAGCCCATGGCCTCGCAATGCACCCGCAGCTGGTGCATACGTCCGGTGCGCGGCGTCAGTTCCAGCCATGACAGGACCTGCCCGTCCGAATCGTCGCCGGTGGCCATGAGCCGCCATTCGGTCAGGGCGTGCTTGCCCTCGTCATGATCCACCATCATGCGGGAACATCCCGGCACCGGACGCTTGATCAGCGGCAGCTCGATGCGGCCCTCCGCCGTCTCCGGCCGGCCCTTGACCACCGCCCAGTAGCGTTTGCCCACCCGGCCCGCCAGGAACAGCTTTCCCAGGCGGGTGGACGCCGTCTCGTTCAGGCCCAGCACCAGGCAGCCGGTGGTGTCCTTGTCCAGGCGGTGGGCCAGGCGCGGCGCCGGCGCGCCCTCGGCCACCAACCAGGGCAGATAGCGTTCCAGGTGGTCGGTGGACTTGGTGCCGTAATGCACCGGCAGGCCGTAGGGCTTGTCCACGATCAGGACGTCGGCGTCCCGGTACAGGACGCGGGCGCGCATCTCGTCAGGCGTATAGGCGGGCGGCGCCAGGGGGAGCATGATGGCCATGGGCAGACGGCATGCCCCAGGAAGGCATCTTCCACAAGTCAAAAGGACAGGGGCGTTCCTATCGCTTCAAGCCCGCCGCAGCATGAAAAAAACTTAATCCTGCTGCCACGGGCTGGAAAGTCTGTCCCGACCATGATCATCCTCGTTGCGGCGGGCGATGATCGCCCCATGTTAGTTGGGCCGCCGTGTTAAGACGGTAACAAAGGAAAGCAGTCGAGGAACCATCATGACCCCGAAGGACCGCGAAGATTTGACAGCCCTGCTGGCGCGTGTGTCCCGACTGGACGGCATGCCCCGCGACCCTGAATCGGACCGCCTGGTGGGTGAGGCGCTGTCGCGCCAGCCCGCTCTGCCCTACATCATGGCCCAGGCCCTGCTGGCCCAGCAGGAGGCGCTGGTCGATGCGCAGCGCCGGCTGGCCGACCTGCAGCAGAACGCCGCCAGCCGGCCGCAGGGCGGGCCCCCACCCTTCACCGGCCAGTCCAGCGGCCAGTCGTTCAACCAAGCTCCGGGGCAGCCCTCCGGCCAACCCTCCGGCCCCTGGGGCCAGTCTTCCTACCCGGCGCAGCAGCAGCCCCAGCCGCCCTACGGCCAGGCCTACGCCGCGCCGCAGCCGGCATACGGCCAGCCCACCTACGGCGCGCCGCCGGCCTACGCCCAGCCCCGCAGCTTCATGCGCGGCATGTTCGAGACCATGGCCGGCGTCGCCGGCGGCGTGCTGGCGGCCGACGCGGTGGAATCCCTGTTCCGGGGCGGCCATGGCGGCGGCTTCGGCGGTGGTTCCCCCTGGGGTGCCGGCTACGGCGGCGACCGGGTGGAGGAGACGGTGATCAACAACACCACCGTCAACGAGACCATCGTGAATGAGAATGGCGACCGATATGACAGCGGCCGCCAGGACGCCAACTACCGCGACGACGCCTATCGCGACGACAACAGCGGATACCAGGACGCCAGCTACGACAGCGCCGACGACGGCGGTTTCGACGATGGCTCCATCGATACCTGAACAGTACTGGCCGGTCCGCAATCCGGCCGCAATTCCCTGACCTGATCCCACGGAACCCGGCCCGCGCCGGGCGGGTTCCGGACGCGCTAAAACCAAGAAATACATTCGTGAAAGCGAGCTTGAGACCATGACCTCCCTGCCCACCGTTCGCACCGCCAAGAAGCGCTTTCCCCGTCTGGCCGTCACCGCGCTGGCCATCGGCCTGATGACCGGCACCGCCCTGGTGGCGCCGCCAGCCGCCATCACCGCCCACGCCGCCAGCCCGGCGTCGCTGCCCAGCTTCGCCGACCTGGTGGAGAAGGTGACGCCAGCGGTGGTGACCATCACCGCCGCGCACAAGGTGACGACGCCGCAGGTGCCACAGGAACTGCAGGAGATGATGCGCCACTTCGGCCTGCCGGACGAGGCGCTGCCCGGCGGCCGCGGCGGCAATGGCCGCCCCCGCATCGAATCTGCCCTGGGCTCGGGCTTCGTCATCGACCCCAGCGGCTACATCGTCACCAACCGCCACGTCATCGAGGGCGCGGACGAGGTGAAGGTGCACTTCCAGGACCAGACCGACGACGTGCCGGCCAAGATCGTGGGCCAGGACGAGCGGTCGGACCTGGCGCTGCTGAAGGTCGAGCCCAAGAAGCCGCTGCAGGCCCTGGCCTTCGGCGACAGCGACAAGATGCGCCCGGGTGACTGGGTGATCGCCGTGGGCAACCCCTTCGGCCTGGGCGGCACCGTCACCGCCGGCATCGTCTCGGCCCGCGGCCGTGACATCGACGCCGCCAACCTGAACGACTTCCTGCAGATCGATGCCTCGATCAACAAGGGCAATTCCGGCGGCCCGACCTTCAACGCCAATGGCGAGGTCATCGGCATCAACACCGCCATCTTCTCGCCCACCGGCGGCTCGGTCGGCATCGGCTTCGCCATTCCGTCCAACGTGGCCAAGCCGGTGATCGAAAAGCTGAAGGCCACCGGCCATGTGCAGCGCGGCTATCTCGGCGTGACCCTGCAGGCCGTGACGCCGGAGATCGCCGACAGCCTGGGCCTGAAGGAGCCGAAGGGCGCCATCATCAACGCCGTCTCGCCCAAGAGCCCGGCGGAGAAGGGCGGCCTGAAGCAGGGCGACGTGGTGCAGAGCATCAACGGCAAGTCCATCGACAACCAGCGCGACCTGGCCCGCAACGTGGCCGGCATCGACCCGGGCAAGACCGTGGACCTGGGCGTGCTGCGCGGCGGCAAGGCCATCACCGTCTCCGTGAAGCTGGGCGAGGCGCCCAACAGCGGCGACAAGGACAACGGCCCTGGCGGCTCCACCTCGCCGGACGGCAAGGGTGACAACGCCTCGGTGGCCGGTCTGAAGCTGGGCAAGCTGGACGACCGCACGCGGGAGCGCATGGGCCTGGACAACGACGCCCAGGGCGTCGTCATCGTCGACCCCGGCAAGGACGATCTGGGCCTGCGCCCCGGCGACATCATCGCCAGCGTGAACAACGAGAGCGTGAAGGCGCCGGCGGACGTGAACAGCCAGGTGGAAAAGGCCAAGAAGGACGGCCGCAAGTCCGTCCTGCTGCTGGTCCGCCGTGGTGACCAGCAGATGTTCCTGCCCCTGCCCGTGACGCCCAAGGGCTGATGCCTCTCCGGGATAGTGAATCCCGGCGATTGAAGACCTGACGGGGCCGGGCGGAACTCCACCGCCCGGCCCTTTGTCTGGTACCCTCCCCAACCCAGGTTGCCCCCATGAAGATCCTAGTCATCGAGGACGACGCCCAGGCCGCCGCCTACATGCTGAAAGGCCTGAAGGAGGCGGGGCACGCCGTGGACCACGCGCCCGACGGCACCCAGGGGCTATACCTGGCGGGGGCGGAGCATTACGACGCCCTGGTGGTGGACCGCATGCTGCCCGGCCGCGACGGCCTGTCCCTCGTCAGCCTGCTGCGCGCCGCCGGCAACGACACGCCCGTGCTGGTGCTGAGCGCCCTGGGCAGCGTGGAGGACCGGGTGACCGGCCTGCGCGCGGGGGGCGACGACTACCTGACCAAGCCCTACGCCTTTTCCGAGCTGCTGGCCCGGCTGGAAAGCCTGGGACGCCGCCGGGCGGCGCCGCAGACCCAGGCCACCAAGCTGGTGGTGAGCGATCTGGAGATGGATTTGCTGGCCCGCACGGTGAAGCGGGGCGGCAAGGTCATCGACCTGCTGCCGCGCGAGTTCCAGCTGCTGGAATGCCTGATGCGCAACGCCGGCAGCGTGGTGACCCGCACCATGCTGCTGGAGCAGGTGTGGGACTATCACTTCGACCCGCAGACCAACGTCATCGACGTGCATATCGCGCGCCTGCGCCAGAAGGTGGACAAGGGCTTCGACCCGCCCCTGATCCAGACCGTGCGGGGGGCCGGGTATTGCTTACGTCCGTGAAACGTCCGGCGTCAGAGGCGGCGGGCATGGATCTGCCGTCCGACCGGCACCGCCATCTGGGCCGGCTGCTGCGCACCACCACTTTCCGCTTCGCGCTGATCTATCTGGGTCTGTTCATCGGCTCCGTCCTGCTGGTGCTGTGGCTGATCTACTGGTCCACGGCGGGATTCCTGGCGGGCCAGGCCGACACCGGCATCCGCGAGGACATGCAGGCCCTGGCCGACCGCTACCGCACCGGCGGCATGGCCAGCCTGGCGGAAGCGGTGAACGAGCGCGGCATGGGCAACGCCTCCTCCATCTACATCCTGTCGGCGGGCTCGGGCGCCACCCTGGCCGGCAACCAGTTCTGGCCCAAGGGCGTGGATGAGGCCGGCTGGGCCAACCTGCCGGTGAAGGATCCCAGCAGCGGCCAGGTGCGGCCCGGCGACGTGCGCGCCCTGATCGCGGTCCTGCCCGGCGGCTATCGCGTGCTGGTGGGCCGCGACCTGGGCGAGGTGCGGGTGCTGCGCGAGCGGCTGGAGCGCGTCATCGGCTGGAGCATGGGCCTGGCCCTGGTGCTGGGCCTAGTGGGCGGCCTGGCCATGAGCCGTGTCTGGCTGCGGCGCCTGGACGGCGTGACCCGCACGGCGGAGGCCATCCGCGAGGGCATGCTGGTCAGCCGCGTGCCCCTGACGGGCAGCGGTGACGAGTTCGACCAGCTGGCCCACACGCTGAACGCCATGCTGGACCGCATCGAGGCGCTGGTGGCCGGCATCCGCCATGTCAGCCAAGGCATCGCCCACGACCTGCGCACCCCCCTCACTCGCCTGCGCACGCGCCTGGAACTGGCCCTGATGCACGACACGGTGGAGAACCCGCGCGAGGTGCTGGAGGCCGCGATCGAGGAGGTGGACCACCTTCTGGCCACCTTCCGCGCCCTGCTGGCCATCGCCGAGGTGGAGTCGGGCGGCAACCTGCCCATCGCCCCCGTGCCGCTGGACACCCTGGCGCTCAGCACTGGTGAGCTGTACGACGCGGTGGCGGAGGACCAGGGCATCACCTTCACCATGGCGGTGGAGGCGACCGGCCCGGCCGCCACGGTCCAGGGCAACCGCCAGCTGCTGGGCCAGGCCCTGGCCAACCTGCTGGACAACGCCCTGAAATATACGCCCGAGGGTGGCCACGTCAGCCTGACCGTCACCGCCGATGGCTCATCCCGCGTGAAGGTGACCGTGGCCGACAACGGCCCCGGCATCCCGGCGGAGGACCGCGAACGCGTGCGCGAGCGCTTCTTCCGCCTGGACCGCGACCAGGCCCGCCCCGGCAGCGGCCTGGGCCTGAGCCTGGTGGACGCGGTGGCCCAGCGCCACGGCGGCACCCTGGTGCTGGAGGACAATGGCCCGGGGCTGAAGGCCCAGCTGCTGCTGCCGGTGGTTAATTCACTGAACTAACACTATCCGTTCGCGCACCCCTTTGTGGGTAGTCCATTAAGCATCGCTTCAGAGTCCAGGCCGCAGAGTCCACGAATGAATATTCGAGGGACCGTCCTGCAATGCTGAATAACGTGAAGATTGGGGTTCGCCTCACCCTCCTGGTGGGGTGCTTGGCGCTTGTCGCCGTTTTGACCGGCTTCATGGGCTTGCACGGCGCCTGGACCACCAACCAGGATCTCAAGAGCGTTTACGAGGACCGCACGGTCGCGCTGGCCGATCTGACCGCCGTTCAGGACAACCTGTACCGGTTGCGCGCGGCGCGCGGTGTCGGCACGACCGCCGCCAGCGCCGACAAGGGCATGGAGGCAGCCTGGTCCCACTACATGTCCACCTACCTGACGCCGGAAGAAGCCAACCTGGTGCACGCGTTCGAGCCGGCCTACACCGCGTATCGGCAGCTGGTCGGTAGCGACACCCAGGATCGGGACGCCTTCGGTCGGGTGATGGAGCGGCTGGCGCCGCTGATCGCCCTGCAGGTCAACGAAGCGAAACGGATCTTCGACGAGTCGGTGGCGCGCTTCAGCCGCACCATGATCCTGACCGTCGGCATCAGCGCGCTCGGCATCGTCGGCGGCATCATCCTCGCGGTCATCGTCGTCCGGTCCGTGACCGGGGGCATCAGCGGCATCATCACCGTCATGTCCCGCCTGACGGCCGGGGACACGACCGTCCTGGTGCGGGGGCTGGGCCGCCGGGATGAAATCGGCGACCTGGCCCAGGCCGCAGAGGCGTTCAAGCAGAGCACCCTGCGCGTTCGCGCCATGGAAGAGGCCGCGGCGCACGAAAAGCAGGAGGCCGAGGCGCGGCGCAAGGCGGCACTGCTGGGCATGGCGTCCCGGTTCGAAAGCTCCGTCAAAGGCGTGGTCGATGCAGTGGCGGGCGCCGCCACGGAAATGCAGGCGGCAGCCCAGACCATGGCCGCCACCGCCGAGGAAACCAGCCGGCAATCGCAGACGGTGGCCGGCGCCGCCGACGTCGCCGCCGCCAACGTCAACACCGTCGCCAGCGCGGCCGAGGAGTTGTCGGCTTCGATCACCGAGATCAGCCGTCAGGTGGCCCGGTCCTCGACCGTGGCATCGGCCGCCGTCACCACCACCGGTGAGACGGTCGGAACGGTGACCACCTTGAAGGGCTCCGCCGCCGACATCAGCGCCGTGGTGGCGCTGATCAGCGAGATCGCCAGCCAGACCAACCTGCTGGCGCTGAACGCGACCATCGAGGCCGCACGCGCGGGCGAGGCGGGCAAGGGCTTCGCGGTCGTAGCCAACGAGGTGAAGGCCCTGGCGACCCAGACCGCGAAGGCCACCGAAGAGGTCGCAACCCGCGTCAGCGACATCCAGCGCGCCTCCAACGCCGCCGGCCTATCCATATCGGCCATTGCCGACACCATCGGGGAGATCAGCGGCATCGCCACCGCAATCTCCGCGGCCGTCGACCAGCAGAGCGCCGCGGCGAACGACATCGCCGGCAGCATCACCCAAGCCGCCGCCGGCACCAGCGAGGTATCCAGCACCATCGCCAGCGTCACCCAAGCCGCCGGGGAAACCGGGGCAGCCGCGACGCAGGTGCTGGCCGCCGCACACAGCCTGTCGACCGAGTCCGAGCATCTGCGGCGGGAGGTGGCGGAGTTCCTGGCGACGGTGCGCGCCCCCTAACCGGCACCGCTGCCCTTGTGCCGCCGCCCCGCTTGGCCTATCGCTGGATGGGCAAGGATGGAAACAGGCCGCACCAAGGATTTGCCCCGTGGACGACGACGCCGACCGCATCATCGACCTGTACCGGCGCCACGGCCTGGCATGGGAGGCCGATCGCCAGGCCGCCCAGCGCCAACGCCCCCACATGGAAGGCCCTTGGCTGGACCGCTTCCTGGCCCTGGCGCCGCCGGGGCCGATATTGGACCTGGGGTGCGGCGGCGGCGACCCCATGGCCACCTACCTGGTGGCCCGGGGCCGTGCCGTCACCGGCGTGGACAGTGCCCCCGCCCTGCTGGATCTGGCCCGCGGCCGCATGCCGGACCAGGACTGGCGGCTGGCCGACATGCGCGACCTGGATCTGGGCCGGCGCTACGCCGGCATCCTGGCCTGGAACAGCTTCTTCCACCTGGACTTCGACGACCAGCGCGCCCTGTTCGCCGTGTTCCAACGGCACGCCCTGCCCGGTGCGGCCCTGATGTTCACCAGCGGCCCCCGCCACGGCGTGGCCATGGGGCAGTACGCCGGCGAGCCGCTATACCACGCCAGCCTGGACCCGACCGAATACCGCGCCCTGCTGGACGCGCACGGCTTCGATGTCATGGAGTATCGCGCGGAGGATCCGGATTGCGGCCGGCACACCGTCTGGCTGGCGCGGGGACAGCCGGCCCGGACGAATGAGTAGCTTGGCTTCCACTTGCCGCGATATACAAAATCTTGTATGAATTGATTTATGAGAAATGCTGGGAGCAGGGAACCAGGAGCCCCCAAGGACGTGGAGTTCCTAGGTGATTCCTTGGAAATACTACGAAGCTTCCCCTTGGCCGCCAAAAGAGAAGCGGGCCATCAGATCGACAATCTCCAGCATGGAAGATTGCCGGACGATTGGAAGCCGATGAAGACCATCGGTCCGGGTGTTCAGGAAATCAGGATCACCGACCAATCCGGCATCTATCGTGTAATCTACGTCGCGAAATTCGAAGACGCCGTATACGTGCTGCACTGTTTCCAGAAAAGGACCCAGAAGACGCCATCGGGTGATCTTGGAATCGCGAAAGATCGATACGGCAGCCTTGTTGAACGGCTGAAGCGTCATAAGGCCGAGGAAAGGAAAGGCAAACGGAAATGACCGACAATCGGTTCTCCAGCGTCTGGGACGCCATAGAGGATACGCCGGCGGAAGCCGAGAACATGAAGCTTCGTTCCAAATTGGCGATGACCTTGAAAGACTACATCACCCGCCAGGGCCTGACCCAGGCGGAGGCCGCCAAGACTTTCAGCGTGACACAGCCGCGCATCTCGGATCTGGTGCGGGGCAAGATCGATCTGTTTGGCTTGGACGCCCTGGTCAACATGGCCAGCGCCGCCGGCCTGCGCGTCGAAATGACCATCCTGGAAGCCGCCTGACCCCTCCCTCACCCCTCCGCGTGCCGCTTGGCGAACCGCGTGCTAACCGGCACGGCGACCAGGCCGCAGAACGCCGCCGCCGACAGCCACAGGCCCGGCATGGCGGCGTTGCCACCGTGCTTCACCAGGTAGGTGCTGACGAACGGGGTGAAACCGCCGGCCGCCGTGGCCAGGCTGTAGGCCAGGGAGAAGCCGGCGGTGCGCACGGCCACGGGCACGATCTCGGTCAGGTAGACCACCATGGCGCCGTTGTAGCAGGCGTAGAGAAAGGACAGCCACAGCTCCACCCCCAGCAGGCGGCCGAAGCTGGGCGCGTCCGCCAGCCAGCTCAGGGCTGGATAGGCGGTGGCCAGCGCCAGCGCGGTGCAGGCCACCAGGATGGGCCGGCGCCCGATGCGGTCGGACAGGGCGCCCGACAGGGGCAGCCACAAGAGGTTGCTGGCGCCCACGGCCAGGGTGACCAGCAGGGCGTCCATGTCGCTGAGGTGCAGGGCGTCGCGGCCGAAGGTGGGGGTATAGGCGGTGATGAAATAGAAGGACACCGTGGTCATCAGCACCAGGCCCACACCCGTCAGCACCACCCCCCAGTTGGCCGCCAGCGAGGCGAGGATCTCCCCCACCGTGGGCCGGTGCTTGCGCGCCAGGAAAACCTCCGTCTCGGTCAGGGAGCGGCGGATGTGGAACAGGAAGGGCACGATCAGGCAGCCCACCACCAGGGGGATGCGCCAGCCCCAGGCCTGCATGGTGTCGGGCGGCAGATAGAAGGTCAGCGCCACGCCGATCAGCGCCGCCACCATTACCGCCACCTGCTGGCTGGCCGACTGCCAGCTGACGTAGAAGCCCTTGTGGCCCGGCGTCGCGATCTCCGACAGGTAGACGGAGACGCCGCCCAGCTCCACCCCCGCCGACAGGCCCTGCACCAGCCGGCCCAGCAGCACCAGCAGGGGTGACAGCAAGCCGATGGTGGCATAGCCCGGCATGAGCGCGATGGTGATGGTGCCCACCGACATCAGGCCCAGGGTCAGCAGCAGGCCGTCACGCCGCCCCTTGCGGTCGATATAGGCGCCCAGCGCCAGGGCGCCGATGGGCCGCATCAGGAAGCCGGCGCCGAAGGTGGCGAAGGTCAGCAGCAGGCCGGCGGTGTCGCTGCCCTTGGGGAAATAGGCGCGGCTGATGGCGCCGGCGAAATAGCCGAACACCATGAAGTCGTACATTTCCAGGAAATTGCCGCTGGCGACCCGCACCACCGTCATCACTTGGGACCACCGGTCCCGGCCCGCACCCGCCGGCGTCACGCCCATTTCACACCACCAACCATTTCCTCACCACCCCACCCTGCCACGATGGGCGGGGCACCGCCAAGGCACGCGTGTCGCGGCGGGGACGCCTCCGTTTCCGGGACCCTGTCCGCGCGCGGATGGCGCCCCTCCCTGCGGCGGTGGCTCGATGGCTATGCCTACCGCGTCGCGCTCGACCCGCTGTGGTTCGTGGCCGCCGCCGCAGTGTCGCTGGGGCTGGCCTGGGTGACGGTGGCCGCTCACCTGGCCCGCATCGCCCGCGAGCGGCCGGTGCGGGCGCTACGATATGAGTGACGAGGCTAAGGAGTCCGATCCGTGCGCCCAACCACCCTGCCTCAGTTGGAGCCGGCCCCCTTATCCTCGGACTTCCCGCCTTCGGATTCCGTCCGTGCCGCCACCGGTTCAACCGAGAAGATCGGCCGGCCGACGTTGGTGAAGTATAGCTTGTTCTGGCTGTTCGCGATGTAGATGTGGTGGGTCTTGATGAAGTCCGCCCCCAACAGCATGTCGGTAGCCCCAGCCTTCTCAGGATCCCAACCGCGCGAATAATCGCCAAAGCGGATTTTCACGTTGCGCACCGTCTCATCACCGATTGTGAAGGTCTCGAAGGTGCCGATCCAGGTGTTGATGGTGTCCTTGCCGATACCATGGCTGCCGCCACCCGGCGTCACCCCCGCGTCATCCTCATGCACGCCGGCACGGTGGGCGATGCGCTGCTGAAGGCTGCTGTGGCTGGCGCCAGTATCCAGCGTCGCCCAGAACTCATAGCCGTTCAGGGCGACATGAACGATATTGGCGGTTCGGCGTCCCTGGGGCGGCTTCATCAAGGCCTCGGCGTAGGATTGCGCCCAATAGGCCAGTGGCACATCATCACACCCCTGGGGTTGGAAGAAGCGGACGATGCTGTGGGCGAAGTCCAGTTCGACATCGGCCTGACTGAAAATATCCTGGCCCAGGATCAGCTCCACCCCAGGTCCAACATTGCTATTATCGATCACCTGAAGACGCAGGTCATTGACCTGCCAAGAACCGATCGTCAGCTTGTCCACCGGCGCGGAGCCAATATGGACTTCGCCCCCGACACCGGCGACCTTGCCCGCCTCATAGTGCTTGGTAACGTCCAGGCCCAGACGCGCCGCCCCTGTGGACGTCAGCATGGTGCGATATGAGCCCGTATCCAGCAGGGCGCGCACGGCCTTGCCGTTGATGCTGCCCTCGACGATAGGCTGGTTGCGCTCCAGCTTCAGCGCCAGTTCGCTGATCTTGTTCAAATGACAGTCGGCCACTCCCCCCCAGGCAAGCCCCGGTGCGATGGTCCCCGCCAGGGCGGCCAGCATGGCAGCCCGTCTTCCCCACACACGCATACGCATCCCCCCAACTCCAGTTTGAGACCTGGCGTCGCCTATGATCCCGCGCCGAAAACCGGCTTCGACACATTGGTGAAGTAAATCTTGTCCTGGCTATTGGCGATGTAGATGCGATGGGACCGGATAAAGTCCATGCCCAGCACCATGTTCAGGGTGCCATCGCGCGCCACGCCCAGGTTGTAGTAATCGCCCACCGACAGGCGGGCATTGCGGATCACCTCATCCCCAACCGCCAGGGTGCCGAAGGTGCCGATCCATGTGGGCACCGGCAGGCGGCCGATGTCATGCCGCTCCGGCCCCGGCTGGGAGCCGGGCGAATCCTCGCGCACATCCACGCGGTGGGCCATGCGGGTATTGACCGCGCTGGTGCGGACGCCGGTGTCCAGCCGCGCCCAGAACTCCTGGTCGTTCAGCCGCACCACCACGCGGCTAACGGAAAAGCCACCGAACCCGCGGGAGCGGAGGGTGGCCTGGGAATAGGTCTTCGCCCAATAGGCCAATGGCACATCGTCGCAGCCGCTGGGCCGGAAGAAGCGGATGACGTTGTGCGCCATATCCAGTTCCACATCCGACTGCACGAACAGGTCCTGGCCCAGCACCATATCGGCGCCAGCGCCAAAGTCGCCCGCCTCGACCACCTGCACCCGGGCGTCCGTACCTTGCCACGGCCCCATCTGCAGGGTATCGGCCTGCAGGGTGCCAGCCTTGACCCAATCGCCCTGGCCCAGTTGCAGGCCCGGCACACGCCGCTCCAGGAAGGATAGCCCCAGGCGCCGTGCCGCCTCCACCGACACCAAATGGCGGGTCGAGCCGGTATCGATCAGCGCCCGCACCGGCTTGCCATTCAACACGCCGTCCGCGATGGGCAGGCCATTTTCCAGATGCACCGGCAATTCACCCACGGGGTTCAGGCGGCAATCCGTCACGCCCGCGGTCGCGGCCCGCGGCGCCACCGACAGCAGACCGGCCAGCGTCAGGATGGCGGTCAAAAAAAGGAAAGGGCGCATCTGAAACGGTCCCGCCGGTTGCAAGCCGCGCAGTATCGCAAAGGCCGGCGGGCCCCCGCAAGCGCACGTCCGTGACAAAACCCCCGCCATCGTCGCTCTTCTGGTGAGTGCGACGGCCTGCCGCGCCACCGCGGGCCGCCGGCGCGCCTCAGGCCAGGCTGGCCCACAGATGGGCGGTGGCCAGGCTGCGCCAGGGGGCATGGGGGTGCATCAGGGTGGCCTGCTCCTCCGCCGTGGGGCGGCGATCCATGGCGTGGAAGCGCTGCAGGGCCGCCGCCAGGCCGGCGTCGCCCACCGGCACCCGGTCGGGCAGGCCGCAGCCGCGCATCAGGACGTAGTTGGTGGTCCACGGCCCGATGCCGCGCAGGGCCAGCAGCGCCGCCTCGGCCGCCGCCTCGCCGGCTGGGTCGGTGTCCAGCCGCTCCAGCGCGGCCAGGTCCAGCCGGCCCGCCACCGCCGCCTGGGCGGCATCGATGAGGTAGCGTGCCTTGGAGCGGGAGAAGCGGCGGGCGGTCAGCAGCTCCGGATCCAGGGCCGCCACCGCCGCCGCCTCCGGATGCGCGATCATGCCCGAGGGGTGCGGCCGGCCGGCCAGCAGGATCAGCTGGCGGCGCAGGTCGGCGGCGAAGGTCAGGTTGATCTGCTGGCCGATGATGGCCCAGGCCAGCGCCTCGAACACGGTGGCCGCCAGGGGTGGACGATAGCCCCGGCGGTTTCCCACCAGCCGCGCCGTCGTCGCGTCGTGGTCCGCCCGCGCCTCCAGCCCGGCGGCGGCATCGGCCAGCGCCGGTGTCAGGCCCAACATGCGCAGGGCCACCCGCTGGGCGCGCGCCAGGATCAGGGGATCATCGCTGTCCATGCCCATCACCAGGGTACCGCCGCCGGCAGGTGCCGTGAGGGTCAGCAGGTAGGCCCGGCCGTCGAACTCCAGCGCCTTGGTCAGCGCGGGACCCGCCACCCGTTCCGCCGGGGCGTCGCGGTCGCGGTACCAGTCGCGGCCGTGATAGCGCCAGGCGGCGTCGGGATCGAAGCCCGGCGGCAGGTCCAGGGTCAGCTGGCTCAAGACTCCACCAGCACGCCGTCCCGCAGTTCCACCACCCGGTCCATGCGGGCCGCCAGGTCCAGGTTGTGGGTGGCGACCAGGGCGCCGAAGCCGTCTTTACCCGTGCCGCTGCCCCGCACCAGGCGGGTCAGCAGGGCGAACACGTCGTCGGAGGTATGGTGGTCCAGGTTGCCCGTGGGTTCATCCGCGATCAGCAGGCTGGGCCGGTTGGCCAGGGCGCGGGCGATGGCCACGCGCTGCTGCTCGCCGCCCGACAGGCGGGCCGGACGGTGGCTGCCCCGCGCGGCCAGGCCCACCTGGGCCAGCAGCTCCTTGGCCCGTTCCCGCGCCACCGCCTTGGACACGCCGGCGATCATCTGCGGCAGGACGATGTTCTCCTCCGCGCTGAACTCCGGCAGCAGGTGATGGAACTGGTAGACGAAACCGATGGTCTGCCGCCGCAGCGCGGTGCGGCCGGCATCGTCCAGCGTGGCGGCGTCGCGGCCGTCGATGCGGATGACGCCGCCGTCGGCATGCTCCAGCAATCCCGCGATGTGCAGCAGGGTGGACTTGCCGGCGCCGCTGGGCCCCACCAGGGCCACGATCTCCCCCCGGCGCACCGAACAGGCGGCACCGCGCAGCACCTCCAGCACCGCACCCGCCTGCTGGAAGCGGCGCACGACGCCGGACAGTTCCAGCACGGTATCGCCCGTGGCGGGGATGATGGGCTTTTCCATGACGGACACGTCACTCATAGCGCAGGGCCTCCACCGGATCGAGGCGAGCGGCCCGCCAGGAGGGATAGACGGTGGCGGCGAAAGACAGGAACAGGGCCATGACGCCCACCTGCGTCACCTCCATCCAGTCCAGCCTGGCCGGGATTTGGGTGAAGAAATAGATCTCGGCGTTGAACAGGTCGCGGCCGATGATGGCCTGCAGGAACTGGCGGATGGCTTCGATGTTCTTGGTGAACAGCACGCCCAGCACCATGCCGAAGACGGTGCCGACCACGCCGATGCTGGCGCCCGTCAGGAAGAAGATGCGCAACACCATGCCTCGGCTGGCGCCCATGGTGCGCAGGATGGCGATGTCCCGCCCCTTGTCCTTGACCAGCATGATCATGCTGCTGATGACGTTGAACGCTGCCACCAGGATGATCAGCGACAGGATCAGGAACATGACGTTGCGTTCCACGTCGATGGCGCTGACGAAGGCGGCGCTGCGCTGGCGCCAGTCATAGACGCGGTACTCCTGCCCCGCCGCGCGGGTGGCGGCGGCCAGGTAGGGATCGATGTGGGTGGGGTCCTGCACGAACACCTCGATGGAGGTGTAGCCGTTGGCCACGCCGAAAAAGGTCTGCGCCGCCGCCAGGGGCATGAAGATCAGGCTGTTGTCCACGTCGTACATGCCGACGTCGAAGATGGCGGCCACGGGATAGGTGCGGGCGCGGGGGATGGAACCGAAGGCCGTCTGGTTGAAGCGCGGGCTGACCAGGCGCAGCTGGTCACCCACATGCAGGTTCAAACGCTTGGCCATGCGGCTGCCGATGGCGATGCCGTCGCCCAGGTTGGCCTCGTCCCCCGTGGCGCCGGTGGCGGCGCCGAAGGCCTCGGCCGCCCCCTCGACCAGATGGGTGGAGACGATGGGCCGGCGGCGGAAATCCTCCGGCGTGATGCCGTGGACATAAGCCGCGCTGGCCGTCCCGTCCTGGGTGATCAGGGCCTGGCCCTCCACCGTCGGCATGACGGCGGTGACGCCGGGCACGGTCAGCAGGCGCTGGGTGACCGCGTCGTTCTCGGGCATGGGGCCCAGCAGGGACTGCACCTCCAGATGGCTGTACAGGCCCAGCACGCGGCCCAGCAACTCGGTGCGGAAGCCGTTCATCACCGACATGACGATGATGAGGGTGGCGACGCCCAGGCCGATGCCCAGCAGGGAAAAGCCGGCGATGACGGAGATGAACCCCTCCTGCCGGCGCGCCCGGAGGTAGCGCATCGCGACCATGCGTTCAAAGGCGGAAAAGATCATTCGGGGGGGCCGGGCCGTCGAGGGTGGAAAGTGATGAGGCAATGCGCGCGATTCTGGGCGGAAAAAAGGCGCCCGCTCCTACCATGCGCGACAGGGGCGGGCGTCCCGTTTCTTGCCCCTGGTCAGGCCTTGATCAGTTCGGCCAGGGCGGCCTCCACCGACAGCTCGCGCTTCTCGCCGGTGGCGCGGCGCTTCAGCTCCACCACCCCGGCCTTCAGCCCGCGCGGGCCCACGGTCAGCTGCCAGGGCAGGCCGATCAGGTCCATGTCGGCGAACTTGGCGCCCGGGCGCTCGTTGCGGTCGTCGTACAGCGTCTCGACACCGGCGGCGTTCAGCTTGGCGTACAGGTCGTCGCACAGGCTGGCGCACGCCGCGTCGTCGGCCTTCAGGTTGATCAGGCCCACGTGGAAGGGGGCGACGGCGTCCGGCCAGATGATGCCGTTCTCGTCATGGCTGGACTCGATGATGGCGCCCATCAGGCGCGACACGCCGATGCCGTAGCTGCCCATCTCCACCGCCACCGGCTCCCCATCCGGCCCGGCGACCACGGCGCCCATGGGCTTGGAATACTTGGTGCCGAAATAGAAGATGTGGCCGACCTCGATGCCGCGGGCGGAGACCAGCTGGTCCTCCGGCACCTCGCAGGTGGCGGGGTCGTGCTTCTCGTCCGTGGCGGCGTAGATGCTGGTGTACTTGGCGAAGAAGTCCTTCAGGTCGCTGCCGGCCTCGGGCGGGTTCTGCAGCACGTCCAGGTTCAGCCAATCCTTGTGGCAGAACACGCCGCTTTCGCCCGTCTCGGCCAGGATGATGAACTCATGGCTGAGGTCGCCGCCGATGGGGCCGGTGTCGGCGCGCATGGGGATGGCCTTCAGCCCCATGCGGGCGAAGGTGCGCAGATAGGCCAGGAACATCTTGCGATAGGACAGCTTGGCCCCTTCGGCGTCCAGGTCGAAGGAGTAATTGTCCTTCATCAGGAACTCACGGCCGCGCATGACGCCGAAGCGGGGGCGGATCTCGTCCCGGAACTTCCACTGGATGTGGTAGAGGTTCTTCGGCAGGTCCTTGTAGCTGCGCACGAACGTCTTAAAGATGTCGGTGATCATCTCCTCGTTCGTGGGGCCGTACAGCAATTCACGGTCGTGACGGTCGGTGATGCGCAGCATCTCCTTGCCGTAGTCGTCATAGCGGCCCGACTGGCGCCACAGCTCCGCCGACTGGATGGTGGGCATCAGCAGTTCCTGGGCGCCGGCGGCGTCCTGCTCCTCCCGCACGATCTGCGAAATCTTGCGCAGGACCTTCCAGCCCAGCGGCAACCAGGCGTAGATGCCGGCGCTGGTCTGCCGGATCATGCCGGCGCGCAGCATCAGCCGGTGCGAGGCGATCTGCGCCTCCGCCGGGGTTTCCTTCAGGGTGGGCAGGAAAAACTGGGAGGAGCGCATCGCGGGAACCCGTCGCCTTCATGAACTTGGATTACGGAAATGGAGCCGCGACTTTAGGCAATGACGCCCCCCCTGTCCATGGCGGCGGGGCTGAAAGGGATTTCGGATATGTCGCGCCCGATGATTATCCCCACGCAAACGCATGGCCGGTATAACCACCTGATTTCCGCAGGATAGGTATGTCCCTGGCATTGGACCGTCCAGATCTCACGGTCTATGTCATAAGTACTATCAGGCTAAACATGACAGCGCACATATCCGCAGCGGCCATCTCCACTTCCCATTGAAATAACCGCTTAGGTCAATTTTTAGAAAACATCTAAATTATACCTTCCCGGCAATAATGGATGGTGGCCATGCGTTGACCTTGAAATCCGGCTTGTGGTTTTTACCGGCCATTAACCAATCGCTGCTATCACGCCGGGACAAGCCCGCCGCCCTAAGGATCCGCAACCATGTTGGCCAACGCCAAAATCCTAACAAAGATTAACCTGGTCATCCTCGTCATGGCGCTTTCCGCCGTCGCCATCGGCATCGCCGGCTACATCGGCATGTCGAAGCTGTCGGTCGCGACGCACCGCCTGGACGTCATGGGCACCAACCTGCACCAGGCGGCGCAGCTGAACGCCAACGTGATCTATATGAACCGCGGTGAATACCGCATGGCCGCCGATCCCAAGGATACCGAGGACGTCGCCAAGAACGTCGCCGGCCGGGTCGATGAGTTCACCAAGAACATGACCCTGCTGGACCAGCAGGTGGAGGGCAAGTACCGGCCCATGCTGGCGGAGATCAAGACCGCCTTCGCCGCCTACAAAAAGGAATTCGATGGCACGATGGCGGCCAGCCGCAAGCATGCGGACCTGAAGAACGAGGCCGCCCGCCAGGAAATCCTGGACGAGGTCGCGCAGTCGCGCACCGCGTCCACCGCGCTCAGCAACAAGATCAAGGTGCTGCAGGAGGCCCTGGACGAGGATGGCACCACCGTGGCCCAGGATGCCCAGGCCGTCGCCCGCGACCTGACCATCATGATCGTCGCGGTCGCCGTCATCGGCATCGCCGTGGGCATCGTCGTCGGCATGCTGATCGCCCGCCGCGGTCTGGTCACCCCCATCACCCACATCGTGCGCAACCTGCAGGACCTGGCCCACGGCCGCCTGACCGTCGAGATCTTCGGCACCGAGCGTGGCGACGAGGTGGGCGACATCGCCAAGACCGCCCTGGTCTTCCGTGACAACGCCCGCGAGGCGGAACGCCTGCGCGCCGAGCAGGAAAAGGAACAGGCCGCCCGCGTCGCCCGTGCCGCCGCCCTGGAAAACCTGACCCGCACCTTCGACGTGCAGGCCGGCGACGTCATCGGCGCCGTCGCCTCCGCCGCCACGCAGATGCAGGCCACCGCCAGCTCGCTGTCCGCCTCGGCCGAGCAGACCACCCGCCAGTCCGCCACCGTGGCCGCCGGCGCGGTGGAGGCCTCGGCCAACGTCCAGACCGTAGCCGCCGCCGCCGAGGAACTCAGCTCTTCCATCCAGGAGATCAGCCGCCAGGTGGCGCAGTCGACCACGGTCGCCGGCGACGCCGTGCGCCAGGCCACCCACACCGGCACCATCGTCGCCGGCCTGGAGCAGACCGCCCAGCGCATCGGCGACGTGGTGAAGCTGATCACCGACATCGCCAGCCAGACCAACCTGCTTGCCCTGAACGCCACCATCGAGGCGGCGCGCGCCGGCGAGGCGGGCAAGGGCTTCGCGGTCGTGGCCAGCGAAGTGAAGAGCCTGGCCAACCAGACCTCGAAGGCGACGGAGGAGATCAGCACCCAGATCGCCCAGGTCCAGGAGGCGACGCGCGAGGCGGTGACCGCCATCGGCGCCATCTCCGGCACCATCGAGAACATCAACAGCATCGCCACCACCATCGCCTCGGCGGTGGAGGAGCAAGGGGCGGCGACGCAGGAGATCGCCCGCAACGTGCAGCAGGCGGCCGCCGGCGCCGACAGCGTCACCCACAACATCCAGGGCGTCTCGCAGGCCGCGGATGAGACGGGCCATTCCGCCCATGACGTGCTGACCGCCGCGACCTCAATGGCGCGGGAGGCGGAAAAGATGCGGGGCCTGGTGGAACAGTTCCTGGTGGACGCCAAGGCGGCGTGATTTCCCGCCTTCCTTCCGTCGGACAGCGCCGTGGCCCGGGAAGAGATCCCGGGCCCATCTTCTTTCAAGGGAGGAAAGAAATGCATTCGGGCGGAAGGGTCCCGAAAGGGCGCCATATGGCGGAATAATTCCGGCAATCACTTGGGTGAAAGGAACTGTCGCAATGTTAACGGACGAAAAAATTTAATCAGTTCCTTTGTGGCTCCGGCCACACCCGGTGAAGTCTGCCATTCATTTAGACAGTACTAACAAACATGCAATTTACTACGCTTAGGTATTAATCTCTAAAAGAAAGGGGTTACCACCTAAGAGGGCCATAATGGCATGGGATTTTAAGAGCGCATGCTTGAATTTTTCCACCGGAGACCAAAAATCTGACGACGGAAAGTCATTCTGGACAAAAAAGATCAGCACTTTCCTACCTGGATTACATTTTGATTTCCATCAACACGGCAATTTTTCCGCATCAGCAACCATAGCGTCCCTTGGATCTGCCATACTACTGTCCAAACATGTGGACCCTCACACGGTCATACGGGCAAAAAACCTTATTGTCCGCGATCATATTGATGATTTTTGTTTGCTTTATATTGTCTACGGCGCGGCGGTCATATCCTGCAACAATGGCGCCACCACGATCGGGCTCAAACCTGGCCAGTGGATCCTCAAGAACAGCGCTGTAGAATATCTTCTGCGCTTCGAATCAGAGACCGAGGCCAAAGTCCTGATTTTGCCCAAGAGTTGGCTCGCCTCCAGAACGCCTTGTGCGGAGGAAATGGCGCTTAAGGATGTCTGCGACAATAATGGATGGGGCCGCGCCCTGGCCTGCGTGATGGCGGAACTAAACCCTGAAACCGTGCATCAACTACCCCTGCCTCCTGGCGAAATTGTCAACCAGATCAGCGCACTGCTGACGTTAACGGCAGGCTGGCAAGAAGCACCAGCGCTTAGGACGGGTCCACGCGCCACGCTGAGACGCCTGCGTCAGGCCATGCGCGACCGCCTCCATGACCCAGCGTTGACACCTTCTGATTTCGCTGCCCAGCAGGGCATTTCAAAGCGCACGCTGCACGCCTTGTTCGCCGCCGCCGGGACAAGTTTCAGCAAGGACCTGATCTCGATGCGCCTCGAATATGCCAGATCCTTGCTGACCACCCCTGGCTTCCAAAACAAATCCATCGCCGAAATAAGCAGGTACGCCGGCTTCACCAATTCCGGGCATTTCAGCAGGCGCTTCCTCGCCGCGTACGGCGTTGCCCCCTCGATCTATTCGCGTGCGCGCCGGAGGCCATAGTCGGCCAGTCCTTCCCATCGACATTTGAGAACAGAACTGGCCAGCGCCCCCTGACGGGCGGCCTGCTGCCGACATGGCCGTCGCCGGCCCAGTGGCAAGGACACCTGGCACGAGGCGTTGACGACGGCCAGCAAAGAATGGCCATGCCAGCCCATAGGAAGCCTTACGGTGGCAAATGCACCTCATCAGAAAATTGAAAGTTGGAAATCGAACCATGCTGGGGAAACACGAAAATCTGCCAGACACTTCTCTTGGAGTGCATGATTCTCGTTCTGTCAGCGCATCCACGAAATTCAATCGTTTCTATTTCCTACTAGTCGTTATATGTGTCACATGAAAACAATAAAGCAGAAACGACGATATTTACCTAAATCGAATCCAATATATCCAAATTTCATGGGCAATATTGGATAGTCGTGATGTCCATATTATAAATACCTCAACACCAAAAAAGGCTTGGCAAAAAATGCTCGAAAACACCAAGATTATTACAAAGATATTGTTCGTCATTGCGATCATGTCACTTTCGGCCTTCGCCATCGGTATCGCCGGGTATACTGGCCTGTCGAAGCTGGCAACCGCCACCCATCGGCTGGAGGTGATGGACACCAACCTGAATCAAGCCGCCCAAATGGGCGCCAGCATCATTCTGCTGAACCGCAGTGAATTCCGCATGGCTGCCGACCCCAGGGAAACGGACGAGGTTTTCAGAACTACAAATAAAAGATCAGATGAATTCATCAATACCTTAAGAAATCTACAAAAGCTTGCGGAAGATAAATATCAGCCCGCCTTGATAGACATCAAAACTACTTTCGATGACTATAAAAAACAATATGACTCCACGGTGTCAGTCAGCCGCAAACACGCCGATCTGAAAAATGATGCCGCCCGACAGGAGATCCTGGACGAGGTCATGCGGTCGCGCGCCGTTGCCACCACGCTCAGCGACAAGATCAAGGCCCTGCAGGAGGAGTTGGACAAGGACGGAACCGCCGTCGCCCAGCAGGCCCAGACGTTAGCCCGCGATTTGACCTGGATGATCGCCATCGTGGCTATCGCGGGCATCGTTATCGGCGTCGCCATCGGCATACTGATTGCGCGCCGCGGCCTGACAATTCCCATCGACCGCATCGTCCACAACCTGCAGGATCTGGCCCAGGGCCGACTGGACATTGACATCTATGGCACCGCTCGCGGTGATGAAGTGGGGGACATCGCCAAGACCGCCCTGGTGTTCCGCGACAACGCCCGCGAGACCGAACGCCTGCGCGCCGAACAGCAGAAGGAGCAGGCCGCCCGCATCGCCCGTGCTGCCGCCCTGGAGGGATTGACCCGCACCTTCGATACCCAGGCCGCCGATGTCATTGGCGCCGTGGCCTCGGCCGCGACGGAGATGCAGGCCACCGCCAGCTCGCTATCGTCATCCGCCGAGCAAACCACCCGCCAATCCGCCGCCGTGGCCGCCGCCGCCGTCGAAGCCTCAAGCAACGTCCAGACCGTCGCCTCGGCGGCGGAAGAACTTGCCTCGTCCACGCAGGAAATCGGCCGCCAGGTGGCCCAGTCGGCAGCGGTGGCCGGCGACGCCGTGCGTCAGGCGACCCAGACCGGCGTCATCGTCGCCGGCCTGGAGCAGACCACCCAGAAGATCGGCGAAATCGTGAGCCTGATCACCAACATCGCGGCACAGACCAATCTGCTGGCCCTGAACGCCACCATCGAGGCGGCACGGGCAGGTGAAGCGGGCAAGGGCTTCGCCGTCGTCGCCAGCGAGGTCAAGAGCCTGGCCAATCAGACCTCCAAGGCCACCGACGAGATCAGCACCCAAATTGCCTCGGTCCAGGAGGCGACGCGAGGGGCTGTGGCCGCCATCGGCGCCATCTCCGGCACCATCGAGAACATCAACAATATCGCCACCGCCATCGCCTCCGCGGTGGAAGAACAAGGGGCCGCCACCCAGGAAATCGCCCGCAACGTCCAACAGGCCGCGACTGGCACCGACAGCGTCACCCAGAACATCCAAGGGGTGTCAACCGCCGCCGAGGCGACGGGGCATGCCGCCCACGACGTGCTGATGGCCGCTACCTCCATGGCCCGGGAGGCGGAAAAGATGCGTGGCCTGGTCGAGACGTTCCTGGTGGAAGCGCGCGCGGCCTGAGCCAGATAGACGAATGGCCCGGGGAGCGATCCCCGGGCCATCGTTTCACGGGGGTACCGGCCTCAGCCCCGCTGCACCCGGGCGATGTAGTCGCCCACCATGGTCTGCAGCACGTCCAGCGGCACGGCGCCCGAGTTCAGGCCCACCTGGTGGAAGTCCTTGATGTCGAACTTGTCGCCCAGGGCCGTCTTGGCCTGGTCGCGCAGGCGGTTCCACAGCGTGTGGCCGATCTTGTAGCTGCAGGCCTGGCCCGGCCAGGCGCAATAGCGGTCGGTCTCCCGCGTCATGGCGCTTTCGGTGTCGCCCGTCAGGTCCACCATGTACTTCACCGCCTGTTCCCGGCTCCACCGCTTGTGGTGCATGCCGGTGTCGATGACGCAGCGGCCGGCGCGGAACAGCAGGAACTTCAGGAAGCCGATGCGGCCCAGCGGATCGGCGTCGTACATGCCCAGCTCATCGGCCAGCTGCTCGGCATACAGGGCCCAGCCCTCGCCATAGCCGGAGAAGAACATGTTGGCGCGGTAGAGCGGGATGCCCTTGGTTTCCTGCGCGATGCAGCCCTGCAGGTGATGGCCGGGAATGCCTTCATGGTAGACGGTGGTGGGCAGCGACCATTTGGGCCATTCGGCCGTGTCGTGCAGGTTGAAGTAGATGGTGCCCACCCGGTCGCCTTCCAGCGGCGGGGATTCGTAGTAGGCCAGCGGCGCGCCGGCCTCGATGGCCGCCGGTACCCTCTGCACCCGCGCCTTGGCCTTGGGGATGTCGCGGAACATGCGCGGCAGGCGCGACGCCATGTCGTCCAGCTTCACCTGCAAATCGGCCACCAGCTGGGCCTTGCCCTCGTCGGTGTTGGGATAGGTGCTCTCGGGCCGGGCGCGCAGGGCCTTGATGCGCTCCGCCACCGTGCCTTGGGTCAGGCCCTGGGCCGCCAGCAGCGATTCCAGCCGCGCGCCGATCTCCTTGGCCTGGTCCAGGCCGATCTGGTGCACCTCATCCGGGGACAGGGTGGTGGTGGTGCTGGACTTCAGGCCCTGGGCGTACCAGGCCTCGCCATCCTTGATGTGCCAGACGCCGGCGTCGTGCGTGGCCGTCTTGCGGGCGGCCTCCACCGCCGCGATCTGGCGGTCCAGCGCCGGGCCGACCTTGTCGGTGTAGATCTTGGCCGCCTGGGCGCCGTAGGCGTCGCCCAGCCCCTTGTCCTTGGCGCGTCTGGCCACCGAGGACACCAAGCCCGACGCACCCGCGTCCACCCGCAGGGCGCGCAGCTGGGTCAGGGTCGTGTCCAGCATGAAGTCGGCGGCCAGGATGCCCTGGGCGGCGTCATGCTTGAACTGTGCCGTCTCGGTGTCCAGCGCGCCGGCAAAGGCCTCCAGACGCGCCAGATACGCATCCGCGTCGGCCTTGACCTCGATGGGATGGTGCACGTCCAGGAAGTTGGGAATGGACTGGTAGGAACCCTGCAGCTGGCACAGCTCATACGGCGACCCGCCGGAGCCGAAGGGGAATTTGCGGTCGCTCTCCACCGCCTCGGCCAGCACGTATTCCACGCTGTCGTAGTTCACGGCGTCGATGCCGGTCAGCGCCTTGCGGTCGATGGCCTTGAGACGGCGCAGCTGGCTTTCCGTGGCGGCGGTGTCGGCCTTGCGCCCGGCGGGGCTGCGGTCGTCCAGCCTGGCGCGCAGGCCGGCCAGCTTGCCCGTGTCCATGCCGGCCATGGTGGCGCCTTCAGGGCTGCGCCGCAGATCTTCCTGGAAGAAGGTGTCCAGCAGGTGGTTCAGGTCGGCGGCGGGGCCCGAAGCGGGCTTTGAGGCATCGGCGGCGAAGCCGGGACGGACCGTGGCCAGGGCGACCGAGGCGGCGCTGGCGGCCAGGAAGGCGCGACGATTGAACATGAAGTCCCCTTTATAATTTGATGGGCGAGACTACCGCCCCCGGGGACCGGGAAAAAGGCCGGGCCTGTAACGGAACGGTTACAGGCGGCGCCCGCGCCCCCTCGGGTGAGGAAGGGGCCGCAGGCGCCGCGCGTCATCAGGAGTAGGCCTTGCCCCACTCCGCCATCAGTTCCTGCTTGCGGGCCTTCAGGCGCTCGCCCATCTCGTTCAGGTCCTCATCGCCGCGCTTGGCCTGCGAGAACAGGCCGCCGGGCTGCTCCTCCTCCTTGACGTGGTGCTTGATGTACTCACCCAGCACCTTGACCTTGGCGTCATAGAACTCGTCGCCGGGCTTCATGGCCTCGATCTCGGCGATCAGTTTCTTGGCGCCATCATGCTCGACGTAGGCCTCGTCCAGCATGTCGTCCTCCACCTCGCCCCGTTCCTCGGGATAGAAGATTTCCTCTTCGATGGCGGTGTGGACCTTCAGGGCCAGGGCGATCTTGTTGAACAGCGCCAGCTTCTCATCATCGCTGTCCAGCTGTTCATACTCGTCGAACCAGCCTTCGACCTCGCGGTGGTCCTTCTTCAGCAGGCTGACCGCCAGCGGATCACGCGTGGCGGTGCGGCGCGTGCGGCGCGGCTTCGTGCGGGTCTTGGCCTTGGTGTGGTGGGCGGCGGTCTTGTGGGCCGTGGCCATGGGTGCGCTCCTTCTGCGGATGGTTGGCGCCGTTGTCGGGCCCGTGAAACCCTCCGCGCGCGCCCAAGGTTCCGCTTCGGTGCGCCTCAGCGGCCCGACAGCCCTTGCTGGCGGCAGAGCGCCGCCAGTTCATCCGCCGCCGGATCGGTCAGCGGCTGGCCATTGAACAGCACCTGATCGCCCTCCACCGTCAGCAGGCCCAGATAGGCATCGGCCCGGGACCGCGCCGTGCCGGCGGCGTGCGGCAGCGCGCGGGCCAGGCGCGTGGTCAGCGGGATCTCGATGCGCTGGGGTGCGGGCAGGCGGACGCCGCCGTCCAGATCGGCCGGCGCCACCGGGTTGCCGTCCACATCCACGCCCGGCTGATAGGCGACATCGGGCGCCGGCTCATGCCGCACCGCCCATTGGCAGGCGGCGGGATCGACGGCGATGGTCGGACCTTTCACCGGGCCCTTCTGTGCCCCCTCCTGGGACACCCCTTGGGGCGCCCCCTGCCCACAGGCGGCACCGGCAGCCAGCACCAGCAGGCCGGTCATCACAGCAGCGATCCGCGGCATTGGCTTTGTCCTTGCTTGGCGAGGGCGTCCGCGCCGACCATGGGCGCGATCCTTCGAATAACGCGGGCCTTAGAATAACGCGGGGGCAACACGTGCTTGATCGTTTTTTCGGGCTGACGCCCCATGGCACCACCGTGCGCACAGAGATCCTGGCCGGGGTCACCACCTTCCTGACCATGGCCTATATCATCTTCGTGAACCCCCAGGTGCTGGGCAAGGCCGGCATGGATCCGGGGGCGGTGTTCGTGGCCACCTGCCTGGCCTCCGCCCTGGGCTGCTTCATCATGGGGCTGTACGCCAACTATCCCATCGCGCTGGCGCCGGGCATGGGGCTGAACGCCTACTTCGCCTATTCGGTGGTGGGCGGCATGGGCTATCCCTGGCCGGTGGCGCTGGGCGCCGTCTTCCTGTCGGGCGTGGGCTTCACCATCTTGAGCCTGCTGCCGGTGCGCGAGGCCATCATCAACGCCATCCCGACGGGGCTGAAGCACGCCATCTCCGCCGGCATCGGCCTGTTCCTGGGCCTCATCGCCCTGCAGAACGCCGGGATCGTCGCGGCCCATCCCGCCACCATGGTGACCCTGGGGCCCCTGGGCAAGCCGCAGGCCCTGCTGGCCTGCGCCGGCTTCCTGGCGCTGGTGGTGCTGGTGGCGCGCGGGGTCACCGGCGCCGTGGTCATCGCCATCATCGGCACGGCGCTGGCTGGCATGGTGCTGGGCGTCACGCCCCTGATCGCCAGCCCCGTCTCCCTGCCGCCCAACCCGGCGCCCACGCTGTTGCGGATGGATGTGGCCGGCGCCTTCAACATGGGCCTGACCGCCATCATCTTCGCCTTCCTGTTCGTCGACCTGTTCGACACCGCCGGCACGCTGGTGGGCGTGTCCCACCGCGCGGGGCTGCTGGACGCCCGAGGCCGCCTGCCCCGGCTGAAGCGGGCCCTGCTGGCCGACAGCCTGGCCACCACCGCCGGCGCCATGCTGGGCACCTCCACCGTCACCGCCTATATCGAGAGTGCCGCCGGCACCTTCGCCGGCGGGCGCACCGGCCTGACCGCCGTGGTGGTCGGCCTGCTGTTCCTGGCCGCCCTGTTCCTGTCGCCGCTGGCGGCCGCCATCCCCGGCTACGCCACCGCTCCGGCGCTGTTCTACGTCGCCTGCCTGATGGTGCGCGGCCTGGCGGAAATCGATTGGGACGACGTGACCGACTCGGTCCCGGCGGTGATCACGGCCCTGGCCATGCCCTTCACCTTCTCCATCGCCGACGGCATCGCCTTCGGCCTGATCGCCCATTGCGCCATCAAGCTGCTGACCGGCAAGGGGCGGGAGCTGGGTCTGGCCCTGCCCATTCTGGCAGCACTCTTCATGCTGCGCTTCGCCCTGGCTTAAATGCCAGGGCCTTGATCCACATAGGGAATTCCCTGGCTTTCGTTGAGTGAAATTTATGATTGGCCGCTGTTTTTGACCGAAAAGGCCGCCTTTCGGGCATCGTGCCTTGAAAATGATCAAAAAACAGATGACGGAATGATTTCGTCTCCCTATACTCCGCCCTCGTAAACACAAGGGCATAAAAAAGACCGCGCTCGCGATAGCGCGGCGCGGCCTTGAGTTTAGGGAGGAATCGCCACCAAGCGACTCAATGTCAGAGGGGGATGTACCCTCCAACGCTTGGATAATGCTACGCCGAGTTTTCGAAAGGCAAGCCCTAACGGAGGGCTGGCCTTTCTTTTTGTGCTTTTTCTGTGCTTTTGCATAATGGCTAGTCAATTGCCCGGTTTATGGGCTGCCAATTGCCCAATATATAAGCTGGCGCTACTCCACGACGCTTCGGAAACGCTCCGCAGCGCAACAGAATCACCTCCGAATCATCCCCTTTTCATGTTGCGCCGCCGAAGCCCGCGCCGCCGTCTATCCGTAATGGCGGAGATCACCCCTGCCGGACGACCGCGCCAGTCGGTCGCGGCTAGCACCGTCGGCCGACGAGAAATGCCCAGGACAAGGGCAAAGCCCCCATGGTTGCGGTATCAGCCCGAATAATAGGCAATCGGCCACCCGTGGGGCACCGGAGCGCCCGACCCAGATCGCCCGACCCAGATCGCCCGACATGGACGGCCGTTAGGATTTGCGTTTAAAATCCCGATGCCCTTCATTCATTGTCGATCGTTATCATGACGAGCACCACCGCCGCCGCTTCCTTCCGCCCGCTGGATCTGGATGCCGTGCATGCCTTCGTACTGGTGGCCACGCTGCGCAGCTTCACCCGCGCGGCGGAGGCGCTGGGCACCACCCAATCGGCCATCAGCCTGAAATTGAAACGGCTGGAGGACAGGCTGGGCCAGCGGCTGCTGGAGCGCACGCCGCGCCAGGTGCGGCTGTCGTCGCAGGGGGCCGCCTTCCTGGAACCGGCCCGCCGGCTATTGGCGGCGCATGACCAGGCCCTGGCCGGGCTGGAGGAGGCGCCGCACCGCCTGGTCATCGGCATCAGCGACCATGTCGCCGGCCGCGACCTGCCCGGCCTGCTGGCGCGCCTGCAAGGCCGCGATCCCGCCCTGGTGATGGAAGTGCGCATCGCCGCCTCGCGCGATCTGGGTGGCCTGCTGGAACGCGGCGAACTGGACGCCGCCATCCTGCGGCTGGAACCACCCCTGGACGGACGCCCGGCGGACCTGGCGGCCGAGGCGGGGGAGCCGCTGTTCATCGACCCCTTGTGCTGGTTCGCCGCCCCCGGTTGGGAGCCGCCCCCGGCCGCCCCGCTGCCCATCGCCACCCTGTCCGCTCCATGCGGCGTGCGCGGCCATGCCGTGCGGGCGCTGGACGCCGCCGGCATTCCCTGGACCGAGGTGTTCGTGGGCGGTGGCGTCGCCGCCGTGGGCGCCGCCGTGCTAGCCGGCCTGGGCGTCGCGGCCCTGGCGCCGCGGGCGGCCCCGCTAGGTGCTGTCGAGGTGGGGGGGCGTTTCGGCCTGCCGCCCCTGCCCAGCGCCCCGGTCGTGCTGCGTTCCGCCGTCAGCGACCGGCGTAGCCGCGCCGCGCTGGCGACGCTGGTGGCGGCGTTCCGTGCCGCCGGTTAGCTAATAGACAAACCCGTCGGCCACCGCCTTGCGCCATGGCTGGCCCAGCGCGGCGAGTTCGCGGTCCACGGGGCAGTCCTCGGCATGGGCCAGCGGCAGATAGCCGATGCTCATCAGGAATTCGCCCACGATCTCGCCGCCGGTAAAGCGGAAGGTGCGGCGGAACAGCTTCACCCACTCCGCCTTGGTCAGGGGATGGTGCGCGGCGATCCAGGCGGCGAAGCCGCCGTGGCTGGCGCGCAGACCCTGGATGACCCGGGCGTTGTGGACCGCGGCCTCGATCTTCAGACGGTTGCGCACGATGCCGGCGTCCTGCATCAGGCGCTCCACGTCTTCCGGCCCCAGCGCCGCCACCTTGTCCACGTCGAAGCCAAGGAAGGCGGCGTTGAAGGCGTCGCGTTTGCGCAACACCACCAGCCAGGACAAGCCGGCCTGGTTGACCTCCAGCATCAGGCGTTCGAACAGCACCGCCTCATCCGTCGTGGGGAAGCCATGTTCCCGCTCATGGTAGGGCCCGTGGAAGGGATGGCCCGGGGCGATGGCGCAGTATCCCGACATGGGCTGTAATCCTGTGGTGAAGGGTAGGAGGATGAGGCGGGCGGATGCTAGAAGGGGACGCGGCAGGAGGAAACCCCAAATGACCACAACGATCACCGACATCCATCACAGCGACTTCACGTTCGAGACCACGCCCCGTATCCTGGCCCAGGTGGGTGGGGCCACGCGGTTGGGTGAGCTGGCGCGCGACCTGGGGGTGGGGCGCGTCTTCGTGGTGACTGATCCTGGCCTGGTGAAGGCCGGGGTGGTGGAGCCGGCCTTGGCCGGCCTGCGTGCCGCCGGCATCGAGACCGTTCTGTACACCGAGGTGCAGGCCGACCCGCCGGAGGCGGTGGTGCTGCACGCCGTGGCCGCCGCCCGCGCGGCCCAGGCGGATGCCGTCATCGGCCTGGGTGGGGGCAGTTCCCTGGACACGGCCAAGCTGGTGGCCCTGCTGGCCGGCCACCCGCAGAACCTGGCCGATATCTACGGCATCAACCTGGCGCGCGGCCCCCGGCTGAAGCTGATCCAGGTGCCGACCACGGCGGGCACGGGCTCGGAAGTGACGGCCATTGCCATCGTCACCACGCCCAGCCATGAGAAGAAGGGCGTGGTCAGCCCCCTGCTCTTCCCCGACGCCGCCGTGCTGGACGCGATGCTGACCCTGGGCCTGCCCCCGGCGGTGACGGCCATGACCGGCATCGACGCCATGGTGCACGCCATCGAGGCCTACACCAGCCGGCTGAAGAAGAACCCCCTGTCCGACAGCCTGGCCACCCGGGCGCTGACGCTGCTGTATGCCAACCTGCCCCGGGTGCTGGCCGACGGCCGCGACGTGGCGGCGCGCGCCGCCATGCTGCAGGGCTCCCTTTTGGCCGGCATGGCCTTCGCCAACGCGCCGGTGGCGGCGGTGCACGCCCTGGCCTATCCCCTGGGCGGTCATTTCCATGTGCCGCACGGCCACAGCAACGCCCTGGTGCTGGCCCCCGTCCTGGCCTTCAACCGCAGCCATGCGGAACAGGCCTATGCCGAGCTGGGCCGGCTGATCGACCCGGCGTTGAGCGGCGCCGACGACACCGCCGCCTCCCACGGTTTCGTGGACGCCATGACCCGCCTGGTCGGTGCCATGCCCTTCGGCCGGCGCCTGGCGGACGTGGGCGTCGCCGCCAGTCACATCCCCCTGCTGGCGGCGGACGCGATGAAGGTGCAGCGCCTGCTGGTCAACAACCCCCGTCCCGTCACCCTGGACGACGCCGTAGCCCTTTACAGCGCCGTCCTCTGATCCCTTGAGAGAGCGTCCCCTCCGCCCATGACACCGACCCTGTCGCCCGCCGCCCGTCGCCGCCTGCTGCGCAACGTCCTGGCCTTTTTCATCACCCTGGTCGCTGCCTGCGTGGCGGCGGGGCTTATCGGCGGCACCATGGCCGTGGTGCTGGTGCTGCGCCTAGTGTTCGGCATCGGCGCACTGTGTTCCGGGGTGTGGATGTTTTTCCTGCTGGCGCGCCAAATGATCCGCAATGGCCGTCCGCCCCATCCCTTCTTCTATGGTGGCTACGCCATCATCCTGGGCTGCCTGGGCGGCGTGGCGGTGCTGGGCGCCCTAATGCTGCTTCAGGTGGCACAGCAGTTTTCCTGGACCGCGCCCTGATTCATCCACATGGCGGCAAAACGCCTCAGCCGAACAGGATAGCACGGACGACCTAATCGCCCACCGACATATGAATATTTTCCAGTAGAGCGGACAAAATGTGGAGCCGGTGGCGACACCATTTTGCCATCAATCCTTGGCCTCATTGGCAGCGATGACCGAGCGATTGGCGATTACCTGCGTTATGCATGACGGGACCTTACCGTCTTCTTCGTAACAACGGTGGCGCCAATGATATCGGCCCAATCAAACCAAGAGGTGACCCCATGAAGTCCGTCATGAAGTCCGCCCGCGCCACCGTCAGCGCCGCCGCCCTCGCCGTGGCCCTGACCGGTGGCCTGTTCATCGCCGGCGCCAGCACGGCCAACGCCCAGGTGGGCATCGACCTGTGGGTGCGCGAGGCCCCGCCGCCACCGCGCCACGAGGTGATTCCCCCGCCGCCGGAGCCCGGCCATGTCTGGGTGGGCGGCCACTGGGCCTGGCATGACCGCTGGGACTGGGAGGAAGGCCATTACGCCGCCCCGCCCCATCCCCACGCCCATTGGGTGCCCGGCCACTGGCGGACCCGCCCCGACGGCCGCCATATGTGGGTCGAGGGCCACTGGCGCTAACGACAGCCACGGCTGAATGAGAAAGGGCGGCATCCGGTTGACCGGTGCCGCCCTTTTCCATGCCTCTTTTCCATGCCCTCGGCCAAGCCTCAGCGGCGGCGGAAGGCCACCGCGCCCAAGACCCGGTACCCCATGGACGCGCTGAAGCGCTGGGTGGCGCGCTTGGTCGCCTCCTCCGCCGTGTCGGCCCCCACCAGGTAGACCCGGCCGGACACCCAGTCATCGACATAATCGGACGGCGCCATGCGGGCGGTCGCCGTCTCGCCGAAATCAGGGTTGGAGATGGTCAGTTCCCAGAAATGCTGCGCGTTCAGGGTCTGGCGATCCAGCAGGACCAGGGGCTGCAGCCGCCGCTCGCGCAGGGCCTTGCGCTCCTTGTCCAGGTTGTCCAGTTCCTCGCGCAGTTCCTCCAGCGTGGCGGTCACCGTGTCCATGGTGTTGGTGATCTGCTCCAGCTCACCGGAGGTGCCGTCGATCTCCTGCCGGAACTGGGCCACCAGGGCCTCGCGCTTCTCCAGTTGGCGGCTCAGTTCCAGCCGGCGCACCGTCAGTTCCCGCCACTGGCGGAACAGCAGCGCCGCCAGCAGGCCGATCATCAACAGCATCAACCAACCCAGTTCCATCACGCCCCCCGACGGAAGCCGGTGGGGCGCAAGGGGCCCTTTTCCGGGAAGTGCATTTCAATCTGGCGCCGGGCGGCGGCTTCCGATTCAGCCCAGATGCTGCCGCGGTGGTCGACACCGCGCAGGGCGGGCGGCAGCTCGCGCCCCGGTTCCACCGTGGCCGACGGCATGAGGTTGCAGGCGTACTCCTCCTTGTCCTTCGAGGGCTCGCCGATTTGGTGCAGGACGTAGAAGTCGCGGGCGCGCATATCGTTGTTGTCGACGCGCAGCTGGGAAATCGCCATGCGCATCCTGGCGGCATCCGCCCGCTTGGAGCCCAGCGCCATGCGCTGCTGTTCCAGGAAGGACAGCACCTGCGTCTTCTCGTTGGAGACGGCGCGCATCTTGTCGGTGGAGGAGCCCAGCGACTTGCGCAGGCGCAATTCCACGGTCTGCCGCCACAGCCACAGCAGAATGGCGGCCAGCAGCAGCAGGGCGGAAAACCCCATCAGGATTTGGATCAGCATTCCCCAGACGACCAAACCGGCCCGTACCAACCGCCGACCGGCCGCACCGACCCCGCCCGCCTCAAGAAGGGGCGTTCCCCGGGGGATCGAACAGCTGATCGTAGTTAATGAGGCCAAAATGAAAAACAGCCCAGACGAGCCCGAGAATTACCGCTGAAATCAGGCTCGTCCATATGAATTTGCGCTTGAGATCGGGAAATACCGGGGCGCCGGGATCGTTGCCCTTTTGCGGGCTGTCATCGCGCCGCACGCCAATGGGCAGCACCGCGAACAGAACCACCCACCACAGCGTGAAATAGACCGCGACCAGCGTGACCAGGCTCATGACGCTTCCCATCCCCTGGGCCCGTGATCAGCGCAAGGAAACGCGCACGGGCCGTTTTGGCGGCGTCCCAGGGGCGCCGCTTCCCCTGTCCAGCTTACACCCGCACCAGGTGCACCTCGGTCACCGGCTTGCGGCCCTGCGCCGCATGGAAGGTGCGGCGCACCGCCAGCCGGGCGGCCTCGGTCACGGCCGCGTCATCACGCCGCTCCGCCTCGGCCAGCTTATCGACCGCCTGGCCGATGCCCTTGACCAGCCCCTCGATGAACAGCGCGTCCTCTTCCCCATCCAGCAGGCCGATGACCGACAGCTTCGGGTCGGCCAGCAGCTCGGTATCGTCCATCACCAGGGTGACGACCGCCGCGCCGTTGAAGACCATGCGGTTGCGGGTACGCAGCAGGTTCCCGCCCAGGGGCACGAGGCGGCGACCGTCCAGGCACAGCTTGCCCGAGGGCACGGTGCCAATGATCTCCGGTTCGCCCGGGCCGATGCGGATGACGACGCCATTCTCGGGCACCAGGGCACGCGGCACCTGGCATTCCAGCGCCAGGTCGGCGTGGGCCTTCAGGTGACGCTGCTCGCCATGCACCGGCACGGCCAGGAAGGGGCGCACCCACTGGTACATCTGCGCCAGCTCATCCCGCGCCGGATGACCGGAGACATGGACATCGGCGTCGCTGGCCGTCACCACCTCGATGCCACGGCGGATCAGGCCGTTCTGCACCTTGGCGATGGCCTTCTCGTTGCCTGGGATTTCGCGGGAGGAAAAGACAACGACGTCGCCCGGTTCCAGGTCGATCTCCGGATGGTCGCCATCGGCGATGCGGGCCAGGGCGGCGCGCGGCTCTCCCTGGCTGCCGGTGCAGATCAGCACCTGGGCCTCGCGCGGCAGATAGCCCACGTCATGCTCGGTGACGAAGGGCGGCAGATCCTTGAGATAGCCGGTGGCGCGCGCCGCCTCATTGATGCGGCGCAGGCTGCGGCCCACCAGGGCCACCTGGCGGTCATGCGCGGCGGCGGCCTTGGCGATGGAATGCAGGCGGGCGACGTTGGTGGCGAAGCAGGCCACGGCCACGCGGCGTCCGGGGTAGCGGCCGATCAACTCCTCCAACCCCACGGCGACCGTGCCCTCCGAACCCGAGGTGCCGGGCACGGTGGCGTTGGTGCTGTCGCAGACCAGGGCGGTGACCCCCTGGTGCCCCAGGGCGATCAGCGCCGCCTCGTCCACCGGCGCGCCCACGCGGGGATCGGGGTCCAGCTTCCAGTCGCCGGTGTGCAGGACCGTGCCGCCGGCGGTGCGGATGACCAGGGCGTTCGGCTCGGGAATGGAATGGGTGAGGCTGATCAGTTCGATATCGAAGGGGCCGACCTGGAAGCGGCCGGACAGCGGCACCTCGATGATCTGCACCAGGCCGCTGAATTCCGTCTCGCGCAGCTTGGCGCGCAGCACGGCGGCGGTGAAGGGCGTGGCGTAGACGGGGCAGCGCAGCTCCGTCCATAGATACTGGACGGCACCCAAATGGTCCTCATGCGCGTGGGTCAGGACCAGGCCGGCCAGATCTTCCCGCCGCTCGGCGATGAACTCGGGGTCGGGCATGACCACGTCCACGCCCGGCGCGGCGTCATCGCCGAAGCTGACGCCCAGGTCGACCATCAGCCACTTGCCGGCATGATGGTAGAGGTTGAGGTTCATACCGATTTCGCCGGACCCACCCAACGGCAGGAAATACAGGGCGTCGGGGGACAGCAAATCGTCGATCATGGAAACCTAAAAAACGGGAAACGGCGGGACGGGCGAACGGGGCGTCAGCCCCCTGATTTGGCGTTGCGGCGATGGATGAGCAAGAGCCCGCGTAAGGTCAGGTCGGCATCGATGTGGTCGACCATGCCGGTCTCCTCCGCGAACACCCGCACCATGCCGCCGGTGCCGATAACGGTGACGGGGGGCGTGCCGGTGGGCGACAGCTCCGCCTTGATACGGCGCAGCAGGCCCTCGATCATCGCGGTGTAACCCCAATACATACCGGACTGCATGGCACCCACCGTGCCGCGGCCGATGACGCGGTCAGGCTTGGCGATGTCCACCTTGGGCAATTGGGCGGCCACACGGTGCAGGGCGTCCAGCGACAGGGTGGGACCGGGGGCGATGATGCCGCCGGCGAAGGCGCCATCGGCATCCACCACGTCGAAGGTGGTGCCGGTGCCGATATCCAGCACCACCAGCGGCGCCTTATATCGTTCCGTGGCCGCAACGGCATTGACCAGGCGGTCGGCACCCGCCTCGCGCGGATTGTCGATGCGGATCTCAATGCCCACATCCACCGCCGGATCACCGATGCGCATCGGCACGCAGCCGAAATGATCCTTGCATAGCCGGATCAGGTCTGGTGTCGCCGCTGGTACGACGGAGGACAGGATGGCGGCGTTGACATCCTGGGCCACGAGGCCTTTCAGCGCCATGGCGGAAGTCAGCCACACCGCGTACTCGTCGGAGGTGCGGCGGCTATCGGTGGAGATGCGCCAGCGGCCCCGGGGCGTGTCGCCGTCATAGATGGCGAAGACCACGTTGGTGTTGCCGGCGTCGATGGCGAGCAGCATGGGGCGGGCTCCCTGTCTCAGGCGATCGGCTGAACAGCATGAGGGAAAAAGACGTCGCCGGCTGTGACCTTCACCGTGCCGCCGGCGGTTTCCACCAGCAGCGCGCCATCGGCATCCAGATCGACCAGGCGGCCCTCGAAGCTGCGGTCGTGCAGGCGGACGGTGACGGGGCCGCCGACGCCCTGGGCGGCGTTCAGCCAGGCGGCACGCACGGGCGCGAAGCCATAGTCCTGCCAGCGGCGGTACCAGCGGTCAAAGGCGCGGGCGTAGGCCGCCATGACCAGGTCGGGCTCCACATCCGCGCCCTGGGCCAGCAGAGAGGTGGTGGCGTAATCGGCGGTGTCGGGATGATGCCGCACATTCATGCCCATGCCGACGGCCACCCAGGCGACGCTGCCGTCCGCCTCGGCCTCGGATTCCAGCAGGATGCCGGCGATCTTGGCGCCATCGACCAGGACGTCGTTGGGCCATTTCAGCTTGGGCGCCGCGGCGACCAGGCCATCCACCGCCTCCCCCGCCGCCAGGGCGGTAACGAAGGACAGCTCGGCCGCCCGCTGAGGCGTACCGCCAGGGCGCAGCAGCAAGGTGCAATAGAGATTGCCGGGCTCCGAGGTCCAGGACCGGCCACGCCGGCCCCTGCCCGCCTCTTGACGAACAGCCCGCACCAGCGCGCCTTCCGGCGCGCCAGCACGGGCCATGTCCTTGACGATGTCGTTGGTGCTGCCGCAGCGCTCCAGCACCGTCGGCCGGATCCACTCCGGCAGACGGTGGGACGGGGCGCTGGGATTCAGCGCCCGCCCGCTCAATGGAACAGGCTGGCGGCGGCGGCGGCGGCGCTGTTCAGCACCGGGGTGCCGATCACCAGGGCCACCGGGAACACCACCAGGGCGGTGGCGGTGACGACCCAGGACAGGCCGGCCGTCGGGCGGTCCAGCGGCTCCTTCACGTCGTCGAACCAGGAGACCTTACAAATCTTCAGGTAGTAGTAGAGGCTGATGCCGCTGGTCAGGGCCATGATGATGGACAGCGGATACAGGCCCGCCTTCCACGCCGCCATGAACACCAGCAGCTTGCCGAAGAAGCCGGCCGCCGGCGGCACGCCCGCCATGGAGAACATGAAGACGGCCAGGGCCAGGGCCAGCATGGGATTGGTCTTGGAGAGGCCCGCCAGGTCGGCGATCTCTTCCACGGCCTTACCCTTCTGGCGCATGCCGATGATGATGGCGAAGGTGCCGACGGTCATCACCAGGTAGATCGCCATGTAGATCAGCACGGCCTGCACGCCCTCGGCGGTGCCGGCCGCCACGCCGACCAGGGCGTAGCCGATGTTGGCGATGGAGCTGTAGGCCATCAGGCGCTTGATGTTGCTCTGGCGGATGGCCGCCAGCGAGCCCACCACCATGGAGGCGACGGAGCAGAACTCGATCACCTGGCGCCACTGCGGCAGCAGGGAGCCGAAGGGGCCCTCCAGAACGCGGATGAACAGGCAGATGGCGGCCACCTTGGGGGCCACGGCGAAGAAGGCCGTGACCGGGGTGGGGGCGCCTTCGTACACGTCCGGCGTCCACATGTGGAAGGGCACGGCCGAGATCTTGAAGGCCAGGCCGGCGGCGACGAAGACCAAGCCGACGATGACGCCCAAGGACGCTGGGCCGGCCTGCAGGACCTGGGCGATGGTGATGAAGTTGGTGGTGCCGGCGAAGCCATAGATCAGGCTGATGCCGTACAGCAGCATGCCGGAGGACAGGGCACCCAGCACGAAGTACTTCAGGCCGGCCTCGGTGCTCTTGGCGTAATCGCGGCGGAAGGACGCGATTACGTAGAGCGACAGGCTCTGCAGCTCCAGGCCGACATAAAGGGTCAGCAGGTCGTTGGCCGACACCATCATCATCATGCCGACGGTCGCCAGCAGCATGAGCACCGGATATTCGAACCGGTCCATGTCCTCACGGGCGATGAAATTCTGGGCGATGATGATGGACAGGCCGGTGCCCAGCAGGACCAGCAGCTTGGAGAAGACGGCGAAACCGTCGGTGATGAACAGACCGGAGAAGGCCACGTCGTAGCCTTCCTGGCGGACCAGCAGCACGGACGTCGCCACCAGCGCCACCACGGCCAGGCCGCTGACCAGGCGGGTGCCGTTCTTGCCGCTGAACACACCCAGCATCAGCAGCGCCAGCGCCGCCACGGCCAGGAAGATCTCAGGCAGGGCCGGGATCAGATCGGTAAGGACAGGTTGCATGGATCGTTTCCCGCTGGATCAGTGGCCGGCGTCGGGGTTGGCATCCGCCTTGGGCTCGCTTTGCGCGGGCGCCTCGGCGGGCGTTTCAGGGGTGGACGGCTCAACCGCCGGCTCGGTGCCCGGCGTCTCGCTGGTCGCCGGGTGGGCCGAGAGGGTCCCGGCGTTGGCGGCCGGGACGAAGGCGGAGGCCGGGTTGGCGACCGGCGGGGTCAGACCCTCGGCGGCCAGGGCCTCGCGGTGGTGCGACAGGATATGGTCCAGCGACGCGGCGTACACGCTGCTGAAGCTCTTCGGATACACGCCCATCATGATGACGATGGCGACCAGCGGGGCGAAGTAGAGGATCTCCTTCCCGTTCAGGTCGGGCATGGCGATCACGTCCGGCTTCTCCAGCTTGCCGTAGAACAGCTTGCGATAGAGCAGCAGCATATAGGCGGCGCCGAACACCAGGCCGGTGGAGGCGAACAGGCCCACCCAGGTGTTGGCCTCGTAGGCACCCAGCATGGACAGGAACTCACCCACGAAACCCGAGGTGCCGGGCAGGCCGACCGAGGCCAGCATGAACAGCATGAACACCACGGCGTACTTGGGCATGTTGTGCGCCATGCCGCCATAGCGCGCGATCTCGCGGGTGTGCAGGCGGTTGTAGACCACGCCGATGCAGAGGAAGAGCGCCGCCGACACCACGGTGTGCGACAGCATCTGGAACATGGCGCCGTCCAGGCCCTGGGCGTTGGCGGAGAAGATGCCCATGCTGACGTAACCCATGTGGGCCACGGAGGAGTAGGCGATCATCTTCTTCATGTCGGTCTGCGCCAGCGCCACCAGCGAGGTGTAGATGATGGCGACGACCGACATCACGAACACCAGGTTGGTGTAGGTGGCCGAGCCGATGGGCAGCATCTGCAGGTTGGCGCGGATGAGACCGTAACCGCCCATCTTCAGCATGACGCCGGCCAGCATGACGGAGCCGGCGGTCGGCGCCTCCACGTGGGCGAAGGGCAGCCAGGTGTGGAACGGCCACATCGGGGTCTTCACCGCGAAGGCGGCGAAGAAGGCCAGCCACAGGATCTTCTGCATCGACGGATCGAAGGTGTGGTCCAGCATCACCCGCATGTCCATCGTGCCGACCTGCAGGTACATGGCGACGATGGCCAGCAGCATCAGGACGGAGCCGATGAAGGTGTAGATGAAGAACTTGTAGGCGGCGTAGATGCGGCCCGGACCACCCCACACGCCGATCATCAGGAACATCGGCAGCAGGACACCTTCGAAGAAGATGTAGAACAGGATGAAGTCCAGCGCGGTGAACATGCCGACCAGCATGGTCTCCAGCAGCAGGAGCGACATCATGAACTCCTTCACCCGCTTCTCGATGCTGTCCCAGGAGGCCAGCACGCAGACGGGGGTGAGGAAGGTCGAGGCCAGCACGAACCAGACGGACACGCCGTCGATGCCGCGCAGGTACTGGATGCCCAATGCCGGGATCCAGCTGTGTTCCTCCACCAGCTGGAAGCCGGCGCTGGAGGGGTCGAACTTCACCAGGATGAACAGCGAAACGATGAAGGTGAGAAGCGAGGTCGCGAGGGCGATCGCCTTCGCGTTCCGCGCCACGGCCTGTTCTTCGCCGCGCACCAGCAGGATGAGTAGGGCGCCAATCGACGGAAGGAACGTCGTCAGCGACAGGATCGGCCAATCAGCCATCTTAGATGCCTCGTCCTGCTCAGGGCTTGAAGTAGAACCAGCCGACCAGCGCGACCACGCCGATCACCATGGCGAATGCGTAATGGTAGACGTACCCGGACTGCAGACGGCTGACGCCGGCGGCCACGCCGCGGGTGGTCTTGGCGACGCCATCGGGGCCCAGGCCGTCGATGATGGCGCCGTCACCGGCCTTCCACAGGCCGAAGCCGAGGACCTGGGCCGGCTTCACGAACAGCACGTCGTAAATCTGGTCGAAGAAGTACTTGTTGAAGACCAGCACGTGCAGCGGCTTCACGATCTTGGTGAAGGTCGCCGGGATGCCGGGCACGAACATGTAGCAGACATAGGCCAGGGCGATGCCGGCCAGGCCGACCAATAGCGGCAGCAGGCCCACCCACTCCGGCCCCTCGTGGGCGGCGTGGATGCTGTCATGGGCGTGCAGGACCTGGATGGCGCCGCGCCAGAACTCCGCGCGGGCGGCATGGCCGACGAACCACTCGTAGCCACCGATACCGGCGACCAAGGCGCCGATGGCCAGCACGGTCAGCGGACCGGTCATGACCAGGGGGCTCTCATGCACGTGGTCCATGACCTCCTTGGAGGCGCGCGGCTTGCCATGGAAGGTCATGATCAGCAGGCGCCAGGAGTAGAAGGCGGTCATGAAGGCGGCGGCGATGCCCAGCCAGTAGGCGAAGTGGCCGACGGCGGTGCCGGAGCCGTAGGCGGCCTCCAGCACAATGTCCTTGGAGTAGAAGCCGGCGAAACCGAAGCCAGGGAATGCGCCAATCTTGGGGATGCCGACACCGGCCAGGGCCAGGTTGCCGATCCACATCACCGCGTAGGTGAAGGGGATCAGCCTGGCGATGCCGCCCATCTTGCGCATGTCCTGCTCACCCGACATGGCGTGGATGACGGAACCGGCGCCCAGGAACAGCAGGGCCTTGAAGAAGGCGTGGGTCATCAGATGGAAGACGGCGGCCTGGTAGGCCGACACGCCGATGGCGAAGAACATGTAGCCCAGCTGGCTCATCGTCGAATAGGCGATGACGCGCTTGATGTCGAACTGGGTCATGCCGATCGTCGCGGCGACGAAGGCGGTCAGGGCGCCCAGCACGGTCACCACGGCCAGGGCGGTGGGGGCGTATTCGAACACCGGGCTCATGCGGGCCAGCATGAACACGCCGGCGGTGACCATGGTGGCGGCGTGGATGAGGGCCGACACCGGGGTCGGGCCTTCCATCGCGTCCGGCAGCCAGGTGTGCAGGCCCAGCTGGGCCGACTTGCCCATGGCGCCGACGAACAGCAGCAGGCAGGCGCAATCCAGCGCCGACACGTGCCAGCCCAGGAAATTGAAGGTGGCGTGGGCCTTGCCGGCGGCGGCCGGGAAGATCGTGCCGAATTCGACGCTGCCGAAGATGATGAAGATCGAGAAGATGCCCAGCGCGAAGCCGAAGTCGCCCACGCGGTTCACCAGGAACGCCTTCATGGAGGCGTCGTTGGCGCTCTTCTTCTCGAACCAGAAGTTGATCAGCAGGTAGGAGGCGACACCGACGCCCTCCCAGCCGAAGAACATCTGCACCAGGTTGTCCGAGGTCACCAGCATGAGCATCATGAAGGTGAACAGGCTGAGGTAGGACATGAACCGGGGCTTGTCCGGGTCATGGCTCATGTAGCCGACGGAGTAGATGTGCACCATGGTCGACACGCCGTTGACCACGATCAGCATGACCGCCGTCAGGGTATCGACACGCAGGGCCCAATCGACGTGGAAGTCGCCGCTGGCAACCCAGTTGGCCAGCGGAACCACGGTGGCATGACCGTTCACGGCCACGTCGATGAACAGGATGACGGACAGGACCAGCGCGACGACCATGGCGCCGCAGGTGACGAGCTGGGAACCCAGGTCACCGATGCGGCGGCCGAAGAAGCCGGCGATGAACGCCGCGAGGAGCGGCAGGAAGATTGCAGCGATAACGGCCATGGCCCTCAACCCTTCATCAGGTTGATGTCCTCAACCGCGATCGAGCCACGGTTGCGGAAGTAGATGACGAGGATGGCGAGGCCGATGGCGGCCTCGGCAGCCGCGACGGTCAGGATGAACAGGGCGAAGACCTGTCCCACCAGATCGTGCAGGAAGACCGAGAAGGCGACGAGGTTGATGTTGACCGCGAGCAGGATCAACTCGACCGACATCAGGATGATGATGACGTTGCGGCGGTTCAGGAAGATGCCGAACACGCCCAGGATGAACAGGATGGCCGCCACCGACAGGTAGTGGCCCAGACCGATATCCATCATGTTTTCCATGGTTTACACGCCCTCCCCGGTCTGGACCTTGACCACGGCCACCACGTCCTCGCGGCGGCGGGCCAGCTGGTCGGCGATGACCTGGCGGCGCACGCCCTTGCGCGAGCGCAGGGTCAGCACGATGGCGCCGATCATGGCGACCAGCAGCACCAGGCCCGAGGCCTCGAAGATGAAGGCGTATTGGGTGTAGAGCAGGTCGCCCAGCGCCTGGGCGTTGCCCACGCTTTCCGGCGTCGGCGCCGCGCGGACGCTGTCGGCCGGGCCGGCGTAGACCCAGCCGGAGATCACCAGGCCCAGTTCCGCCAGCAGGGCCGCCCCCACGGCGAGGCCCGCCGGCAGGTAGCGTAGGAAGCCCTTGCGCAGTTCCTGGAAATTGATGTCCAGCATCATGACGACGAAGAGGAACAGCACCGCCACGGCGCCCACGTAGACGATGACCAGGATCATCGCCACGAATTCCGCCCCGATCAGCACGAACAGGCCGGCCGCGTTGAAGAAGGCCAGGATCAGGAACAGGACGGAGTGCACCGGGTTGCGCGCCGTGATCACCAGCATGCCGGCCAGCACCAGCACGGCGGCGAACAGATAGAAGGCGAGAGCGGGCAGTATCATCGGCGGCTCTCCTTCCGGTGCGGGTTGCGGACGTTGGCGATCAAGATTTCTCTCCGGTAACCGGGCCCATCGTCTGGGTCCCTGACTCGACGTCGGGGGCGCGGGCGATCCCGCGCGCGGGTGTCACGGGGTTAGGCGTCACAAGGCGTTAAAGGCGCACTCAAGGCTCAGCGGTAGGGCGCATCGGCGGCGATGTTGGCCGCCAGCAGCGGCTCCCACCGGTCGCCATTCGCCAGCAGCTTTTCCTTGTTGTAGAAAAGCTCCTCGCGCGTCTCGGTGGCGAACTCGATGTTCGGCCCCTCGACGATGGCATCCACCGGGCAGGCCTCCTGGCAGAGGCCGCAGTAGATGCACTTGGTCATGTCGATGTCGTAGCGGGTGGTCCGGCGCGAGCCGTCCTCACGGGGTTCCGCTTCGATGGTGATGGCCAGGGCCGGGCACACCGCTTCGCACAGCTTGCACGCGATGCAGCGTTCTTCCCCGTTGGGATAGCGGCGCAGCGCGTGTTCGCCACGGAAGCGGGGGCTGAGCGGGCTGCGCTCATACGGGTAGTTGAGGGTCACCCGGGGCTTGAACATGTAGCTGAAGGTCAGGGCGAAGCCCTTCACCAGCTCGGTCATGAACAGGCCGCGCGCCGTGCGGTCGAGCCAGGCCATGTCGTCACCTCATTCCTTGATGCGGGGGGCGGCTCCCCCCGCGGTCACAAGTCAGTACCAAAGTCCCGCCCCGGGGCGGGGACGCATCGCTCAGTGCGGCAGCTTGTCGAAGTAGACAAGGAAGCCGGAAGTCAGGATCACCCAGACCAGGGAGAACGGCAGGAAGACCTTCCAGCCCAGGCGCATCAGCTGGTCATAACGGTAGCGGGGCAGCGTGCCGCGCACCCAGATGAACACGAACATCAGCAGGCAAATCTTGATGATCAGGTTCAGCGGGCCGGGGATGAAACCCAGGAAGGGGAACGGCTGCCAGCCGCCCAGGAACAGGATGGAGGTCATCCCGCTCATCAGGAGCATGCTGATGTACTCGCCCAGGAAGAACAGGGCGAAGGTCATGGCCGAGTATTCGGTGTGGAAACCGCCCACCAGTTCGGACTCGCCTTCCGGCAGGTCGAAGGGGGCGCGGTTGGTTTCCGCCAGCGCCGAGATGAAGAACACCACAAACATGGGGAACAGCGGGATGCAGAACCACAGGTGGGTCTGCGCCCGGACGATGTCCGACAGGTTCAGCGAGCCGACGCACAGCAGCACGGTGATGATGACGAAGCCGATGGAGACCTCGTAGGACACCATCTGCGCGGCGGAGCGCAGACCGCCCAGGAAGGCGTACTTCGAGTTGGACGCCCAGCCCGACATGATGATGCCGTAGACGCCCAGCGAGCTGATGGCGAAGAGGTAGAGCACGCCGACATTGATGTCGGACAGCACCAGGCCCTCACCGAAGGGGATGACCGCCCAGGCCACCAGCGCCAGGATGAAGGTGATCATCGGCGCCACCAGGAACACGGCGCGGTTGGCGCCGGCCGGGATGATGGTCTCCTTGGTCATCAGCTTCAGGCCGTCGGCGAACGGCTGCAGCAGACCGAAGGGGCCGACCAGGATCGGGCCCTGGCGCAGCTGGATGGCGGCCAGCACCTTGCGTTCCATGTAGGTCATCATGGCCATCGCGATCAGCAACGGCACCGTGATCACCAGGATCTTCAGGATGATCGCCACCAGGGTCGCCCAGGTGAGGGGCAAGCCCAGGTGCAGGGCGAGGAAATCAGCCATGGGTACCGGTCCTCTCGGCAACGGCGGGCGACACGAAGGCCTCCGTGCATTCGGCCATGGTGGCCGAGGCGCGGCTGATCGCGTCGGTCATGTAGAAGTTCTCCACCGGCAGGGTGAAGGGGGCGGCGGCCACGGCACCGGCGGTACCAAAGGCACCCCAGGCGGCCGGCGTGACGCGGTCGATCTGGGCGAACACCGGGTTGGCGTCGGCCAGCCGCTTGCGCAACTGCTGCAGGGTGTCATACGGCAGGGGCTTGCCCAGGGCGCCCGACAGCGCGCGGATGATCTTCCAATCCTCGCGCGCCTCGCCCACCGGGAAGGTGGCCTGGCGGGTATGCTGGGCGCGGCCCTCGGTGTTGACGTAGGTCGCGTTCTTCTCGGTATAGGCGGCACCCGGCAGGATGACATCGGCGCGATGGGCGCCCCGGTCACCGTGGTGGCCCTGGTAGATCACGAAGGCGCGGCCGAAGTTCTGGGCGTCGATCTCGTCGGCGCCCAGCAGGTAGACCACCTCGACCTCGCCCTTGCGGGCGCCGTCCAGGATGCCGGCCAGATCGCGGCCACCCTTAGTGGGCAGGAAGCCCAGGTCCAGGGCGCCGACGCGCGAGGCCGCGCGGTGCAGGACGTTGAAGCCGTTCCAGTCCTCACGCACCAGGCCGCAAGCCTCGGCCACCGCACGGGCGGCGGCCCAGACGGCGGCGCCGTCCGGACGGGCCAGGGCGCCGGAGCCCAGGATCAGCAGGGGCTTCTTGGCGGCCTTCAGCGTCTCGGCATAGGGGTGGCTGCCGTCGGCGATGGCGTTCAGCAGCGTGGCATCGTTGCCCAGATGCTCAATGGGGAAGGTCAGATCGACGCGCGGGCCCAGCACGGTGACGGTCAGGCCGCCCTGCAGGTAGCGCTTGCGGATGCGGGCGTTGACCAGGCTGCCTTCCCAGCGCGGGTTGGTGCCGATCAGGAGGATATGGTCCGCCTGCTCGATGCCCGCGATGGTGCTGTTGAAGATGTAGCCGGCGCGGGACGCCGCGTCGATGGCGCTGCCGTCCTGGCGGCTTTCCAGGCTGCCGACACCCATGCCGCCCAGCAGGTCCTTCAGGGCCAGCAGGCTTTCGGCGTCGGCCAGGTCGCCGGCGATAGCGGCGATCTTCTCCGGCGCCGCACCCTTCAGCTTGGAGGCGGTCAGGGCCAAGGCCTCTTCCCACGAGGCGGCACGCAGCTTGCCGTTCTCACGGATGTAGGGGCGGTCCAGGCGCTGGCGCTTCAGGCCGTCATGGGCGTAGCGGGTCTTGTCGCTGATCCATTCCTCGTTCACCGCCTCGTTCAGGCGGGGGAGGATGCGCAGCACTTCGCCGCCGCGGGTGTCGATGCGGATGTTGGACCCGACGGCGTCCAGGACGTCCACCGATTCCGTCTTGCGCAGCTCCCAGGGGCGGGCGGTGAAGGCGTAGGGCTTGGAGGTCAGCGCGCCCACCGGGCACACGTCCACCAGGTTGCCCGACAGCTCGGACGAGACGGCGGCCTCGACGTAGGTGCCGATCTCCATATGCTCGCCACGGCCGGTGGCGCCCATCACGGACACGCCCGCGATCTCGTCGCTGAAGCGGATGCAGCGCGTGCAGTGGATGCAGCGCGTCATGATCGTCTTGATCAGCGGGCCCAGGTTCTTGTCCTTGACCGCGCGCTTTTCCTCGCCATAGCGGCCACGGTCGAAACCGTAGCCCACGGCCTGGTCCTGCAGGTCGCACTCGCCGCCCTGGTCGCAGATGGGGCAGTCCAGCGGGTGGTTGATGAGCAGGAACTCCATCACCCCCTTGCGCGCCTTGTGCACGGTGTCGGTGTCGGTCTTGATCACCATGCCTTCGCCGCAGGGCATGGCGCAGCTGGCGATGGGCTTGGGGGCCTTCTCCATCTCCACCAGGCACATGCGGCAGTTGGCCGGGACCGACAGCTTCTCGTGATAGCAGAAGCGCGGAACCTCGATGCCCAGCTGCTCGCAGGCCTGCAGCACGGAGGTGCCAGGCGCCACTTCAAGCTCGATACCGTCGATGGTCAGTTTCGGCATGTCTCAAATCCTTCCACCGATCACTCGGCAGCGATGCTCTGGCGATAATCGGCGATGCGGCGTTCCATCTCCGGACGGAAGTGCCGGATCAGGCCCTGCACGGGCCAGGCGGCGGCATCGCCCAGGGCGCAGATGGTGCGGCCTTCGATCTGCTTGGTGACGTCCTGCAGCATGTCGATCTCTTCCAGGCGGGCCTGGCCACGGACCATGCGGTCCATGACGCGGGCCAGCCAGCCGGTGCCTTCGCGGCAGGGCGTGCACTGGCCGCAGCTCTCATGCATGTAGAACTTCGACAGGCGGGCGATGGCGCGGACGATGTCGGTGGACTTGTCCATGACGATCACGGCCGCCGTGCCCAGGCCGGACCCGACCTCACGCAGGCTGTCAAAATCCATCAGCACGGTGTCGCAGGTGCTCTTGGGCATCACCGGCACGGAGGAGCCGCCGGGGATAACGGCCAGCAGGTTGTCCCAGCCGCCGCGCACGCCACCCGCATGGCGCTCGATGAGCTCCTTCAGGGGGATGCCCATCTCCTCTTCCACGTTGCACGGCTTGTTCACGTGGCCGGAGATGCAGAACAGCTTGGTGCCCACGTTCTTGGGGCGGCCGATGCCGGCGAACCAGGCGGGCCCGCGGCGCAGGATGGTGGGAACGCCCGCGATGCTTTCCACGTTGTTGACCGTGGTGGGGCGGGAATACAGGCCGGCGTTGGCGGGGAACGGCGGCTTGTTGCGCGGCTGGCCCTTCTTGCCCTCGATGGACTCGATGAGCGCGGTTTCCTCGCCGCAGATGTAGGCGCCCGCACCCTTGTGCAGGTAGATGTCGTAGTCGTAGCCGCTGCCGCAGGCGTTCTTGCCGATCAGGCCGGCGGCGTAGGCCTCGTCGATGGCGACCTGAACGTTGGACGCCTCGTTGTAGAACTCGCCGCGGATGTAGATGTAGCAGGCGGTGGCACCGATGGCGAAACCGGCGATCAGGCAGCCTTCGATCAGCTTATGCGGATCGTGGCGCAGGATCTCACGGTCCTTGCAGGTGCCGGGCTCGCCCTCGTCGGCGTTGATCACCAGATAGACGGGGCCGTCCACCTTCTTGGGCATGAAGGACCACTTCAGGCCGGTGGAGAAGCCGGCGCCGCCACGGCCGCGCATGCCCGATTCCTTCACCTGCTCGATGATGGTATCGCGGCCACGGGCCAGGATGTCCTTGGTGCCATCCCAGTCGCCGCGCTTGCGGGCGGCTTCCAGGCGGAAATCCTCATAGCCGTAGAGGTTGGTGTAGATGCGGTCTTCGTCGCGCAACATCGGCCTTACTCCTGCGACGCCGGCTTGACGCCGTTACGCTGCGCCATCTCGATCAGGGTCGTCGGACCGCCGATGGGCGCGGAATTGATGCGGCCGTTCTGCGGGCCGGGCTTGGGCGTCTCGCCCCGGATCAGGGTGTCCAGCAGCGCCTCGGTGGAGGGGCCGTCCAGGTCCTCGTAATAGATGTCGTTGAGCGAAATGACGGGCGCGTTGACGCAGGCGCCGGCGCATTCCACCTCGACCACCGTGAACTGACCGTCGGCCGTGGTCTCGCCCGGGCCGATGCCCAGCTTGCGCTTGCACGCCGCCAGCACCTCGTCCGACCCGCGCAGCCAGCACGGGGTGGTCGTGCAGACCTGCACGAAGTGCTTACCCACCGGCTTCAGGTTGTACATGGTGTAGAAGCTGGCGACCTCGTACACGCGGATGGGGGCCATGCCCAGCATGCCGGCGACGTAGTCCATGGCGGCGCGGGGCAGCCAGTTGTCGTGCTGGCGCTGGGCCAGGTCCAACAGGGGCATCACGGCGCTCGCCTGGCGGCCTTCCGGATACTTGGCGATGATCCGCTGGGCCAGGGCCAGGTTGTCGGCGGTGAATTCGAAGGTCGCCGGACCGGCAGGGGTCTCGGAAGCGCTCATCGGTCGATCTCTCCGAACACGACGTCGATGGAGCCGATGATCGCGACGGCGTCGGCGAGCATGTGGCCCCGGGACATGAAATCAACACCCTGCAGATGGGCGATGCCCGTCGGCCGGATCTTGCAGCGATAAGGACGGTTGGACCCGTCGGAGACCAGGTACACGCCGAACTCGCCCTTGGGCGATTCGGTGGCGGTGTAGGTCTCGCCGGCAGGGACGTGGTAGCCCTCGGTGTACAGCTTGAAGTGATGGATCAGCGATTCCATCGAGCGCTTCATGTCGCCACGCGGCGGCGGGGCGATCTTGCGGTCATCCACCTTCACGGCGCCGGGGGTCTGGCGCAGCTTGGCCACGGCCTGCTGCACGATCCGGTTGGACTGCCGCATCTCCTCCACACGCACCAGGTAGCGGGCGTAGCAGTCGCCGGTCTTGCCCACGGCGACGTCGAAGTCGTACTCGGCGTAGGTGTCGTAGGGCTGGGCCTTGCGCAAGTCCCACGGAATGCCGGAGGCGCGCAGCACCGGGCCGGTGAAGCCCCAGGCCAGCGCCTCGTCACCCGAGACGATGCCGATGTCGACCAGGCGCTGCTTGAAGATGCGGTTGGCCGTCAGCAGGCCTTCCACGTCGTCGACGAACTTCTCGAACTTGGCCGCGTAGGCCTCGATGTCGTCCAGCATGCCGGCCGGCAGGTCCTGGTGGACACCGCCCACGCGGAAGTAGTTGGCGTGCATACGGGCGCCCGACACCCGCTCATAGAACTCCATGAGCAGCTCGCGCTCCTCGAAGCCCCACAGGGCCGGGGTCAGCGCGCCCACGTCCATGGCGAACGTGGTGACGTTCAGCAGGTGGTTCAGGATGCGGGTCAGCTCGGCGAACAGTACGCGGATGTGCTGCGCGCGCTTGGGCGGGGTGATGCCCAGCAGCTTCTCCGCAGCCAGGACGAAGCTGTGCTCCTCCGACATCGGCGAGACATAGTCCAGCCGGTCGAAATAAGGCATCGCCTGGATGTAGGTCTTGTACTCGATGAGCTTCTCGGTGCCGCGATGCAGCAGACCGATGTGCGGGTCCGCCCGCTCCACGATCTCGCCGTCCATCTCCAGAACCAGGCGCAACACGCCGTGGGCGGCAGGGTGCTGCGGCCCGAAGTTCATCGTGTAGGGTTTGATTTGGCTTTCGACAGGATTGGCCATGGCCGATCTCACTTCTTCACGCTGCCGTCGCGCAGCGACGCGCCCAGCGGGATGACCGCCTTCTCGTCGCCCGGCAGTTGCACATCGGTCATCGCCTCCCAGGGCGACATGAAATCAAAGGCCCGGAAGTCCTGCGTCAGCTTCACCGGCTCATAGACGACGCGCTTCTGCTCGTCGTCGTAGCGGACCTCGACGTAGCCCGTCAGGGGGAAGTCCTTGCGCAGGGGGTGACCTTCGAAACCGTAGTCGGTCAGGATGCGGCGCAGGTCGGGGTGGCCCGCGAAGAACACGCCGAACATGTCCCAGGTCTCGCGCTCGTACCAGCCGGCGGCCGGGAACAGCGGGACGCAGGACGGCACGGGCGTGTCCTCATCCGTGGTGACCTTCACCCGCGCGCGCAGGTTCTTGGACACCGACAGCAGCATGTAGTTGACCTCGAACCGCTCCGGCTTGGAGGGCCAGTCCACCGCGGTGATGTCGACCAACTGGGTGAAGCGGCAGCCGGCGTCGTCACGCAGCACGGTCAGGGTCTGCAGCAGGCCCTCGCGCGTGGTGCGGACCACCAGCTCGCCGTTCTGGATCTCGGTGCCGGTCACGGCACCCGGCAGGGCCGCCGCGATCTTGGCGCCCAGCGCCTGTAGGGTTTCTTCGTTCATTCCCGATCCCTCGAGGGCCGCTTAGCGCCGAACCAGGCGGTTACCGCCCTTGATCTTCTTCTGCAGCTGCAGCACGCCGTAGACCAGCGCCTCAGCCGTGGGCGGGCAGCCCGGAACGTAGATGTCCACGGGCACGATGCGGTCGCAGCCGCGCACCACGGAATAGCTGTAGTGGTAATAGCCGCCGCCGTTGGCGCAGGACCCCATGGAAATGACCCAGCGCGGCTCCGCCATCTGGTCGTAGACCTTGCGCAGGGCCGGGGCCATCTTGTTGCACAGGGTGCCGGCCACGATCATCACGTCCGACTGGCGCGGGCTGGGGCGCGGGATCACGCCGAACCGGTCCAGGTCGAAGCGGCTCATGTAGGCGTGGATCATTTCCACAGCACAGCAGGCCAGGCCGAAGGTCATGGGCCACAGCGACCCGGTGCGCGCCCACTCCTGCAGGGCGTCCAGCTTGGCGACGACGAAGCCCTTATCCTGCAACTCCGTCGTCACGGCCTTGATGTAGGCGTCCTGGGCGGGGCCCGGCGGCAGGGGCGCGCCCGCACCGGCGGGAACACCGGCGGGGGAAACGGAAGAGTGGGTTGGCAAAGACGTCACGGGTCTGGCTCCGGTGTGAACGGGCAGCGATGCGAAGAAACGAGGGGGAAAAGGCTCAAGCGCCGTCCGGGATCACTCCCAGTCCAGCGCGCCCTTCTTCCATTCGTAGATGAAGCCGATGGTCAGGATGCCCAGGAAGGCCATCATGGACCAGAAGCCGAACAGGCCGATGCGACCCAGCGACACGGCCCAGGGGAACAGGAAGGCCACTTCCAGGTCGAAGATGATGAACAGGATGGCGACCAGGTAGAAGCGCACGTCGAACTTGCTGCGGGCGTCGTTGAACGGCTCGAAACCGCACTCATAGGCCGACAGTTTTTCACTGTCCGGCTTCTGCTTGGCGACCAGCATGGAGCCGAAGACCATCGCCGCCGCGATCACCCCGGCGATGGCCAGGAAGATGATGATCGGCAGATACTGGCTCAGCAGCTCGGTGGACATAACCTGACTGGACATGAGTGTGCCCCAAATTTCGTCCCGGTTGGCCCGACGGGGCTTGCGGAAGGTGCCAGCCGCAACCAAGTGCATGAAGCCCAGGCCCACACATCTGATTGTCGGTTTTTGGCCCCACCCGGCCTGCCCGCCGGTTCTGGACATAACCTCCGAACCCATGCGGGGGTCCGGACGCCTGCAACAAAAGCCCGGCTTGGGGCCGGGCGTGTTGGAATATAGGCGGGTGCCGTGCCCAAGGAAAGCAAATTACGCCATGCGTCCCGCAGGGGCCAAGGCGCTGAAAATATGGGGGAAATGACTTAAATCGCAGTTGTTGAGAGCCACTCTCAACCGTCACTCTACCGCAGGTGCGAGGACCCCGGAAAGCAAGCAGGCCGCGCTGTTGCCAGCGCGGCCTTGCTAACGCATCGAACCACCTGTCCGGGCTCGATGAAGTGGCGCGAGTGACGGGACTTGAACCCGCGGCCTCCGGCGTGACAGGCCGGCGCTCTAACCAACTGAGCTACACCCGCGTCGTTCGCAACTTTGCTTTCTGGCCTTATTTCGCGCCGTTCGTTCGTCGTTCGGTGCGTTTCGCGCCGTCAGCGTCGCTGCGGTGCGCGGTTTGTAGTAAAAACGCCCACCCCTTGTCAAACAAGAAAAACGCGGCGGCGCCGATTTTTTTCATTTTTTTCTAAGTTCTTGATTTTACGCGACTTTCTGAGCGCGGCGCAGGTTGTCCAGCCGGTCAAGCGCATCCAGCAGGCGCATCGGCACGCCGCGGTGGTCCACGGCATCGGGCCCGCCAAAGGCCGTCATGCTCAGTTCCAGGGCCTGGGCCAGCGGCTCCGCCACCGTAAGGTTGCCCTGCTCCACCGCCAATTCCAGCGCGCTCAGAATCCGATCGCCCAGGCGGCGCTCATCACTCTCCATGACCCTATGCTCCGGTTCGTTGCCAGGCAGGCCCCCCGGACTCATGCGTCCGGGGCTGGACCGAGGGTAGCACTTTCCGGGGGGTGCCCGACGGGAAAACGACCACTGCTGTTGGATAGGGGCAGCCATGTGTGGCCCGGCCAGCGCCCAGCCACCGCAAGTGGCGACGGCGACACCGGGGCTGCGCCTAAAGCACGCGGGAGCGGCCGAGGGACGCTTCCATCATGTCCAGGCTGTGCATCATGCGGCGCCAGGTCTCGTCGCTGATGGCGTGGGTGCGGTGCAGACGCGCCAGCTCATCGCGCTTGGCCCGGACCGCCGCCAGCCGCAGCTCCGCTTCGATGGCCAGGCGCCTGCGGTTTTGAGCCCGCGCATCCACCGGCATGTCCGGATCCTCCACCTGCCGTCGGTAAAACTCCATCAGGCGCAGCGCCGCCTCGGTGTAGAGGTCGGCCTCAGACGCGGCGGGGGAGACAGCACGGTGGGCCTGTTCCAGCCGGCGCAAGGCGGCGCGCGCCAGGGAGGCCTCCGCCACCCTCTCCTCCTCCACCGAAGCGTCCTCTCCCGGCATGCTGAGGCCGCGCAGCAGCCAGGGCAGCATCAGGCTGGCCATGGGCAGGGACACCAGGATGACGCCCGAGGCCAGGAAAATGGCGACGTCACGACCAGGAAAGGCCACGCCCTCCCGCAGCCAGACCGGCAGGGACAGCACGCCCGCCAAGGTGACGGCGCCGCGCACGCCGGAAACGGTGGTGACGCTGACCAGGCGGAAGGTTGACCCGACGGGGCCGCCGGCCCGCGCGCCTCCTCCCCGCCGCCGGGCGATGGCCCGGGTGATCAGCAGCGACAGCCAGACCCACACCAGCCGCAGGACCAACAGCGCACCGACGATGGCGGCAACATGCAGGCCCAGCCAGCCGAGGCTGACCGGCATATCCATGGGCCCGGTGTGGGGGGCGCCCGCCTGCATGGCGATCATGGGCGCCTGCACCAGGATGCCGGGCAGTTGCCAGCCCAGCAGCACGAAGATGACACCGTTGAGGGTGAATTGGATCATGTCGCCCACCGCCGTGCCCTGCAGGCGGGTGGCCACCTGCCCCGACTCCTCCAGCGGCAGCAGGTTCAGCGTCATGCCGGCGGCGACCGCCGCGAGAATGCCGGACATATCGAGATGCTCCGCCGCCAGATAGGCGGCGAAGGGCACCAGCATCATGGTCAGGATGGTGGCGCCGGGGGAATCGCCCCGCAGGCGGATGATCCAGCTCTGGATCAGGTGCACGGCGGCCACCACGACCATGCCCACCAGCAGACCGCCGCCCGCCGCCCAAAGGAAGGCCACCGCGGCGCCGCCGATGGAAAAGGTGCCGGTGAGCGCCGCGGTCACGGCGAACTGCAGGCACACCAGGCCGGAGGCGTCGTTCAGCAGCGCCTCCCCCTCCAATATGTGCTTCAGGCGACGGGGCATGCCGCCGCCGGCCGCCATACCCGACACGGCCACGGCGTCGGTGGGCGACAGCACGGCCGCCAGCGCGAAGGCGGTGGACAGGGGGACCGCCGGCAGCAGCCAGTGGATGACATGGCCCGCCCCCACCACGGTGAACACCACCAGGCCCACCGCCAGGGTCACGATGATGCCGCCCAGGCGCCGCAACTCCGTCGCCGGGAATCGCCAGGCGTCCAGGAACAGCAATGGCGGAATGAACACCAACAGGAAGAGGTCGGGGTTGAGGACGATGGGCACGCCCGACGCCCAGCCCAACGCCGCCCCCAGCGCCACCTGGATCAGGGGCTGGGGCACCCGCGTCACGAACCGGCCAATGATGCCGGAAACCGCCACGGTCACCAGCAGGATGAGGACGGCGGTCATCGTTTCCATGGGGCGTCCAGTCCAGGCGCGGGGGCGGGCAGGCGTTTCCGGGCGGGCGAATTAGCGTCCGGGGCGGTCCCGGCCCGCCAGCAGGGCCGCCGCCAGGACGACGGCGCCCAGGACGATGACCAGGACGTTCATCCACGGGCCACCACTGCGATCATGGTTCATATCCCAGACGCGCCCGCCGATCATGGCCAAGCCCAGGATGATCAGCAAGATTCGATGCTGGCGGGTTAGCCCGCCGGCCCCGTCAGGCGGCAGGAGACCCATCACCGCCCCTGGCCGCCCGCGGCCGGCAGGACCTGGGCAGCCGTGCCGTCCTGGCTCAACGCCCGGTGCGCCCGGGCCAAGGCCACGCCCAGCAGGGCCACGCAGATGAAATTCACCACCGCCATGGCCAAGGTCCACAAGAGACTGACGACCACGTCGGGGGGAGAGGTGGTGCTGGCTGTCAACCAGTCCCCCATCAGCAAGCGGTTGATGAGGAAGCAGGGCAGCTGCAGCGCCGCCTGGCTGATCAGCACCACGCCGGTCAGGCGCCAGCCCAGGACGGACGAGGCGCTCCAGTAGCGGCTGAAGGCCGGCGCCTCCCCCGCCAGGATGGCCATCAGGCCGATACCGAGGCGCACCGTGACGTGCAACGCCAGAATGCCCACGGCGATGGCCCCAGCCAGGACGGCGAGCCAGACACCAGGCCCCGCCTGGTCTTCCACCGACGAATCCGTGACCAGGGCACGAGCGAACATCAGCACCATCAAGGCGATGAGCAGCATAAAGAAATAAAGAATTTGCCAGCCGGTGGCGGCCCATTCGTTGCGCCCGAACCCTGGCTGCAGAAAGGTCACCGGCTCTTGCCCCGTGCGGACCCAGCGGCCCCAGGCGGAGAGGGAGCGCATGTGCGCCCAGGTCTGGAAAACGACCAGGACCAGGAAGATGAAGCCGAACTCGCCCCACTGTTCCTGGTCAGGCTCATGGCCCAGGTATTGGATGCTGCGGAACTGGAAAAACAGGGCGGCGGCCAGACTGAAGACCGCCGGCATGCCCAGAAAACGGGCGATGCGCCCGGGGGCGGCGAACACCTCGCGATAAAGGTCGACCACTTCCCCCCAGATCGACTGCCCGTTCGACGCCATGCCCCCTCCAAAACCGGACGCCGTCGCCGCCGTCCTCACATGCGCGACCACCACCGCCCCCGCCGCATAAGGGTGAGGATGGGAAGGCTCAGCGCGCTTTGCCAGTCACAGAAATGCCCCGTGCCGCCGGATCGCCCCTATATGGGCAAGCCGGGGCGATGATTACAGGTTTGCCCCGCCGGTCAAAGTGACAATCCGGGGCCAACGGCGTAGCGGCACCCGCCTCTGCCCCGGCCTTCGACCCGCTGCGGGTGTCCGAGCGAAAGGCTGGCGGCATACTGTCCTAAACCCGGAGCGATGGTGGGCGGTGAGGGATTTGAACCCCCGGCCCGATGCGTGTAAAGCACCTGCTCTACCCCTGAGCTAACCGCCCATCGCGTCCGACCGGCCCCCGCCGTCACGCGGGTCGCCGGGCCATGAGGCTTTAGCGGCCCGTGACCCGTTTGGGAACCCCTTTTGCAAAAGGGGGCCTGGAAAAATAATAATGCCGCGGAAACAAAAAAAGACGGGAACACCCATCGGCGTCCCGCCTTCTATAAGCACTGGGCTCGGGACTGTGGCCGGCCCCGGCCGGTGTCCCCCCGAGCGCACCGCCCCGTCGTTGGAGCGGCGTGCCTGAACATCCGGGCGGGGGCGGGCCGCAGGCTGCGGCGACCGGCCCCCAGACCGGCATAAAACGGCGGTTGGGCCGTTCTTAGTTCAGCGCGTCCTTCAGGCCCTTGCCGGGCTTGAACTTCGGCTGCTTGCTGGCGGCGATGGAGATCGCCTCACCCGTACGCGGGTTGCGGCCTTCCGAAGCGGCGCGCTCGGCAACGGCGAAGGTGCCGAAACCAACCAGGCGAACCTCATCACCCTTCTTGAGGGCTTCGGTGATGCCCTCGAACACCGCATCGACCGCCTTGTTCGCATCAGCCTTGGACAGCTCCGCACTCGCAGCGACGGCGGCAACGAGATCGTTCTTATTCACTTAAGGCCCCCCTTCTTGAAGCAGGAATCTAATCTTGGATTTCGTCCCGGTCGCGGGGCACGCGCCGGGATTGGGATTCGGTTCGGACGTACGGCCCCGGGGTTATCCGCCCCGGGGCCGTCGCGTCAGGCCTTCAATTCACACGATTTCGGTTCGTACTTCAATGCCGAATCACGTCGTCCTTACCGTCTTCCGCGGCTTTCGCGGCAACAGGCTCAACGACTTCCGGCTCCGACCACTCGATCGGCACCAGCGGCTGCACCAGCGCGTTGGCCAGCACTTCGTCCGCCGTCGTCACCGGGATGATGGTCAGGCCGCGCTTAACGTTGTCGGGAATGTCAGCGAGGTCCTTCTCATTATCCTTTGGAATCAACACGGTCTTGATGCCGCCGCGCAGAGCCGCCAGCAATTTCTCCTTCAGGCCGCCGATGGGCAGGACCCGGCCGCGCAGGGTGATTTCGCCGGTCATGGCGACATCCTTGCGCACGGGAATGCCCGTCAGCACCGAGACGATGGAGGTCGTCATCGCGACGCCGGCGGACGGACCGTCCTTAGGCGTAGCTCCTTCGGGCACGTGGACGTGGATGTCCTTGCGCTCGAAAAGCGTCGGTTTGATGCCGAATTGGGCGGAGCGGGACTTCACGAAACTCTCGGCGGCCTGCACCGATTCCTTCATGACGTCGCCCAGCTTGCCCGTGGTGGTGACGCGGCCCTTGCCGCGCAGCATCACCGCCTCGATGGTCAGCAACTCGCCGCCCACCTCGGTCCAGGCAAGACCGGTGGTGCAGCCCACCAGATCCTCCTTCTCCGCCTCGCCATAGTGGAACCGGCGCACGCCGGCATACTTGTCGAGGTTGCGACGGGTGATCGACACCTTGTCGACCCCCTTCATCAGGATCTCCTTGATGGCCTTGCGGGCCAGGTTGGCGATCTCACGCTCCAGGCTGCGCACGCCGGCTTCCCGGGTGTAGTAGCGGATGAGGTCGCGCAACGCGTCGTCGGAGATGGTGAACTCGCCCGCCTTCAGGCCGTGCGACTTCAGTTCCTTGTCGATCAGGTGGCCGCGGGTGATCTCGATCTTCTCGTCCTCGGTGTAGCCCGACAGCCGGATCACCTCCATGCGGTCCAGCAGCGGCTGGGGCATGCGCAGGGTGTTGGCCGTGCAGACGAACATCACGTCGGAGAGGTCGTAGTCCACCTCGAGGTAGTGATCGTTGAAGGTGCCGTTCTGCTCGGGATCCAGAACCTCCAGCAGGGCGGAGGACGGGTCGCCCCGCCAATCGGCGCCCAGCTTGTCGATCTCGTCCAGCAGGAACAACGGATTCGACGACTTCGCCTTCTTCATGCCCTGGATGACCTTGCCGGGCATGGAGCCGATGTAGGTGCGGCGGTGGCCGCGCACCTCGGCCTCATCCCGCACGCCGCCCAGCGACACGCGGACGAAGTTGCGGCCCGTGGCCTTGGCGATGGACTTGCCGAGCGAGGTCTTGCCGACGCCGGGCGGGCCGACGAGGCACAGGATGGGACCCTTCACCTTGTCCATGCGCTGCTGCACGGCCAAGTACTCCAGGATGCGCTCCTTGACCTTCTCCAGACCATAGTGATCGGCATCCAGGATGGCCTCGGCCCCCTTGATGTCCTTCTTCACCTTGGTGCGCTTCTTCCACGGAATGGACAGCATCCAATCCAGGTAGTTGCGCACGACGGTCGCCTCGGCGGACATGGGGCTCATGGTCCGCAGCTTCTTGACCTCGGCCAGCGCCTTTTCCCGGGCTTCCTTGCTGAAGCGGGTCTTGGCGATGCGTTCCTCGAGCTCGGCGACCTCGTCCTTGCCATCCTCGGACTCGCCGAGTTCCTTCTGGATGGCCTTCATCTGCTCGTTCAGATAGTACTCGCGCTGGGTCTTCTCCATCTGCCGCTTGACGCGATTGCGGATGCGCTTTTCCACCTGCAGCACGCCGATCTCGCCTTCCATGAAGGCGTAGACCTTCTCCAGCCGCTCACCCACCGTCGCCGCTTCCAGAAGCTGCTGCTTCTCCGGAATCTTCAGCGCCAGGTGCGAAGCGATGGTGTCGGCCAGCTTGCCCGGTTCCTCGATCTGGTTGACCGAGACCAGGACCTCCGGCGGGATCTTCTTGTTCAGCTTGATGTACTGTTCGAACTGGGCCACCGCGGCGCGGGCCAGGGCCTCCGCCTCCTGCGCTTCGCCCGTCTTTTCCTCGATGGGCTCGGCATAGGCCTGGAAGAAGTCCTCGTTGCGCTCGAAACTGACGATGCGCGCGCGCTGCCCGCCTTCGACCAGCACCTTCACCGTTCCGTCGGGCAGCTTCAGCAGCTGCAGCACGGTGCCGATGGTGCCGACGGAATAGATGTCGTCGGGCGTGGGATCGTCCTGGGCGGCGTTCTTCTGGGTGACCAGCAGGATCTGCTTGTCATCCTTCATCACGTCTTCCAGCGCGCGCACCGACTTTTCGCGCCCCACGAACAGGGGCACGATCATGTGCGGGAACACCACGATGTCGCGCAGGGGGAGGACCGGGTAAAGGGTTCCTCGGGTGGCTTCCAACATAGATCTGACCTTCCACTCAGAATCTCAGCGGCCAGCCCGTAATGGGCCTGGCCCGCCATCCACCAGCCGCCCCGTCATGGGCACGGCGTCGGGAGGTCGCCCTGGTAACGTGGCACACCGATCCCCCCCCTTCAAGGGCTTGAACCCGACGAAATCTGCGCTACGGAAGGGCTGGGCGACGGGAAAATCGCGCTTTTGCAAGCATGTGTCCCGGCATTTGGGCCTCGAGCGTTCCCAAGTGCCTGGATTCCGGACCAATTATACGGCGAAGGCAAAATAAAACCCGGGAAACCCCCACGATCAGGGTTTTCCCGGGTCTCAAGACTATCCGAACTGGCTATCGCGGATGCACGGGGCCCGTCAGGCGACGGGGGCGGCCTCCGCCTTGCGGTCGGCATAGATGTACAGCGGCTGGGCGCGGCCCTCGACCACCTCGCCATTGATGACGATCTCATCCACGCCCTGCAGGCCCGGCAGATCGAACATCGACTCCAGCAGGATGGATTCCATGATGGAGCGCAGGCCACGGGCGCCGGTCTTGCGCTGAATGGCCTTGTTGGCGATGGACTTCAGGGCCTCCTCGGCGAAGGACAGCTTCACGTCCTCCATCTCGAACAGGCGCTGATACTGCTTCACCAGCGCATTCTTGGGCTTGGTCAGGATCTCGATCAGCGCTTCCTCGTCCAGGTCGTTCAGCGTCGCCACCACGGGCAGACGGCCGACGAATTCCGGGATGAGGCCGAACTTCAGCAGATCCTCAGGCTCCACCTCGCGCAGCACGTCGCCGGTGCGGCGGTCGTCCGGCCCCTTCACATCGGCGCCGAAGCCGATGGACGTCCCCTTGCCGCGGGCGGCGATGATCTTCTCCAGGCCGGCGAAGGCGCCGCCGCAGATGAACAGGATGTTGGTCGTGTCCACCTGCAGGAATTCCTGCTGCGGATGCTTGCGCCCGCCCTGCGGCGGCACGGAGGCGACGGTGCCTTCCATGATCTTCAGCAAGGCCTGCTGCACGCCCTCGCCCGACACGTCGCGGGTGATGGACGGGTTGTCGGACTTGCGGCTGATCTTGTCGACCTCGTCGATGTAGACGATGCCGCGCTGCGCCCGCTCGACATTGTAGTCGGCGGCCTGCAGCAGCTTGAGGATGATGTTCTCCACGTCCTCGCCCACGTAACCGGCTTCGGTCAGCGTGGTGGCGTCGGCCATGGTGAAGGGGACGTCGATGATGCGGGCCAGCGTCTGGGCCAACAGGGTCTTGCCGCAGCCCGTGGGGCCGATCAGCAGGATGTTGGACTTCGCCAGTTCGACGTCGCTGTGCTTGGTGCCGTGTGCCAGCCGCTTGTAGTGGTTGTGCACGGCGACCGAGAGCACGCGCTTGGCGTGGCTCTGCCCGATAACGTAGTCATCCAGCACCGCGCAGATGTCGCGCGGGGTGGGAACGCCGTCGCGGGACTTCACCAGCGTCGTCTTGTTCTCTTCGCGGATGATGTCCATGCACAATTCCACGCATTCATCGCAGATGAACACCGTGGGGCCGGCAATGAGCTTCCGCACCTCGTGCTGGCTCTTCCCGCAGAAGGAGCAGTAGAGGGTATTCTTCGAATCGCTGCCGGTCGACTTGGTCATAAAAGCTCCGTACATCACCGGGACAGTCACCCGGAGCCATCACGATGACGGAACCGGGGCCCGATCCTCCCGGGATCGGCCGGCGGACAAGGGGATGAAACACCGCTCACCCGCCACTGCCTGCCCATTCAACACCACGGAACGCTGGGCTTTCAACCCCCCGTGTGTCTCTTCGTGTCCGAACACCCATACCGGGGTATCCCGGTGGGGGCGTTCCGGCGGAAGGTTAATCCCGCCGGAGCCCGGACGCTAAACCGTTGGCACCTCAGGCCGCCTGGGCGGTCCCACCGGCGCCGGGACGGGTGGCGATGACGTCGTCGATCAGACCGAACGCCTTGGCCTCGTCCGCGGTCATGAAGTTGTCACGCTCCATCGCCCGCTCGATCTTGTCGATCGGCTGGCCGGTGTGGCGCACGTAGATCTCGTTGAGGCGATGCCGGATCTTCAGGATCTCGCGCGCCTGGATTTCGATGTCCGCCGCCTGGCCCTGGGCGCCGCCCGAGGGCTGGTGGATCATGATGCGGCTGTTGGGCAGCGAGAAGCGCCGCCCGTCGGAACCGCCGGCCAGCAGCAGAGAGCCCATGGAGGCCGCCTGGCCGATGCACAGGGTCGCCACCGGGCAGCGGATGTACTGCATGGTGTCGTAGATCGCCAAGCCCGAGGTGACGATGCCGCCCGGCGAATTGATGTAGAAGGAGATTTCCTTCGTGGGGTTTTCCGCTTCCAGGAACAGAAGCTGGGCGCAGATCAGGCTGGACACCGCGTCGTTCACGCCACCGACGAGGAAGATGATCCGTTCCTTCAACAGGCGCGAATAGATGTCGTAGGCGCGCTCACCCCGGTTGGTCTGCTCGACCACCATGGGGACCAGCGTGTTCATCTGCGGCTCAAAGTCGATCATGCCTGCTCCAGCGCTGCGTCCGACCCGGGGGCCATCCCCGGGCCCGTTGCCGGTCCGGGGGAGGGACGATCCCTCCCCCATTCCGTTTGAATACCGAGGCCCGTCAGAAACCGAAGACGGGAGACGCGACCTTAGGCCGCCTCTTCCTCATCGGGGTCCTGCATCAGCTCTTCAGCCGACACGGGCTTCTCCGTCACCTTAACCTGTCCCAGGATGAAGTCGACAACCTTGTCTTCAAAAACCGGGGCCCGCAGGCTTTCCACCGCCTGGGGGTTGTTCTTGAAGAAGTCGAAAACCTCACGCTCCTGGCCCGGGTAGCGCCGCACCTCGGCCAGCACGGCCTGGTTCAGCTCTTCCCTCGCCACCGTTATATTGTTCTTCTGACCGATCTCGGAAAGGACCAGGCCCAAACGAACACGCCGGACGGCGATGTCGCGGTACTCCTTCCGGAGTTCCTCCTCGTCCTTGCCGGCGTCTTCACCGGCGTCGCCGGCCTTCAGCTCGTCCTGCAGGCGCTTCCAGATCTGGTCGAACTCGATGTCCACCATGCCCTGCGGCACCTCGAAGCTGTGCAGCTCGGCCAGCTGGTCCAGCAGGGCGCGCTTGGCGCGCAGGCGGCTCATGACGGTGTAGTCGCCACCCAGGCGGTCCCGGATCACGGTCTTCAGCGCAGCCAGGTCGTCGAAGCCCAGGCCCTTGGCGAACTCGTCGTCGATAGTCGCCTCGACCGCCTGCTTCACTTCCTTCACGTCCACCTCGAACACGGCGGCCTTACCGGCCAGCTCGGCGGCGTGGTAGCCCTCGGGGAAGGTGACGTTGACGGTGCGGTGGTCACCGGCGCGGGTGCCCTCCAGCTGCTCCTCGAAGGTGTCGATGAAGCTGCCGGAGCCCAGCTCCAGCTCATGGCCCTCGCCCTTCATGCCCGGACGCTTCTCACCGTCGACCGAACCGTCGAAGTCGATGACGACGATGTCGCCCTTGGCGGCCGGACGGTCCTCGGTCAGCGGCGCGGAGGTCTTGCGGCCGGCGGCGATGCGACCCACGGCCTCATCCACCTGCTCGTCGGTGATCTCGACCACCGGCTTCTCGATGGCGACGCCGCCGAGGTCGGCGGGCTCGAATTCCGGCAGCACTTCGTAGGCCAGCTTGAACTCCAGGTCGCTGGCGCTCTCGACCTCGAACTTCACGATCTCGACCTTGGGCTGCAGGGCGGGACGCAGGCTGTGCTGCTCGACCACCTTGGCGGCGCTGTCGGACATGGCCTTGTCCAGCACTTCACCCATCACCGACTGCCCATAGCGCTGCTTCAGCACCGACATCGGCACCTTGCCCGGGCGGAAGCCCGGCATGCGCACGGTCTTGCCAATTTCCTTCAGCTGGGCGTCCACGCGGCCGGCCACGTCGGCGGCGGGGATGACGACCGTGTATTCGCGGCGCAGGCCTTCGGTGCTGGTCTCGGTGATGTTCATGGGACTATTCGAACCTGTCTCTTTGATCGGCCCCGGATGCCGGCATTCCCGGCCCCTGGGTGCCCGGGGCCGGACGGACCACGGGCGGTTGGGTTGATATCTCGTGCTTGGTGCGGGCGAAGGGACTCGAACCCCCACGACTTTCGTCACCGGAACCTAAATCCGGCGCGTCTACCAGTTCCGCCACGCCCGCGGCCAAACCCGGTTCTAGGATCGCTTGGACGCCCCGTTCCCAGAAGCCCGCCCCCGCCGACGCCGGCGGCGCCAATGGGGAATAGGCATGGAAATAGCGCCCGGACCCTTCCAGGCGCCGTCCGATCTATAGCACCCGCGCACCCGCGTAAATAGGAATCTAGGCCAGGGGTGGGCCCTATCAAAGGGCCGAGCGCCGCCGGCCCCGCCCACCGGTCAGCCCCGCCGGCCAGACCGAAAGCAGCGGTCATTCCGGAGTTCATGGACGAATCACCCCATGAAGCCGGCTATCGGCGGCAACGAAGTGCTTGTTATGCTGTACTTCCCCAAGGACAACCCGCGCCAACCGAGGTTCCCCGCCGCATGACCGCCGCCGCCATGACCACCCCATCGCCGCCGTCCCTCACCCCCAACCTGCCCCGCCCCGCCCTGACCGCCGACCGGCTGGCCGGCCGCACGGTGGATTTGGAGCGGATCGACCTGGACCGTCACGCGCAGGGGCTTTGGCTGGCGATCGGCCAGCACGCCGGCCTGTGGGACCACATTCCCGGCGGCCCCTTCGCGGACCAGGCGGCCTTCACCCAATGGCTGCGCGACCGCCTGCCCCGGCCGGGGCAGACCATGTACGCGGTGATGGACAAGACGGGCGGCGCGCCGGCGGCCGCCGGCCTGCTGCTGCTGCTGAACGCCAACCCCGACATGGGCACTGTGGAGATGGGCCTGGTCTACGGCCCCCTCCTCAGCCGCAAGGTGACCGGGACGGAGGGCGTGTTCCTGCTGATCGACTATGCGCTGGGCCAAGGGGCCGGCCAGGGGGGCTATCGCCGCCTGGAATGGCGCTGCGGCCCGCCCAACGTCGCCTCCATCAAGGCGGCGCTGCGCTACGGCTTCACCCATGAAGGGTTGCTGCGACAGACGCTGTGGCTGAAGGGTCGCAACTGGGACAGCAATGTCTTTTCCATTCTGGACGCGGAATGGCCCGCGCGCCGCCAGCGCCTGGCGGCTTGGCTGGCGCCGGAGAACTTCACGGAAGACGGGACCCAGATCAGGGCACTGGGGGAGTTCTGAGGGCTTAGCCGCCGTCAAGCGTCGACCGCGGGCCACCACCGGCATGAAGGTTCATGCCGGTGGCTGGGTCGCGGGATCAGCCCAAAAGCACCTTGGCGCACGCGTCCACGATGGCGTCGGCGTCCAGGCCCTGGACCCTGTAGAGGTCGGGGATGTCGGCGGACTGGCCGAACGTCTCCACCCCCAGGGCCGCCACGGTCTGGCCGCGCACGGAGCCCAGCCAGGACAGGGTGGCGGGGTGGCCGTCAATGACGGTCACCAGCTTGGCACCAGCCGGCAGGGCCGACAGCAGGCGGTGGACATGGGCGTCCCCACCCCGGCCCTCCCGTTGCGCCGCCGTCCAGCCGGCGTGCAGCCGGTCCGGCGAGGTCACCGCCAGCAGGCCGGCACCGGGGCAATCCTCCAGCACCTGGGCATGGGCCTCCAGCGCCTCGGGCGCCAGGGCGCCGCAATAGACAATGGCGAACTCCGCGTCCGGCGCCGGCGGGCGCAGCCAGTACCCGCCCGCGATGACGGCGTCGCGGTCCAGTCCCTGCTCGCGCCCCTGGCCCCGCTTCGGCTGGTCCACCTGGCGGGTGGTCAGGCGTAGGTAGAGGGAGCCGCCGTCCGGCCGCTGCATATGGTCGAAGCCCCAGGCCATGATGGCCGCCAGTTCATCGACATAGGCGGGCTCATAGCTGGAGACGTTGGGCAGGCCCATGCCGATCAGCGGCGTGGCGATGGACTGGTGCGCCCCACCCTCCGGCGCCAGGGTGACGCCCGACGGGGTGGCGACCACCATGAAGCGGGCGTCCTGGTAGGCCGCGTAGTTCATGGCGTCCAGGCCGCGCTTGATGAAGGGGTCGTAGAGCGTGCCGATGGGCAGCAGCCGGGCGCCGAACAGGTCATGGCTGAGGCCCAGGGCCGCCAGCATGAGGAACAGGTTGTGCTCGGCGATGCCCAGCTCGATGTGCTGGCCGCTGGGCGCGCCCTGCCAGCGCTGGGCGGAGACCACCTTCTGTTCGCGGAAGATGTCCTGCGTCTCATGCCTCGCGAACAGGCCGCGCCGATTCACCCAGGGGCCAAGGTTGGTGGACACGGTGACGTCGGGGGAGGTGGTGACGATGCGGGCCGCCAGGTCATCATCGCCCTTGGCGATCTCACCCAAAATCTTGCCGAAACCCTCCTGCGTCGACATGCGGGCGCCCAGGTCCACCGCCAGGGCGGACGGCACCGGGATGGCGGCCCCCTTCAGGCGGCGGCTCGCCTTACCCGGACCGGTACCCTGGGCGAAGGGCACACTGTCCAGGAAGGCGTCCAGCGCCGCCGGATCAATGTCCAGGCCGGCGTGGCGGTCCCATTCCTGGCCGTCCTTCAGCCCGCAGGCGGCCTTGAAGGCGGCCATCTGGTCCGGGTTCATCAGGCCGGAATGGTTGTCCTTGTGCCCCTGGAAGGGCAAGCCCCGGCCCTTGACCGTGTAGGCGATGAAACAGGCCGGGCGGTCGTCGGTGGTGCCGTGGAAGGTTTCCAGCAGGGTGGGCAGGTCATGGCCCGCCAGATTGGTCATAAGGGTGCCCAGGGCCGCGTCGTCATGGGCGTCCAGGATGTGACGGATGCCGCGGGTGTCTCCCAAATCGTGGGTCAGCGCCTCACGCCAGGCGGCCCCGCCCTTGAAAGTCAGGGCGGAGTAGAGCTGGTTGGGGCAGGTGTCGATCCACTGGCGCAGGGCGTCGCCGCCCTCCTGCGCGAACGCGGCCTCCAGCTTCTTGCCGTACTTCAGGATCTGCACGTTCCAGTCCAGGGAGCGGAACATGCCCTCGATGGGCACCCACAGCCGGTCCGACACCACGCTGTCCAGGCTCTGGCGGTTATAATCGATGATCCACCAGGTGTTGCGCAGATCGTGCTTCCAGCCCTCCAGCATGGCTTCGAAGACGTTGCCCTCGTCCATCTCGGCATCGCCCACCAGGGCGACCATGCGCCCTTCCGGCTGGTCCGACAGGCCCTTCAGGCGCACATAGTCCTGCACCAGCGAGGCGAAGGCGGTGACCGCCACGCCCAGGCCGACGGAACCGGTGGAGAAGTCCACGTCGTCGGTGTCCTTGGTGCGCGAGGGGTAGCTCTGGGCGCCGCCCAGGGCGCGGAAGCGCTCCAGCTTGTCCCGCGTCTGGCGGCCCAGCATGTACTGGATGGCGTGGAAAACGGGACTGGCGTGCGGCTTCACCGCCACCCGGTCCTGCGGCCGCAGCACGTCGAAGTACAGCGCCGTCATGATGCTGGCCAACGAGGCGCTGGAGGCCTGGTGGCCGCCCACCTTCAACCCGTCGCGCGAGGGGCGGACGTGATTGGCGTTGTGGATGGTCCAGGCCGACAGCCAGAGCACCTTGCGCTCCAGCGCCTCCAGCAGGCGGATCTTGTCGGCGGAGGCGGCCATAACGGTCGAGGCGGCGTCGGGCATACCGTGGTTCTTCCCTAAGGTGGGGCGCGCGCCACCGCGAGGGGGAAGCGGCGCCCGATCGTTGCCCAGGGTTATAGACCCGGCCGCGCCGGGCCTGAAGTCTGGTATTTAAAAATTTGCCCCTTGAAAGTTTTGACGCCGTTTCGCCGCAAGCGAGACCCTCAGGCGTCCAGCGCCCCCACCTGGCCATCACTCCGGGCCCCGCCCTCGTCCCCCCCGCGCATCGCCTCCTCGATGGCGGCGCGCAGGACCTCGGGCAAGTAGGGCTTGTGAATCAGGACGCAGCCGGTGGCCGACGCCTCCTGGATGCGGGCGGGATCGGTGTCGCCGGTGACGATGATGCCGGGCAGATGGCGCCGTACCTCGTTGCCCAAACGGGCCACCAGCTGCACACCGTTGAGGGGACCGGGCAGGCGGAAGTCGCTGATCACCAGGCCCGGTAGGCGCACGGCGTCGCGCACGGCCGCCATGGCGTCGTCGGACCCGGCAGCGGTGATGACGCGATAGCCCCAGCTCTCGATGATGGCGCCCAACGCCATGCGCTGCAGGGCATCGTCCTCCACCGCCAGGATGGTCCTCGGGTCGCGCTCGCGCTGGGCCGGGCGCTGGCCGTCGCGGGGAAAGGCCACCAGGCTGTCCGGGGTGGCCGTGGCCGGGGCCCCCACAGCCGGCGCCGTGGGCACACAAGGCACCAGGACGGAGAAGACCGAGCCGCGGCCGGGAACGGAGCGCACGGTGACGGTGGTGCCCAGCAAGCGGGCCATGCGGCGGACGATGCCCAGCCCCAGTCCCAGGCCCTTGGTCCGGTCCCGCTCGGGATTCCCCAGTTGGACGAAATCTTCGAACACCGTGTCCAACTGATCGGCGGAAATGCCCACGCCCGTGTCCCACACCTGGACCAGCATGGATCTGCCTCGGCGGCGGGTGGAAACCAGGACGCGCCCGCCCCGGCCGGTGTAGCGGATGGCGTTGGTCAGCAGGTTGCGCAGGATACATTTCAGCAGGACGGGGTCGGTGTCCGCCTCCTCCAGCGCCGCCTGCGGGCCGGTCTTCGCAGCGTTGCGCAGGCGGATCTCAACCCCCGCCTTCTCGGCATCGCCCCGGACGGCGCTGACCAGGCCGGCCAGCGTCGCCTCCAGACCGAAGCGCTGCGGGTTCGCCGCCACCGTGCCGGCGTCCAGCACCGACACGTCCAGCAGGGCGCGCAGCAGCTCCTCCCCCGCCGACAACGCCTCGCCCATACCGCCGATGAGCTTGCGGTCCAGCGCGTTGGCCAGACCGTTGGCGGGCGCGGGGCTGGAACCGCCGCCACCGCCGGCCGCCGTGGCGGTGGTGGCGCGGCCGTTGGCCGCCCGCTCGTTCAGCATGTTGTGATAAAGCCGCATGGTCTGCAGCGGTTGGCGCAGATCATGGCTGATCGCGGCCAGGAAGACGGACTTGGCGCGATTGGCCCTTTCCGCCTCCTCCGCCCGCGCCTGGCTTTCGGCCACGGCGGCGCGCAGCGACTCATAAAGCTGGACATTGGTCAGGGCCACGGCGGTGGAATGGGCAACCGCCTGCAGCAACGCCACCTCTTCCGCCTTCGGCATGCGCACCGTCGCCCAATAGGCGCCGATGGCGGCCACCGGCTCATCTGTGCGCACCGGCACCATCACCAGGCTTTTCACAAAGGTGGGGCGATAGGCGTCATGGGGGATGCGATCATCCCGGTAGATGTCGGGAATGACCGCCGGCTGGCGGTTCAGCATGACCCAGCCGGAAATGCAGGTGGACAGGGGGAAGCGCCGGCCCTTCCACAGCGGGCCGATGGCATCCTCATCCGCGTAGTGGCACAGCTCGCCATCCCGCAGGACGAAGGTGACGCCGTCGGCGCCGCTCAGCGCCCTGGCCGCCATGCGCACCACGGCCATGACGCTGGGCACGTCGCGGCAAAAGGACAAGGCCTGGACCAGATCCACCAGGTCACCCACGGGCCCGGTGAAGGTGACGGGGGGGAATGGAACGGGGGCGGGGGGCGCTGCCGGAATGGGTGCCGGCCGCGCCGGAGCCGCCTTAGAGGGTATCGCGTCTTTCCATCCCATACCGACCGTCCCTGACACGCCTTCGGAGGCATACCGGTATGGCGAAATACCAGCCGGCCTGGCCATCTACGAGAGTGGCCCAGAGGGACGATATGGGGGATTCCACCAACTATTCCAGGCCGTTCCCGGGGACTACCACCTCCGGTCAGGGACACACGGCGGTTCGGCGGGGCGGTCCCGCCACCGTCCACCGCCGGCCTGGGGATGACCTGGCGGGTGCCGGCCCTGGGTGGGGCCGGGTTGTAAAGCATCCTGTCGCAGGAAGGGGCGTGAGCCCACCGGGCAGGGGATGACCGTCAGCTGGCGACCCGCTCGTTGAACAGGCGGCTGAAGCTTTCGGCCGACAGGGTGCGCTGGTCCGGGGCGCAGCTGCCCTCGGGCAGGTTGTTGCGCACCATGAAACGCACGTGCGGAATGTGGAAACTGTCTGTGGTGATGGTCAAAACCTCCGCCGTTTCCGTCACGCTGCCGGAAACGACCCGACGATACTGCGCGCCAACCTGCAACGGGTCGTCCAGGCGCGACCGGCGGAACAGAGAGAAGCCCACACTCGCCCCCCTAATAAAGCAGGCCCGGCACTCCGCCCAATGAACAGGGCGTTTATTGGCGCCGACGCCAGACGTTCGGGATAAAGGCCCCGTCGCCTTGCCCCGCCCGCGATATCTCGACATGGGCCCGCGCCATTCCCCCAGTTCCCAATACTTCGGGAAGCTGACCCTTCCCAGGCCGGACCAGATACGAGTGCCGGAAGCCCAGTGGGGGTGGAAATGGTTATTGCGCCGGCCAGTCACGCCCCTGATCGGGGGCAAATGCCGCGAAGCAGTTTCAATCTATATCAAGAGTATCCCATTGTTTTAGTGCGGGCAATGCTTTTGCCATATGGCAAATATGGCATTTTAAATATTCCGGCCGTGGCAGGCTGCGGCGGTTGGTCTGCGCGAAAGGGGAGAGCGTAGTCGGCGACGTGAATGCCCGCAGGCTTATCTGCAATTTTATAGTATTTTTATTTGGTATCTCATCGCCCGCCTCGCCGTCACGCCACCGCCAAGTCCGCCAACAGGGCTGGCACCTGTTCTGGCAAGTCCTCGGCCACCAGGCCGGGACCGAAGCGCAGGGCGGCCTGGGCATGCAGCCAGGCGGCGGCCGAAGCGGCATGCCAGGCGTCCATGCCGCCGGCCAGCAGGCCCAGGCACAGGCCCGCCAGGACGTCGCCCGACCCGGCGGTGGCCAGGGTGGGCGGGCCGCCGGCCTCGATGGCGGCGCGGCCATCGGGGTGGGCGATGACCGTGTCCGGCCCTTTCAGCAAGATGACCGCGCCCAGGTGGCGGGCGGCGAGCCGGGCGCGCGTCAGCTTATCCCCCGCCAGTGCGGCATGCCCGGCCCCGAACAGGCGGGCGAATTCGCCCTCGTGCGGGGTCAGCACCACCCGGCCCGCCAGATGAGCCCCCAGCGCGTCCGCTTGACCGGCGAAGGCTGTGAAGATGTCGGCGTCCAGGACGAGGCCGAAGCCGGCGCCCCCTGAGCCGGTATCCACTGGGCCGGCGCCCACCGAATCGCCCTGGCGCCGACCGGCGGCGGCGACCAGGGCCCGCAGCAGCGCCTGGCCATCGTCGTCCGTGCCGGCGCCCGGACCCAGCACGGCGGCCGTGATACGCGGATCGGCCAGGATCGCCTTGGCGGCGTGCAGGTCCGCTATGGGGCGCACGATCTGGCTGGGGCTGGAGAGACGATAGATCAGCTCCGCCGCGGGCGGGCTGGCCACCGTCACCAGGCCGGCGCCGGCCCGCTGCGCGGCGCGTGCCGCCAGACGCGCCGCCCCGGTCATGACCGCCCCGCCCAGCACCAGCGCGTGGCCCCGCCTATACTTATGATCATCGATGCGGGGGTGCGGCAGGTGGCCGGCGAACAAGGCCGGCCCGTTCTCCCACGCGTCCGTGGCCACCGCCGGGTCCGCCAGCACGGCATCGGGAATGCCGATGTCGGCCACGATGGTGGCGCCGCAGGCCACGCGGCCGGGCAACAGCAGATGCCCCGGCTTTTTGCGGAAAAAGGTGACGGTGACGTCAGCCCGGACCATCACGTCGCCCACCGGCGCGCCGGTATCGGCGTCCAGGCCGCTGGGCACGTCCACCGCCAGCACGACGGCCCCGCCCCGGCGCGCATCCGCCATGGCGGCCACCAGTTCCGCCGCCCTGCCGCCCAGGGGGCGCGACAACCCCACGCCGAACAGGGCGTCGATCACCACCGTCGCCCCGGCCAGCACGGCGGGTACGGCCTCCAGCACCGAGTCCCGCCCCCAGATCTCCACCCAATCGGCCGCCGCCAGGGCCGCATCACCCGTCAGCCGATCCAGATCACCCAGCAGCGCCAAGCGCACGGGCCAGCCAGCGGCGGCCAGATGGCGGGCCGCCACGAATCCGTCGCCGCCATTGTTGCCCGGCCCGCACAGCACCGTTACCGGACCCAGGCCGAAGCGCGCCATCACCACGCCGGCCACCGCGCGGCCCGCATGCTCCATCAAGGTGATGCCCGGCACACCTCCCGCGATGGCGGCGGCATCGGCGGCACGCATGTGGGCCACGGACAGCAGGGCGCGGGCGGAAGCGGCGGTCGGAACCATGGGCGGACACTCGGGCGATTGAACGACCAGGGGTTGATGCCGGCGGCGGCAAGACAACGCCTCGCTGGCGGCAACGGGATTTCCCAAGTACAATGGCGCCGTCCGCAACCACCCGTCGAGGGCTTATGTCCGCCATTTGGGGACCGGGTACGCTGATCCTGGCCAGTTGGGCCACCATCGCCGCCTGGGGCGGCCACCTTCTCAATAAACGACAAAAACGCCTGCGGGCCGTGTTCGTCCACGACCTCTCCCTGGCGACGGAGCGCTTCCGCAAACGCCACGATCTGGACGCCGCCGGCGCCGCTTTCTGGGAAATGGAGTTCCGGCGATATTTCGGCCTGATGGCCGCTCCGCCGGGATGGGCGGCGCAGCAGCCCTTGGGCGCGCCCGACAGCCTGGTCGATGACTATTGGCATGAGCTGGTGTTGTGCACCGCCCTTTATGCCGCCTACTGCCAGGCCTCCGCCGGCCGCTTCATCCATCATCATGTCGGCGCCGGTAGCGCGGAGGCTTATGCCCGCACCTGGATCGCCTACAAGGAATGCTACGGGGCACCCGATCCGTCAGCATGGCCGGCACCCAGCCCCCTGGCTGTGGCCTGGGTGAGCAAGACGCGGAGTGACGGCGGCGGCGCGACCGACCCGTCCTCCACCGGCGGGGACGGTGGCGGCAGCCAAGGCCATCATCATGGCGGCGGGGACGGGCATGGCCATTGCGGCGGCGGGCACGGCGGATGTGGCGGCCATGGCGGGTGTGGGGGTGGCAGCTGCGGCGGGCACTGACCTCGTCCGCGGATCCGGCTATGCCGAACCGGCCGCGTCGAACCGCCGCACCAGGGTCTTGGGCGCCACCGCGCGCCATTGGCGGTGCAGCAGGCCCATCACCTTGTCCAAAGAGCCCTGGTCGGGGATGGCGGACAAGCGCGCCAGCACGATGGGCCAGCCCACATAATGGTTGGTCAGATGATAGACGGCCGGCTCGATAGCCATCAGCAGGGCGCGCTCGTCCGTGTCCACGCCGGTGACGACCAGGGTGTCGCCATCCTCGCGCAGGCGGGCCAGGAGCTTGCCGCGCACCTTCAGCGCTGGCGTGCCATAGGAGGTGCCATCCTCCACGCCGGGCCAAGCCAGGGCCTGGGCGCGGACGTCGTCGAAGCTGAAGGTCATGGCGCGCCGCCCGGATTGCCTGTCGTGCGGGCAGTCTAGCGCCGCCGCATGGTGAAAGGATCCGGAAAAGCAGAAAGGCGCCCGGTGAGGGCGCCTTTGCTATCCTTATACATAGTATAAGGAGGATGGGGCGATGGATGGGACTCGAACCCACGACCGCTCGGACCACAACCGAGAGCTCTACCAGCTGAGCTACCACCGCCGCCGTGAGGCGGGTTTCTGCACCACCTGCCCCCACCCCGTCAAGCACTCTGATAAAATAATCTTCACATGCCGGGGTCGCGTCCCGCGATAGGCTGCAATCGAGGCAGTGGCACCCCCCCAAATCGACCAGCTCGGCAGCCAAAAGGACAAAATGCGGGCTGTTGGCTAAATTTTGTGCTGTTGTTTGCACAAGAAGCGCGCATACGTTGGGGCCGCCGGGGCTGGAGGGCCGGGCGCGCCCCATCCGCCGGGTTGGCATGGGGCGTGCTATCCTGTTGCCCCGGTCTGGCCGGGCCACATGGGGGCGGCGACGCCTGTTGCGGGTTGTGCCCCACCCGTGTTGTCTATGGGCCAAACACCGAATTGAAAATCGTGGGGGGTTTCCGGCATCAGTTTCCAGGCATGCAGCCCCGTTGGGCCCCGCAGTCCCGGCACCGACGCCGACCATCCCCCGCCCTTGAAGCGAAGGCGTGGCCGTAAGCGATGAAAAAGATCGAAGCCATCATCAAACCGTTCAAGCTGGACGAGGTGAAGGAAGCGCTGCACGAAGTCGGCATCAAGGGCATCACCGTGACCGAGGCGAAGGGCTTCGGCCGGCAGAAGGGCCATACCGAGCTGTATCGCGGCGCGGAGTATGTCGTGGACTTCCTGCCCAAGGTGAAGATCGAGATCGTGATGGACGATCAGCTGGTCGATCGTGCCATTGAGGCCATCCAGCAGGCGGCGCATACCGGCCGCATCGGCGACGGCAAGATTTTCGTGACCCCCGTGGAGGATGTCATCCGCATCCGCACCGGCGAACGGGGGCCGGACGCGGTCTGACGCCGGTTCGCCGGATGCCGCCCCGCACCGGGTGGCATGGACGGAAACGGCGGGGCGCGTTGCCGTCCGGGATATCAATGGTCATCGATCATTGATCATACGTTTGGGGCTGGCGGCCCGGGATGGGAGTAACCCAAGGCGCCGGAACATTATGGGATGGGGGGCGCAGCGATGTTCCCGCCCATGCACGCGAAGTCAGTAGTCACCCAACATCTCCCAGAACTTTAGGGAACCCATCAAGATGTCCGATATCGCGAAGTTCTTCGACCTGGTTAAGGAGCACGACGTCAAGTACGTCGATTTCCGTTTCACCGATCCGCGCGGCAAGCTGCAGCACACCGCCCAGCACATCAGCACCGTGAACGAGGAGATGTTCACCGACGGCGTGATGTTCGACGGGTCGTCGATCGCCGGTTGGAAGGCCATCAACGAGTCGGACATGATCCTGATGCCCGACCCCGCCACCGCCGTCCTGGATCCGTTCGCCGCCCAGCCGCTGCTGACCGTGTTCTGCGACGTGCTGGAGCCCTCCACCGGCCAGCCCTACAAGCGTGACCCGCGCTCCATCGCCAAGGCCGCTGAGAACTACATGGCCAGCGCCGGCATCGGCGACACCGCCTATTTCGGCCCCGAGGCCGAGTTCTTCGTGTTCGACGACGTGAAGTTCGAAGTCTCGATGAACCGCGTCATGTACGAGTTCGACAGCGAGGAAGGCCCCTACACCTCCGGCAAGGCTTATCCGGAAGGCAACCTGGGCCACCGGCCGGCCGTCAAGGGCGGCTACTTCCCGGTCGCCCCGATCGACGCCGGCCAGGACCTGCGCGCCGAGATGGTGACCGTGATGGCCGACATGGGCGTCGAGGTCGAGAAGCACCACCACGAGGTGGCCGCCTCGCAGCACGAACTGGGCATCAAGTTCGGCACCCTGGTCAGCATGGCCGACACCATGCAGATCTTTAAGTACGTGGTGCACAACGTCGCCCACGCCTACGGCAAGACCGCCACGTTCATGCCGAAGCCGGTGTTCGGCGACAACGGTTCGGGCATGCACTGCCACCAGTCCATCTGGAAGGACGGCAAGCCCCTGTTCGCGGGTTCCGGCTATGCCGACCTGTCCGAGACCGCCCTGTACTATATCGGCGGCATCATCAAGCACGCCCGCGCCCTGAACGCCTTCACCAACCCGCTGACCAACAGCTACAAGCGCCTGGTCCCGGGCTACGAGGCGCCGGTGCTGCTGGCCTACTCCTCGCGCAACCGGTCGGCCTCCTGCCGCATCCCGTTCGTGAACAGCCCGAAGGGCAAGCGCGTCGAAGTCCGCTTCCCGGACCCGGGTGCGAACCCCTACCTGGCGTTCGCCGCCATGCTGATGGCCGGCCTGGATGGCATCCAGAACAAGATCCACCCCGGCGACGCGATGGACAAGAACCTGTACGACCTGCCGCCGGAAGAGCTGAAGGAAGTGCCGACCGTCTGCCGTTCGCTGCGTGAGGCCCTGGAGTCCCTGGCCGCCGACAACGCCTTCCTGAAGAAGGGCGATGTCTTCACCGAGGACTTCATCAACAGCTACATCGACCTGAAGATGGAAGAAGTGCTGGCGTTCGAAACCTCGCCGCACCCCATCGAATACAAGATGTACTACTCCGTCTGATTGGATCAGCTGCCCCCGGGAAGCCTCCTATCGGGAAAGGGCCGTCCAGCCGGGCGGCCCTTTTCTTTTGCGCGGATCGCGCCACCGCCCCCTCTTTCGCACTCTTGCCCGCCGCCGTCCTGTACCGGAGGATAGAGCCAGGCCCCTGTCCACCGCCAATGGCAGACGTTAAGCTAAGGGGATAACGTGTCTTTTCCCAGCCGGGGCGCCGCCTGGGCAGCGGTTGCCGCCCGGACATGCAAGGCCCAGATGCCGGGATTGGCCCGACGGCGAATCGCAAGCGGAAGCATGGCTCATGGCACAGTCCTCCGGCCCCCGGTCGCTTGAAATGGGAACGGCGGACATGGTCGCCACCGCCCCGCTCCTGCCCCCGGCCGACTTGTCCAACCGGATCGCGCGCACCGCCGGCGGGTTGACCGTGCGGCTGCGCCTTCTGCTGGCTTTTGGCCTGCTAACCCTGGGCGTGGCGCTGGTGGGCGGGCTGGCCATGGACCGGCTGGGCGCGCTCAACGACAAGGCGGCCGTCATCCGGGACAACTGGCTGCCCAGCACGGCCGTGAACGGGCAGATGATCTCGGCCATCAAAAGCCATCGCCTGGCGGAAGCACGGCTGCTGTTCGCCCCCGAGGCCGACCTGGAACGCAGCCTGCAGGCGCTGGACCAGCGCAACCAGGATGTGGAGATCGCGCGCCGCGACTATCAGCAATATATCGTGATGAACACGGAGGACGAACAGCGCCTGCACGCCTTCGACCAAGCCTGGGCCGCCGGACAGCAGTACCAGATGCGCCTGCGCGACCTGGTGCTGGAGCATAACCGGGACGAGGCCATCGCCCTTTACAACGGGCCGCTGCGGGATGCCGATACCCAGGCGACCGACGCCATCCTGCGCGACCTGGCCTTCAACGTGAACCAGGGTCGGGCCACGGCCCGCGAAGGCAACGCCATCTATGCCGCTACGCGCGCGCTGCTGTGGTCCGCCATCGGCCTGGCGGTGGTGGCGGGCGCCGCCCTGGCCTGGCTGGCCATCCGTACCATCGCGGCCCCCATCCAGGCCATGACCCTGGCCACCGAGGCCTTCGCCCAAGGCCGTTACGACCATCCCCTGCCCTGCACCGACCGGCGGGACGAGATCGCCGGCCTGGCGGCGGCCCTGGCCGTGCTGCGTGACAAGAGCGCGGAGCGCGACCGGTTGATCGCCGCCCGCACCAATGAGGCGCAGTCCCTGTCCGCCGCCAAGACCGAGGCGGAGACCAACCTGGCCACGCTGCGCCAGCTGCAGGACCAGTTGGTGGAATCGGAGAAGCTGGCCGCCCTGGGGTCCCTGGTCGCCGGGGTGGCGCACGAGGTGAACTCCCCCTTAGGCGTGGCCGTCAGCGCCAGCAGCACCCTGGCGCTGGAGACCAAGCGCTTTCTGGCGGCCATCGAGGCCGGGCAACTGCGGCAGAGCACGGTGGACCGCTTCGCCCGTGTGGCGCGTGACAGCACCGACCTGCTGGAGCGCAACCTGGACCGCGCAACCACCCTGGTGCAGCACTTCAAGCAGGTGGCGGTGGACCGCGCCAGTTCCCAGCGCCGCCGCTTCAACCTGGGCGAGATGGTTTCCGACACCCTGACCACACTGGGCCCCATGCTGCGGCGCGCCTCTTTCAGGGTAGAGACCACCATCCCGGATGGCATCGACCTGGACAGCTACCCCGGTCCCCTGGGCCAGGTGTTGACCAACCTGATCCAAAACGCGGAACTCCACGCCTTCGACGCGGCACTGCCAGCGCGGGAACGCCAGACCACGGGGCAGCTGCTGCGCATAGAGGCCAGCCGCAACGCGCGGGATGTAACCCTGCGCGTGCAGGACAACGGCGGCGGGATGGGCGAGGATGTACGGCGACGCTTGTTCGAACCGTTTTTCACCACCAAGATGGGCCAAGGGGGATCGGGCCTGGGCATGCATATCGTCTACAACATCGTCACGGGCATCCTGGGCGGGGCCATCGCCGTGGCCTCCAAGCCCGGTGAGGGGACGACCGTGACGCTGACGGTACCCCTGATGGCGCCGCACACCGCCGACGACACGCCGCCGGCCTCACCGGGAGAACCCGGCTGATGGCGAACCCGGCTGAAGCCCTGATCCATATCGAGGATGACCGGGGGACTGCCCGGCAAAGCGGGCCGGGCTGGCGCATCCTGGTTGTCGACGATGACGAGCAGGTGCACCTGGCCACCCGCCTGGCGCTGGAGGGCATGGATTTTCGCGGCCGGCCGCTGACGCTGGACAGCTGCTACACCGCCTGGGAGGCGTTCGAGTATCTGGCCGGCACGCCCGACATCGCCGTCGTGTTGCTGGACGTGGTGATGGAGGATGAACGCGCCGGCCTGGATCTGGTCCGCCGCATCCGGGAGGAATTGCGCAACGACCAGGTGCGCATCGTGCTGCGCACGGGCCAGCCGGGCTATGCCCCCGAGCTGGAGGTCATCCGCCAATACGACATCAACGATTACAAGGCCAAGACCGAGCTGACGGTCACCCGCCTGGCCTCCAGCATCATCACCGCCCTCAGGTCTTATGAGCAGATCGTGGCCTTGGACCGGCACCGCCGGGGGCTGGAGCAGGTGATCAAGGCCTCCGCCGACCTGTTCAGCGAGCGCAGCCTGAACGAGTTCAGCGCCGGTGTCCTGATCCAGCTGGCCGCCCAGATGGGCATGGAGCCTGAGGGCCTGTTGTGCGCCCAGGGCACGGTGGACGGCCCCGTCATCGTGGCCGCCGCCGGCCGTTTCGCCGGCCACATCCGCAAGCCCCTGGCCAGCCTGGGCAATGTGGAGATCGAGGCCGCCTTGCTGGAGGCGTTCTCCCGCCGCGAGGGGTTCAAGAGCCGGGGCGGCGACATCCTGTACCTGCAATCGGGCAGTGCCCACCCGGCGGCCATCTACATGTCCACCCCCACGCCGGTGGACGAGCAGAAGCGCGACCTGGTGCGCCTGTTCACCATCAACGTGGCGCTGGGCTTCGAAACGGCGACCCTGTTCGAGCACCTGCGGTCCGTCGCCTTCACCGATCCCCTGACCGCCCTGCCCAACCGCGCCGGCTTCATCGCGGCGTTGGACCGGGCGGCGTCCGGCCAGAACCTGGTGGTCATCCTGCTGGACCTGGACCAGTTCCACTTCATCAACGCGCGCCTGGGCTTCCAGGTGGCGGACGCCCTGCTGCGTGCCGTTGGGCACCGTTTGGTGGCCAATTTCCCCGAAGCCGTGGCCGTCAGCCGCTTCGGCGGCGATCGCTTCGCCCTGGCCCTGCCCGCCCCGGCGCAGGCGGACCTGTCGCTGGCCCTGCTGGAAAGCCGGCTGGAGGTGGCGTTCGAGACGGGATTCGATGTCGCCGGCCGCCACGCCAGCCTGTCCGCCACCAGCGGCTGCACGTTCACCGTCACCGGCGCGACCGGTGCCGATGACAGCCAGCCGGCCGGCGACCTGCTGGTGCAGCAGGCGTCCCTGGCGTTGAAGGATGCGAAGTTGCGCGCCCGTGGCCGGCTGATTGCCTTCAATCTGGAGCTGGAGCGGCGCAACCACGCCGGCCTGGCCCTGCTGGCCGAATTCCGTGCCGCCCTGCGCAACCGCGAACTGGTGCTGCACTACCAGCCCAAGCTTGACCTGATAAGCGGCCGGCCGGTGGGGGTGGAGGCGCTGGTGCGCTGGCAGTCCCCCCGGCATGGCCTGCTGATGCCGGCCCAGTTCCTGGATCTGGCGGAGGCCAGCGGCTTGGTGCTGCCCATGGGCCTGCAGGTGCTGGAGATGGCCATACGCCAGCGTCGCGCCTGGCGGACGGAGGGGTTGGACATCCCGGTCGCCGTCAACGTCTGCGCCTTGCAGGTGCAGCAGGCGGATTTCTTGCAAGGCATCGACGGCGTGCTGTTGGCGCAGGAGGCCACGGCCGAGGGCATCGAGATGGAGATCACCGAGTCCGTCTTCGTCGGCGATGACGCGCGCACGTTCGACCATATCCAGGGCCTGCGGGACCGGGGCTTCGGCGTGGCTCTGGACGATTTCGGCACGGGATACTCATCGCTGAGCTACCTCAACCGCCTACCGGCCACGACGGTGAAGATAGACCGACGCTTCGTCCAAGACATGAACCGGGACGCCAAGTCGGACATGCTGGTGCGCGCCATCATCCAGGTGGCGGCCGTCATGGACGCCAAGGTGGTGGCCGAGGGTGTGGAGACGGAGGATCAGGCCGAGCGGCTGCGCGCCCTGGGCGTGCCCGTGGCTCAAGGCTTCCTCTACAGCCCCGGCCTGCCAGCCGAGGAACTGGCCATCTGGTGGCTGAAGCAGGATGCGCCGGGGGTCAAGGACTAAGCCGTCTTCCTGCGCGGCTGCATCAGCCAGTTATTCCCTTTTCCGGGGCCGCGTCGGCCAATTATTTCCTTTTTTGGGGCCGCGTCGGCCCCTGGGCCATCGCCAGACGCCAGGCAGCCGTCAAAGCGCCGGTCAGCGTGGCCTCATCCGCTGCCGCCAAGGCCACATGGGTGGCGCCACCCCGTCCCCAGCCGCCCGGAACCGGTTGGAAGACGGACGGAGCCGCCGCCACCCTCATCTCTTGTTCCTCCACCGCCAGCTTGACCATGCCGCGCCCGAGATCAGGGTTCCCCACGTTTTGATCAAGCGTGGCGAAGATGCGGTTACCCACGCGAAAATCGGCATGACCCATGTGCGCGCCTTCCTCCACCCCGGCCAGCGAGCGCGCGATGCGGCGGAAATCGTCTGGCGTCATGGCGGCAATTCCCCAAAGCGACGGGACAGGCGGTGATGCCAGTGTATCATCAACAGCTTAAGGCGTGGATCGAAGATGGGAGAGGGACACCGTGGCCTACACCTTGCGCAAGGCGACATTGGCGGACAAGCCGGCGTTGCAGGCCTTGATCCAAGCCTCTGCCCGGGGCCTGAGCGGGGACCACTACACGCCCGAGATGGTGGAGGGCGCGCTTGCCGGCGCCTTCGGCGTGGACAGCGACCTGATCCATGACCAGACCTATTTCGTGGCGGAGGAGGCGGACGGCCTGTTCGTCGGCTGCGGCGGGTGGAGCCGGCGCATGACCCTGTTCGGCGGGGATGCCCGCCCGGATCGTAGCCCGCAGATGCTGGACCCGGCCCGCGACCCCGCCCGCATCCGCGCCTTTTTCGTCCATCCCCAGCGCGCGCGCCAGGGCATTGGGCGCGCCCTGCTGGAAGCCTGCGAGGCGGAAGCGCGGGCGGCGGGCTTTCAGGCGCTGGAACTGATGGGCACCCTGCCTGGCGTCCCGCTCTACCGCGCCCTGGGCTTCCACCCCACGGGCGAGGTGCTCCACCCCTTGCCCAACGGGCAGACCATCGCGTTCGTGCCCATGCGCAAGGAGTTGGGGGCTTAGATCAGATCGTCCAAAGGTGGAATCACCTTTGGACGTGAAGCTGCTCGCAGACAGACTCAGCGAGAGCCGGCTGCGTCTGGTTGTACGCAGGCAGCCCTAGCCCTGGCGGATCGCCGCCGCCAAGATGCGCACGGCGGGAGCCATCGCCGCCCCCACCGTGCCGGCGAAGCCGAGGACGAAGCCGCTGGCGGGTGCGGAACCGAGGTAATAGGAGGAAAGGGCCGCCGCCTTGACACCCCGCGCCAGGACGGCCTTCGCGATGGCCGCGTCGTCGCCCGGCTCCCGCAGACGCGCCACCAGATGCAGGCCGGCCTCGGGATTGCCAGCGGTATCCAGCACATCGGCGGCATGCTCGGCCAGGGCGGCGATCAGGGCCTGGCACCGGGCGCGATAGAGGGGGCGCATGCGCCGCACGTGGGCGGCAAGGCGACCCTGAGTGATGAAGCGCGCCAAGGTCTGTTGCGTCAGGCCTGGTGCCCCCCGGTCCTGCATCCACTTCGCATCGGCGAACCGGTCCGCCAGGGCCGATGGCACGATGAGGTAACCCAGGCGCAGGCCCGGGGCCAAAACCTTGCTGAAGGTCCCCAGGTAGAGGACCCGCCGGCCGCCGTCCAGTGTGTGCAGCGGCGTCAGCGGCCGGCCGCCATAGCGATATTCCCCATCGTAATCGTCCTCCAGCACCCAAGCATCGGCCCCCTCGGCCCAATCAAGCAGCGCCAGGCGGCGCCCCAGGCTGAGCGTCACGCCCAAGGGATATTGATGGGTTGGGGCGACCAGGGCCAGGCGGGCGCCGGGCCGGGCGACCAGGCCAGTGGCCACGTCCATGCCGTCGCCATCCACCGGCACGGGCACGATCTCCAGCCCCGCCGCCGCCAGGGCGCACCGGCCGGCGACATAGCCCGGCTCCTCGAACCAGACGGCGTCGCCGGGGGACAGCAGGGTGCGGGCCACGAGGTCGATGCCCTGCTGGGCGCCGCTGACGATGATGACCTGGCCGGGGGTGCAGGCGATGCCGCGGGCCACGGCAACATAGTCCGCGATGGCGGCACGCAGCTCCGCCGTGCCGCAGGGGTCGCCATAGGCCAGCAGGTGCGCCGGACGTCCGCGCTGGGCGGCCATCCCCGCCTTGGCCCAATCGGCCCAGGGGAACTGGTCCAGCGCGGGGATGCCGACGGCCAAGGGCAGGGGGGGCGCCGTCGGCGCTGTGAGATTGGTGGATGCCGGGGCGCTGGGCACGGCGCGGGGTGCGATCGTGGCCACCCCCTCGGCCACGTACATCCCGGCCCCGACACGGCCCAGCACATAGCCCTCGGCCACCAGCCGATCATACGCCTGGACGACGGTGATGCGGGCCAGCCCCTGGTCGCGCGCCAGTTCCCGGCTGGACGGCAGCCGCGTGCCGGCAGGCAGGCGGCCGGACAGGGCGGCATCGCGGAAATAGGCGACGATCTGGTCCTGCAACGACGTGGACGCCTGCCGGTCCAGCATCAGGCTGTTCCAGAGGGGCGCGATGGCGGACATGGACGGAGCGGTCCCTCATACCAAACAGGCCTACCGGACTTATCAGAACGTGATAATTGGCGCTATGGGACAATCCAGTTTGGCAGGAAACTACGCGCATCCCGCAGCATGGAAGGCCAGCCGTCATGTACCGCCCGACGCATTTCAAGGAAGACCGCTTGCCCGTGCTGCACCAGGCCATGGCGGCCATCGGCCTGGCCAATCTGGTGACGGTGGGGGCGGATGGCGCACCCCAGGCCAGCCCCCTGCCCCTGCTGCTGCGCGCGGATGAGGGGCCCTACGGTACGCTCTATGGACATGTCGCCAGGGCCAATCCGCAATGGCGGGAGACACCGGCAGGCAGTCCGGCACTGGCCATCTTCATGGGACCCGACGCCTATATTAGCCCGTCCTGGTACGCCACCAAGGCGGAAACCGGCAAGGTGGTGCCCACCTGGAACTACGCCACCATCCACGCCCGGGGGCCCATCACCTTCTTCGAGGACGCAGACGCCCTGCTGGACCTGGTGGGCGGCCTGACCGACCGGCATGAGGGGGCCCGCACCGCGCCCTGGACGGTCGCTGACGCGCCCGCCGATTTCATCCAGGCGCAACTGCGCGGCATCATCGGCTTCCGCCTGATGCTCACCAGCGTGGAAGGCAAGTGGAAGATGAGCCAGAACCGCCCCGTCGCCGACCGCGACGGCATCGCGAACGGACTGGCCCGGGATGGGGCCGCCGGCGTTGCCGCCTTGGTGCGGGCGGGTGGTGCAGCGGTGCCCTGACTATTGGGGAAAATGCTCCACATGGGTTTCCGCGGTGCGCCCGAAGTACAGCACGCGCCGACCGGAGAAGGAGACGATGTAGCCGGCGCACCCGGCGGCCTTCGCCCTCCTGCAGAAGGCCGTATAGGAATAATCGGACGGACAGGCTTGCGCCCATTTGATCAGTGACGCCACAGCGGCCGCGTCAAAGCGGGCTGCGACCTGATCGTCCGTGGGGTGGCCTTCCAGCGCCACGCTATCGCCGTCCGGCAGGAAATAGGTGGCTGTGTTGCGGCGGTAATCGACAGTATATCCCTCAAAGCCGGACTGGATCAGCAATGCCACGATATCCGGGAAATCCATCGACTTGTCATAGGCTGCGGCGAAGCATCTTTGAGCAATGGCGATCCGTTGCGCATTCATGGGCGCCGTCCTTTCGCTGGAGTGAAGGTTGGAATCCGCCCGGCGGTCAGTCGATGGGCGCTGTGTTCAACTTATGCTTAGAGGCGATTTTGTGGAGCAGCCCTTTGAGCTGTGCCCGTTCACTGGGCGAAAGCCCGTTGAAGAAGGCGGCATCGTTCCGGTCCGCCAGTTCGGCCAGCAGGGGCACCAGCGATCGGGCCGCCGGTTCGAGGGCCAGAGTCTGGCCGCGCCTGTCCTCCAGATTGGCCTCACGCCGGACGAGGCCCTTTTCAACCAGACGGTCAGCCAGTTTGGAGATGGCCCCCTTGGTCATGCCCATCCGTTCCGCCAACGCGGATGGCGCCAGCCTCTCCACGTCATATAGCACCCGCAAGAGGACCCATTCGGCCACCGTCACCCCCCGGGCCTCCACCGCGCGAGCGAAACTTTGGGAAACGGCGTTGGACACCATCCTCAGCCAATAGCCTAGGTGGGCGTGGAGGTCCGATGGGGTATCACCTGAGGGCATGCTGACCGGCTCAAATTGTTGACTAGGAAACTAAATGGATGGCATTTGCTTGTCAACGCCTTCCCGGTCAGTGCGCTCCCCCGCGAACCGAGGCGGGCCTTTCTGGCTTTAGTGCGCCGCCTCGAACAACGCGTCGATTTCCTGCTGGGTGCGCAGGGCATCGGCCGACAGGCCGGTGGTGCTGGGGATGACCATGTCCTTCACCGGCGCGGCTGGCTTTGCCGCCACCGGTTGCGCGGGCGAAACGGCACTGAACAGGGCATCGATGGTGGTCTGCGACGGCGCCTGCAGGGCGGGCCCATGCAGCAGATGGGCATCGGGCCGGGCGTCGTCATGCTTGTACGGCAGCAGCACCTCCCGCGGGGCATCCGCCGGCGGCATGGCGGGGGCGGTCGAGGCCTGCGGCAGGGTGCGCCAGAGGCCGGTGATCACGCCCACCCGTTCCTCGATATAGCTCAAGGTGTTCACCACCTTGGCGGTGCGTTGGCCGCAGATGTCCTGGAAGGAGCAGGCCATCATCACGTCCATGCAGGCGTTCTCCAGCGCCGTCAGCAGCTGACCATCGACCATGCGGCCCGGGCGCAGACGACGCAGGGCGCCGGTCATGCGTTCCACCGTGGTCAGGATGCGGTTGGTCGCCTCCTCTGTCGCGGTGACGATGGCGTCCAGCTCCGAGGTGGCGGCGCTGATGCGGTCGGCCTTGGGATCGCTGGGCTTGATGGCCGCGATTTCACGTTTCACCAGGCGGATGGTGTTGGCCATGGCCTCCACCTCCGCCTTGAGGAAGGCGATTTCGGGGTTGCCCAGCTGACCACCGGCCGGGGCCGGCGCAGGGTCATTGCGGGAGGCCGCGATCAATCGCTGGATACTGGCGATGGTGCGCCGAAGCTCATCGGTTTCCACCGACCGTGCGCGCCGCTGAACCTCATAGAAAAAGTCCCGGCCCTTGGCCGTGGCCAGCAGGGATTCCTCCATCTGCCTATATTCGTCCAGCGTCAGGCCGGAGCTCCGGGTCGTCTGCATGCCCATAACGCCCTCTCACAAATACGCCACGCGGCCGGCCTGCCCCGGCTTACGGTGCTCAAGCTTAAGTTCCTCATGAGCATGAGTTTTCCGTCAATATAGGCTTCCTCCGTAGACGTATGTATTTCAGATGAGTTTTACCTTACGCAATGTGGGTAGTTCTCGTCACATTTGTGATAAAAGCCGGCACGTCTGTCTCCATACCCACCTCCAAATAAATAAAGAAACCGCTCCCTTTCTACGTAGGCACAATCAAAGCTGGTACCGCGCCGCGCCGCCTACCCTCGTGACCGGGCCCAGCCGCCAATGATACCATTGCCCCCGTTACAGGACGCCCAATCCCAGAACGGGTCAGTTCTAGGACACCCATTTTTAAGACGAGTGATGGATGCCGACCTTGCGCCACACATTTCCCCGATATACGACGCGACTGGTCGTCCTGTTGCTGGCCAGCGTGGTGATGGGGACCGCCGATGGCGCGGTGGCGGCGGAAGCGGAGGCGGAAGCCAAATCTGTAGCGCTGGAGGCCAGTTGCAAGCCCAACAAAGTGGAGGCGGTGCAGCGCTTCGTCGGCAACAATCCCGACATCGTCTACAAGATCACCTGTCAGAACGGGAAGGACTTGGCGGTTTATGTCCGCTGCCAGGGCCGCACCTGCTTCCTGGTGCACTGACGCCCATGCGATGGTGGTTGGCCCCCCTCGCCCTGGCCGGCCTGCTGGCCGCGACGGCACCGGCGGGTGCCACCTTCTCCATTATCGCCTGCGACCAAGACCGCTGCGGCGTGGCCGTCGCCACCAACAACCTGGCGGTGGGGGCCAGCGTGGACTACGCCCAGGCCGGCGTCGGCGCCGTCGTCACGCAGTTCGAGACCAACCCGGCCATGGGCCCCAAGGGCCTGGCCCTGATGGCCGCCGGCCATGCCCCGGCCGATGCGCTGTCCATCCTGCTGCGGGAAGATGGTGATTTCGATGGTGAGGGGGTGGAAGCGCGCCAGGTGGCCTTGGTCGATGCCAAAGGACGCACCGCCGTCTTCACCGGACGCGACGCGATGGCGTCCGCTTACGCTGGTGACAGGCATGGGCCAGGTTATGCCGTGCAGGGCAACGGTTTGGCGGGCCCCGCCGTGCTGACGGCCATGGAGGACGCCTACAAGGCCACGCGGGGCAGGTTGGAGGATAGGCTGCTGGCGGCGCTGGAGGCTGGCCAGGCGGCGGGTGGCCAGAGCATCGGCAAGCTTTCCGCCGCCTTGGTGGTGCGTACGCCCGACGGCTTCCCCCTGGATCTGGATTACCGCGTGGATGCCAGCACCCAGCCCTTGTCTGACCTGCGAGCCCTGGTGGAACGCCACCATGCCTGGCAGGCGGTGATCCGCGCCGACAGGGCGGCCCGCAAGGGCGACACCGCCGGGGCGCGGACGGCCCTCGCCGAAGCGGCGCAATTGGCCCATGGCTGGGATCGGGTGTGGCGCCGCGCCGCCCGGGTGGCACTGCTGCTGGGCGATGCCGCCGCCGTGCGCGATTATCTAGCGCGCATGGCCGCGGCCAATCCGGTTTGGGGCCGGCAGGAGGCCGCTGATCCCGCATACCGCGACCTGGTGTCTCCGGCTGACGCGGCTAGCGCCCCCAACCCCGCCAGGTGAAGGTGGGCCGGCGCTTGGCCAGGAAGGCTTGGCGCCCCTCCTCGAAATCCACGTTGCGGGCGGCCTCTCCCAGGAAAGTGGCGGCACCGGCATCGGTGACGGCCGTGGCACCATCCTGGACGGCCTGAATGATGCGCTTGGCCGCCTGTATGGAGAATTGCGATAGGCCGCACAGGGTCGCCGCATACTCGCGCACCGCATCCGCCAGCGCGGCGTCCTCCACCACCCGGTCCACCAGGCCGATGGCCAGCGCCTCCTCCGCCCGGATCAGCCGACCACTGAACAACAGATCCTTGGCGCGGGCAGGCCCGACATGGTCGACCAGGCGCCTCGTGTCCTCGAACGGGTAGACGAACCCCAGCTTGGCAGGGGTGATGCCGAAGCGGGCGCCGGCCCCGGCGAAGCGCAGATCACAATGCAACGCCAAGCCGCAGCCGCCACCCACGCATAACCCCTGCACCATGGCGATGGTGGGCTTCGGGCAGCGCTCCAGCGCCAGGTTGGCGGCTCTCACCGCGGCGTTGAAACGGGCAGCGCCCTCCGCCGTGGCGAAAAGCTCGGCGAATTCGGAAATGTCGGCCCCGGCGGAAAACGCGGTGCCACCAGCACCGGTCAGTATCACCACCCGGACCTCGGAATTGACCCCCAGCCCGTGCATGAGGCCGGGCAGGGCCAGCCACATCTCCAGCGACAGCGCATTGTGCTTGTCCGGGCGGTCCACCGTCAGGGTGGCCACCCCCTCCTGTACCGACAGGCTAAAGCCCGGAAACGCCCCATCCATCCCGTCCACCGGTGTTGCATCAACCGCCGTGGCATAGTGGCCGGGTTCGACCGGCCCCGGCAATGCCTTAGCCCCTTAAAGGACGGAAATAGCGCAGGACGGACTGCAGCTCCGTACGTAGGCCGGAATCCTCGCGCAACCGCGCCTGCAGGGCATTGTCGCGCTTGGCCAGGTAGACCACGTGATCCTTGGGTGGCAGGGAGCGGTAGGATGGCTTGGCGGCCAGTGTGCCATCATCCTGCACTGTCGATAGAAAAAAAGAAGACCTCATGAATTTGGAGAACAGCTTGTTCGCCCCCTCCGCCGGCTCTCGTGAAATGATCGAACATATATAAAATAGACGGAAGTAATAGTAATTGTTGTAAATGCGTTGGACGATGAAAAACTGTTCGCTTGGCGCAGAAACCTTTGAGATCATCTGCTGGTCTTTGAACCCCGCATAGAAGTAGTTTGACGCCTCGCGAGCGAACAGTAGGGGTTTTTCCCGTTCCTGGCTGATACGCTTGCGATAATCGATCAGCGCACGACCCACCAGGGTCTGGATCATACGCCGCTCCACATCCAGATCCGGCGGCAAGCCCATCAGGAATTCCATCGCGGGCAGCAACTGCACGGGGTGCGTGATGGCGACGCGCTTGGCCCGCCCCTTGCCGAGCAGAGAGGCCTGGAGCCACTCGATGGTGTCATGCGCCTGCCAGCGCAGGCGGGTCATCATGGGGATGGTGGACAGGCCGCTGGCCTGCAGAAACAGACGTACCTGATCCCGCCAGGACTTCTGCGGCAGAGTGAAATATTCCACGTCGGTCAGGCGCAGTGGCGAGGCGACACTTTCCCCCGCCACCGGTTCCGGCCGGTGGTTGAGGCTGCGTCCGAAGATGACGCCCTTGGTCTTCCGTTCCCGCTCCGCCAAGCTCATGACAGCAGTCCGTCCGCCCGCACCGCCCCGTCCCTGTCCGTTCTCCGCCTCACCCGTCCGCGACGCTTCGCGCGGTAATCTTCATGCGCGGGAAAGGTATCATATTTGATCACATTGATTAACTAATAGCGCACACCACTTTCGCGAGCAGACATACAAAATGATATTGACCGCCGCCTGTCCGTTCTGCCGCACCCCTAGATAGCGCAGGGTTGTCCGCTGGACTTACGTACCATAGCCAAGTTTGTGTCACGGACGTAGGCGGCTTTTCAGGTGGCGCCAACACCTGACCTTCCTCCTACCGCTCGCGCGCGCACAACCTAAACAGGCAAAATCCGCAAGGGATGCCGTCGCCCATGTCCCCATTTTTCCCTTCCCGCAGTTCGACCGTCACAGCTGTGCCCTCACCCGGCGGGCAGGGCTACGCCTATGGCCTCTCTGGCGCAAAGGCCGCGATTGGTCTAACTACGCGGGTGGATGGCCTCATGGGGCTGCCCTTCACCCGGGACGGCAAAGGCGACCCAGTGCAGCGGAGCGATGGCCAGAACCTGGCCACCAGCAGTGATGAATACCTGGTCGGCCGCGTTGCCCAGGGCGACGCGCAGGCCTTCCGGGTGCTGACGGATCGGCATTTGGACCGGACGGTCACATTGGCGCGCCGCGTCCTGGGGGGGGCGGCCGAGGCGGAGGATGTGGCGCAGGAAGCCTTCCTGCGCTTGTGGCAACATGCTGAGCGTTTCCGCCCGGCCGAGGCCCGTTTTTCCACGTGGTTCTACCGAATCACCGTGAACCTGTGCCTGGACCGCAAACGCCGGCCGGTGCACGACACGCTCGAAAACGTGCCCGAACCGGTGGACCCATCCCTTGACGCCGTCGCCCTGGTGGAACGCTCGGAACTCGGACGGTTGGTGGCGCGGGCAGTTGATGATCTGCCCGAACGGCAACGGGCCGCCATTTCCTTGTGCTATGATGCGGGCCTGAGCAACGCCGAGGCCGCAGCCGCCATGGAAGTAAGCGTTGGCGCGCTGGAAACCCTGTTGGTGCGGGCCCGCCGCGCCTTGCGGGCAACGTTGGCGCCCCTGGCGCCGTCCGATGCCCAGGACGGTCGACGCTCACGGACGGGAGGGCCGCGATGATGGACGGGATGATGACGGTCGCGGAATTCGAGGATCTCGTGGACCTGCACGGCCCGGACCCGGAGTTGTGGCCGGTGGCGGACCGCCCCCGGGCAGCTGGTCTGCTGGCCCAGTCGGATGCGGCGCGGGTCGTGCTGACCCAGGCTGGCCTGGCCGAACAGGCGCTGACAGCCATGCCCCTTGACCGGGCCAGCGCCGAACTGCGCCGCGCCATTCTGGCCATTCCCACAACTGCGACCGGGGGGCGGGCCGCCACCCGCATGACAGACCGCAGGTTGGCCGCCCCACAAGCGGGACTGCCCGGTCGAACCCCAGCCTTCGCCGGCGGAAGCCGCGCGGTCTGGGCGGGCGGCATTCCCGCCGCCCTGGTATCCGGACTGGCCGCAGCCGTGGTCGGCATCGTGTTGGGGGTACATGGCGTTTCCCCCCTGGCTCTGCCATTCAGCGACTCGCGGACCTCGGCCACGACCGAATACATGAAGGCCATGACTGAAATCGACACGGAGATTGGACAGTGACCGAGGGGCGTGCGCATTCCGACCCGGGCACTTCCCCTGGAAGCCCCACCTTGTCCAAGCTGGTGATCGTCCTGCTGGCCATTTCCGTTTCGATCAATCTGCTCGTCGCGGGCATGGTCGTGGGTCAGCGCCTGGATGGCGTCCGCCCGCTGGGCCGGGTGAATGTTACCCGTGGTGACGCCAACCCCAATAATAACAGCCGCCCGGGCCCCTATGACCTGTTCGTGAAGAACGCGCCGGAGCAAGTGCTGCCCTTCCTTAAGGATGCCATCACGGCTCACCAGGATCTGTCACAGATCCAACTGCAACAACTGCGGGATGCCCGCCGCGAGGCGGTGCAGCAGTTGAAAGCGCAACCCTTCGATGCCGCGGCCGCCAATGCGGCCTTCGCCCGTGTGCGCGGCTTGATTGCAGAAATTCAGCAGAATGTGCACGAGACCGCACTGGGCGCTTATGCCCGCGCCTACGGCCAAACGCCACCTTCCGCCAACCCCGACAAGCCGCAGTAAGGGCGCGCGATTCCACGTACACCTACAACGCGGCTTGCCCAGGCCCGCCGGCCATCGTCTATGATCCTCCAGCGCATGTCCTGAGGACGACGGAAGGATGGCCACATGGCCGAGGATAAAAAGCAAGTGATGGCGCCCAGCGCCGGCATCGCAACTCCCCCCACAGAGACCGCTCAGGCTTGGCCCCCGGCGGACGCCATCGGTCGATGGACCGACGTCTATTTCAAGCGCACCCGTACCATCGTGGAGCGGAACGGCGACGTTCCCGTGACCTACGCCGTTTTCATGCGGCGGCCCGTGGTGTTCGCCCCACGGCTGGCGCTGGACTGGCTTAAATCGGTGGCGGCGGCCCGGGGCTTCACGCCGGAAATCGAAGTCCGCTATCACGAAGGACAGTGGGTGGGTGCTGGCGAACCCATGATGTGGATCACGGGGCCCTTCTCACAGCTCGCGGAGTTGGAGACCCTATTCCTGATGAAGCTGGGTCCCGCTTGTGTGGCCGCTCATAACGCCTTCGTAATGAGCGCGGGCCTGCCCAAATCCGCCTTCTTGGCCATGGATGCCCGCCATTGCGCCGGTACCGAAATGGCCGACCTGATGGCCTATGCCGCCAGCGTCGGCTCTGAACGGGCCAAGCGCAAGGTCGGCGCCATCGGCTTCATCGGCAACGCCACCGATGCGACCGCCCATTATTTCGGTCAAACCCACGGCTTCGGCACCATGCCGCACGCCCTGATCGGCTACGCCGGTTCCACCGTCAAGGCAGCCGAGCTTTACCACAATACCTTCCCCGGCGAAGCAATGACGGTGCTTGTGGATTATTTCGGCCGTGAAGTCAGCGACACACTCGCAGTATGCAGGCGTTTCCCTGAGCTGGCCGCCGCGGGCGGGCTGTCGGTACGACTGGACACACCCGGCGGACGCTTCGTCGAGGGCTTGGATCCTCCGCAAAGCTATGCAGTGCTGGAGCGCCGCGCACCGGACAGCATCCGGGGATACCGGGATGAAACCGAGCTGCGCTACCTGATCGGTGCCGGCGTTTCCGCCGCCGGTCTGCACTGGGTACGCGAGAACCTGGACCAAGCGGGTTTCACCAAGGTGCGAATCGTCGCCTCAAGCGGTTTCAGCCCCGCCAAGTGCCGGGTCATGGCCGATGCCCAGGCGCCCATCGACGTGGTGGGCACCGGCAGCTTCCTGCCCGAACATTGGGGTGAAACCTATGCCACGGCCGACATTGTCGCCTATGATGGCGTGGCCCGCGTGAAGATGGGACGCGAGTTCTTACTGAAACGCTAATGTCCCAAGCAAGAAAAGCCCCGGGCGGCCTTTCCCGAGTGATCGGAAAGGCCGCCCGGGGGCTTTGTCGACAGTGCGCGGGGAACGTCACTTGACGCCTTTGACCTTCATCCCTTTTCATGGAAATCCGGATCTTGGGCGTCTGAGAGCCTCAGGAAATCTGGGGGGCTTTTCATAGAATTCCAGATTCCTTTTCATGGAATGCCGGATTCAGGCAGGTCTTTGTCATAGAACGCCGGATTCGTGTCGGCTGTGTCGTTGGCCCGGCCCCTTATTGGAGTGGCCGAGGGACTTGATTCGGAGAGATATGTCGCGCACCTCGCGCCGATTTATCTATCCGATGATCCGGTCGATATCACTGCGCTCATAAAGATACATCTCGCCGCCATCGACGGAGGGACCGGAAACCGGTCGTGCTCCGCTGTACAGAAGCGTCGAGTTGACTGATTTGACATCTAAACCGCGCTGGGCCGCAACGTCTCTGGCGAGCATGTACCTTCCAGAAAAGTCGCGGAAATCCTTGTTCAAGACCTTGGCACGGCGGGTGACGCGTCCGACCTTGTCCCTGGATTTCAGGATGTCGTTTTGCACCCAAAGTCGAACCGACTTGGTCTGAACGTTCAGCTTGGCCGCAATGTCGGAAACGGCCAGAACGTCCTGGCGAAGCTTCACCGCCAACTTCTTCACCGCGTCGATGGTGAAAACCAGATTGGTAAATCCCCGGGATCCCGCCAGCCTCCCGGCTGGAAGCAAGGTTCCCTCGATGACAGCGCGATATACCGTCGCGGCGTTCCGGTCGTCATAACTCATCGGCATGCGTCTGATGAGGTTGGCCGTCGTGATCATGTCTTTGCCCAGCGGCAACGGCAGCTCCGTCAGTTCCAGGCGGTTGACGGCGTCCAGGAGATCCTGGACTTCTGCCCTGAGAAGCGGGTGCTTAAAGAATGTGGTGGCGATGGGCTCGGATGCCACGGTGAGAAGACCGGCGTCCTCCATCTGCCCAAGGGTCCGATCATTGACCCCCAGCATGGCCCTGGCGGCCTTGCCATCAATGTACCGCTCGACCTCGGCTTGGAGGTCCAAAACCTTCTGGGGGTCGAGCCGAGAACCGAAGCCTTTGCCCGTTCCCTTGACCAAGAACATGTCGCGTTCCTCGGCCAGACGCATGAGTCGAGGCATTGAGGTCCCCAGGAGGCGAATAGCCTCCTGGGGAAGAAAGAAGGACCGCGATGGATTGGCACGGCGCGCGCGGACGACGGCCCTGGCTTTGGTTACCAGCGTGACATCACCGGCGACATACTGGCTGAAGGTGCCGGTAATGGGCCTGAAGGCAGGATCCTTATCCTGTTTCAGGATCCATTTAGCGGTAACGCCGATGTCGCGGTACATCCGCTCGTGCTGGTCCTGACGATCCGCCGCTGACTGCCGCAGCCAGTCGATATGGCGGTAGAAGGAATGGGGCCAGTCCGCGCAGGCCTGCCAGCCGATGTTCAGGTAGGCAAGGACTCGTTCGGGATGATGCCGACCGATTTTGACCGCCGCGACATTCAACAAGGTGTCGTGGACGCATTGGCCCAGCATGTAGATGGTCTTCAGCAGGCAGCCGACATCCATGCCTGCCAGCCCTTCCGGCGGGGGCTTACCTTCGAGGAGTGAGACAACAGCCCTCAAGCCTTCAATCTCGTCAGGGGCAGGCTCGGGGTCGATGACGCGGTAGTCGGCACCGCAATGCACACAGTGGGTCAACTTGCTGGTCAGCCAGTTGAGTGGCCCCCTGCACTCGGCACACCGGTCGACCAGCATGACGTTGTGATGGGGGCAGGCCACCATGAACACGAAGTCCCAGACAGCGCGATGATAAGGGGCTTCAGCCAGGCACAACGGGCAGCATTTCCGCCAGATGAGGGAGACGAGTTCCTTCGGCAGCGTGTGCCCGAGGAGGCGCACGTGTCGGGTATCGGCTGCGCGGTAGGACATGCGCTCCAGCTCGTCAGGCGTCATCGACAGGAGGTGGCGAAGGGGCTCCATGTCGGTATCCGACAGCATGAAGGCGCGGGCCGCCATGAGGCGCGGAGCTACATATGTCAGCACAGCCCAAGGGGTGGGCCTGAAGTTCTCTTCAGCAGACCTGGCGACGAAACCAAGGAACCCTTCATCAACGTAGGGCACCAGCGGGAAAATCAATTTGAACATGGCTACAGCAGTTCCTTCAGCGCCTGATCGGTTTTACGCGGCCGGGGGAGGCTGAGTTTCTCCGTGGTGGGCGCGGGCAGCACCTTCAGGGAATGCTTATCGGACCGGAACGGATTGGGCTGTCGGCGCTCTGCCCTGACCTGTCCCCTTTCGAAGGCTTCAGCGAGGAGTTCCTGGCTTAGGCAGGGCAATGGAGAGCTGCGTTCAACCAGCGCCATTTCCGCCGCCATTTGGAGCCATTTGGTGGTTTTTCCAATTAAGCCGCCAGAAGCGATCCAAAGGCGAAATGCCATGTCATCGTCGAACAGGTTCGACGGCGCTGGGAGGCCCATGCGTTCTTCATACATGTAGAGGAAAGATTGGTAGATATCCCGGTCCGCCTGTTTGAACCAATCGAAGGGCTCCAGAACTTCAGACCATCCATTCCGACGCTCCGACTGGGAATTTGTATCGATGACCTCGGCTCCCTCGGGCTGACCCGCGAGAATCACCGGACAGACAGCGGCGTTCAGGATGGATTTGATGAGGTCGCCTGAAGCATACGCGTTGGCTCGCTTGTTACCCGCGCTGACGATGTGCTGGATCTCGTCGAGGATGAGGAGTTTAGGCGCCGCTCTGGCCAGCGTCCGGGTAACAATATGGGTGTACTCGGACACGCTGCGATTCGAGGGAACATCGCCCAGCGCTTTTAAGATCGCGATGGCCAAGGCCTTCAGCGTCGATTGAGGAGGAATCTCAACATATAGGACCGGGTGATAGAGATAGCGATCCCGCTGTTCAGCCGGGTACTCGTCGACAATCTCCTTGAGGAGGGTAGACTTGCCGGTACCCGTAGGCCCCAGCAAAGTCATCGACCGGGCTTCCTTACCGCAACAACCAATGTCTATTGCGTTGCGAATCCACTGCTTGATTTGAGCCTGTTTAGGCAGGTCGATAGCGATTTTTACAATGTTTCTGAAGCGTTCAAGTCGCTCTTCACGATCCATGTTAGACATCCTTGTTTCCACCCCGACCGGTGACCCCCATACGGCGAGCCATCTCTGCAAACCTTGCTGCGCTGGAAGCTGACGAGTTGGTCCCCGAGGCCGATAAATCCGATGCGACGGGTTCGGTCGGGGACGGGAGTAGTTCCAAGACTTCCGGTGTTGGCGCGGAAGCAGTGAAGTCCTGGCCGATGTTGTCGTCCTCGTCCGGAATGGTGAATTCCCCAGCAAGAACCGAGTCCGGCAGGTGCTCCAATGCGTCCGAAATGGAAAGGTCGCTTAGCGCCGGATTGATGGGACTGGGGATCTGGTGCTTAGGGACGCCATAAGCAGCTTTCAGCCGTCGAACCTTTCGGTCTTTGGGGACATGCTTGTCTTGGATGTACCGCTGTAGGTCGGCGTGGGCTGCCGCGACGTTGTCCTCGCTATATTTTTCTGGCCGGGCCTTGATGAGTTTCAGGGCCAGGGTCTGCTGCACGAGCGTCACACCGCGCGCGTCGAACATCCGCCGCGAACCGGGTGATTGTTGGACGGTAACGAAGCGCTCTCGCCCGGGGTCGTAGACCTGGATGGCTCCCAGGTCTTTAGGGTCGATCTTGCACATCACCGTGCCGCCGGGGTTGTAGGCGGGGCTGGTGCGAATGGCCGCGATTTCAGGCCCGTTGTAGATCAGGTTATTGACCCTGACCCCGTAATCGAACAGCCGCCGATGCGTTGTCAGACAGAACGCCGCTTTCAACACCTCCGGTTCGGGCAGCGGAATGATGTGGTGCCGCGCCACGCTTTCCAGCCACCGGCGATGAGGCACGTCGTTGATTCCGGTGTGGAACTGTTGGGAATAGACCTCGATAATCCAACGATGGACCAGGTAGTCCAGCTCCTCCAGGGTAACGACAGGCTGCATTTCGACGGCTTCTTCGTTCCGCCGCCGATAAAAGTCTTCGAAGGTTCGACCCGGGATGTAGCGGACCAGGCTGCGGGTGAAGGTGCCGAAGAATCGTTCGATTGCCGCCTTGTCGTTGGGCGTCTCGCGGGCCGCGAAGGTGATGTTGCAACCAAGCAGCTTGAGCATCGCCGAGAAGTCATTGGCGACGAACTGGCTCCCCAGGTCCGCGAAGTAATTTTCGGACAGCCCCCAGCACGGCCACGCCCCTTTGATGTCAGGGTACTTTTCCTTCACATACGTTTTTGGGTAGGTCGCGTGATGGATGCATTCGATGGCAGCGGCGACAGATTGCTCGAAGCCGATGTAGCGGCCAACCGGCATCCTGCTGAAGTGGTCGTAAGCGATAATGACGACGGGACGGTCGATGGGATTTCCATCCTTGTCGACCACGATTAAGTCGGTCTTGAGCAGATCCAGTTCAGTGCGCTCGTGGTGGCGCTCAGTCGAGACATGTCCGGTCTTCGGCCGATAAATCCGGTCTGCCACGGCGACACCTTTCCGGTTCGCGGTGGCCACGTATCGGTCGTAGGTTTTGATTTTCCGGTAGACGGTGGAGTAGCTCGGCACCCACGTGTCGCCGGTCAGCCGATTGCGACGCGTGAACACGTCGCGGACCTGTCTGTAGACGTTGCTCACGTCGTACTGCATTGAATTCAGGAAGAGGCCCTCGACCGTTTCGTCAAACAGGTTCTGCGCATCGAGCTTCTGCTGTGAGCCGCGGCGCCCGCGCTGTGCAATGCGGTCCATCAAGGCCTGGAAGTCGCGTCCGCTTTTCTCCCATTCGGTGATCCAACTCTGGAGGGTGCCCGGTTGAGGAGGGTGACGGTCGTTCAGCACGGCGGCCGTGGCTTCGATGACAGGGACGAGTTCCTGCCGCTTCCGGGTTTTCAGCCCACTCCTTTCCCAAGCCTGGACGTAGGTCACTCGGCGCAGAGTCCGGGCCTTCAGGTCTTCATCGACTTGGAGCTGGGCCAGCGATGTCAGGTCGCTCTTGCGGCCTTCCTTGAAGGCGCGTTCTTCAGCACCGCCGACGCGATACGCTTGTCCCCTCGCCATCAGGTCCAGCAGCTCGTCTTCGCGAACCACGAAAGGGGAGCTGTTGGCGACATCAAGGAACACCAGGTTGCGGCATGCGTCACGGCGCTCGAAAGCAACCATTCGCCCTTCGATGCGCAGGTACTGGTCGCGGAAGAGGGCAATGCTGGTCATAGCGTCTTCCTCCCCGTGACGAGGCAAACTGATGTATTGGCGGATAAGGGCTGACTCATGCTGAGCCGCAGCTTGCCTTTGAGAGCCAGTCCGTAGACGTGGGCCAGGCCTGTGACCTCGGTGCCGCCTATTGCCTGGATGACCTTGCCCACGGTGTCAGCACCGTTGGAGATCGCCTCGATGACGGAAAGCTCGCTGGCCCGGTTTAGGGGCGCGCTCTTCCATCGGTTCAGTTCGACTGCGTTTTTGAACCTGGGTTCGAGGTGGACGAACCGGTCATCGAGGCAGCGATAGTCAATCCCCCACCGGCCATATGCCGTGGTCAGGAGGTCGGCGTCGCAATATCGAGCCTTCGGCTTCTGCCTCGTGTCGATGATGTCGACAGCGTAGGTGGCGGCCTCTGCCTGCACGATGAATGCGACGACGTGGGAGGTCGGCTTGCCGTTGAGGATATAGTGAGCGACGTGTGGCCTTGACTGGAACCCGATGACGGAGGGGTCTGCCTGGAGCAGGTACATGAAGTCGCGGTCAATGTCGCGGTACCAGCGAGCTTGTCCTTCGACAACTTTCCTGGTCGCGAAAATGCCACTCTGCCGAGCCCGATAGCCTTTAGGCGGAGTACCATCAGCTTGTGAAAGTTGAATAGCTCCAGGCCCGAGACCTCGATCAGGTCCCGAAAACGAAATTCTCGAAGGCATAATACCCCCGCTTATTCGGTGGATTCCAATAATAGGACCAACTGACGTGACGACGCCGGTTTCAGGTCATATTATTTGGAGTATGTCTGCTGAAATCGCCGCAACAACTAGCCAATATTCCGTCGAACACGTGGCGTCATTCGTGCTGGCCATGATTTTGTACTCCGGCCCGAGGTAGCGACGCAACTTGCATACACGCAGATGTGTGTCGGCAACAATTGCGCGCGATCTCAAGGTGGTGTATAAAGTTAGTTAGATATGGCTAGTATTCGCCATAAAACCCTGACCCAGCTGGTATGATCGAATCCGGGCTTGTGTATTTTCAGGGTTCAGACTTGAGCCGCCTAATGGGCAGAGGCTCAATAAATACCTATTCGCCGTATGCTGGCGAAGGCTATATCACCGCTTATAAAGCCCCCTTGGCGCGTCGCGTGTCCGAATTCGGACCGCAGATGTAGGCCATGTACTTGGCGGAGCATTAAGTGGTCGATCATAGCGCGTCACCGGATGTGAGGAGCTTTCCGACCATTAGGCCTACTCTGGATATTCCCATCAAGAAGCAAAATGAACTTTTCCGATATAGTCTTGGCGTAAAGTCTTTATCTTAAGAACAGCCAAGTCACTGGTTGTCGGGACATTCTATATCCTGTCGAATTCGGACGCGAGTTGAGCAGCTGGTGGGGTTTCGCTTTATCCCGCGTTTTCCCGAAATTACCCATTTGCGGGATAAACCCTTCAATTCCAGCGCTCAAGCGTCCGCGGGTGAGTCCCAGCCCTCCGTCGCGCCTGCAACGGCAGTTCGGGTTACCGGCCATGAGGTTTCGGGAAGCATGCTCCCCGAAGCCTGACTGATCAGCGAAACTGGGGAAAATTCAGGCGCCACTTCTGGGGAGCATTCGTCCGCCGCCGATAGTTTCCGAATCGAGTCCCCTCGTCGGGCAAAGAGGCGTAGGCTAACCAATATGGCCACCCTGAAGGGATGGCGGGCCCAGCCAGATATGGAGGACGCGATGTCCGAGAAGGCGCCCGGCTTTTGGCACGACTTGCTGATCGAGGAAATTGTTGAGGGTCTTGAATGGGCCCGATCCCCGCTGCCGGTGCTGATCCCGCCAGTAGAGCAGTTGGCTGACGTCGCGGAGGGGATGGTCCCAACCAGCCTGAAGCGGCGCCCCAACGTCCATGTGGACTTGTCGGCGCTGGCGGGCTTGCAGACGGCGACGGCTAACCCGACTGCGCCTCGACATTGATCAGGCTGTCGTAGGGGTTCAGCAGCTCAAGACCCGTGCTGGCGGCGATGAGGGAAAAGTGGCGTATGTTGCGGGTCGCTATTATCGCGCCCGTGTCCAGGGCTGTTGCCGCGATCATGAGGTCCCGCTCGAAGCTTGGGGTCCCGTCATGGGGAACGGAGATGGAGAGCGCCCCATGGAGCCTGGCGATCTGGCCGTCGTAGGGAATGATCGGCAGCGCCAATGTCAGGGCGCGGAACCAGAGGTCGTTGTCGTTGGCCTCGGCTATTCGGCCCTGGATACGCAGGCGGGTTATCCCGCGTTCTATCTCCGAGATCACCACGGCAGGGACCAAGAGCTGGTCGGGGGACGTGTCAGTCCACCATCTCAGCAGTTCCGGGTGTTTAGTGCCGCGCCGAAGATCGGACAGGACACAGGTGTCGATTACGTATGTCACCGGTCATTTCCCATCCTCCCCGGCCTGCCTGCCGACTATTCTGGGGATCCAGGTGAACGGGGTGTCACCGGCCCGGCCACCAGGGTAGGCGGCTGCCGATCCGGCGGCCAAGTGATCTTTCAGTAGAGATCGAATGGCCAGCCAGTCGGCTTGGGAGATCACGACGGCAATGTTGGCGCCGCTGCTGGCGATGGGTTGGGGGCCGTCCTGTTGGCACGCGGTGACGACCTCGGCAACACCATCGCCGAGAGGCCCCAGTTCCCAGGAGTCCTTGTTCGCCATACTGACTTAGCCTCGGCACTTCACCAGGGCGCACACAAGCGTATCGGGACATGCAGGGTCCGCCGGTATCTACCGGGCCTACACGCCCTAGAAAATCGCGCCCTCAGGAATTCCTCAAAAAGCCTATGCCGGACATTTCGGCCGGGCAAGGTCTCTTCGGACAGACTAACGGCGGTGATTCCCGAATTCAGCGGAGCCAAGAATTGGCCCCGCATTCTGGAAATCCTTCGCGATCTTCGGCTCTAGATAATTCATTGGAAAATATAGGACTTCCCACCACAAACGAATGATTCATACGCGCGGTCTGTGCCAAATTTCATCGGGGATTTCGCCATGTGGCGAACAGAAATCTTATGCAGAATTCAATTTCCCCAGACCGAGGAGTTCGGTCTCTAGAGCGTTCTGCTTGAAACCGGAATCGATGGATTCCCTTTGAAGGCTGGATGTGATTCATCTTTATCGGAGGTGGATCATGGGCAAGCCGTATTCAGAAGACCTTCGGGAACGTGTTGAGGCACGGATAGCGGCGGGACATTCTCGCCGGGAAGCCGCCCGTCACTTCGGGGTCAGTCCGAGCTTCGCGGTGAAACTAGCGCAACGTGTTGCAGCGACAGGATCAGTGGCGGCTCCTCGCCAGGGTCGTCCGCCTGGCAATGGCAAGCTGGCCGAGCATCTGCCCCGGCTGATCGCGCTGGTGGAAGCGCAGCCGGACATCTCGATGGCGGAACTGGCGAAGAAGCTGGAAGCGGCGACAGGCCTTGTCGCCCATCCGGCCTCGCTGTCGCGGGCGCTGACGAAAGCGGGGTTCAGCTTCAAAAAAAACGCTGCTGGCATCCGAGTGCGAGCGCGCTGACGTCCGGGAAGATCGCCGGGTGTGGCGAGCAAAGCGCCAACCTCGCATGCGTCAGGAGCCCCACCGCCTGGTCTTCATCGATGAAACGGCGACGACCACCAAGATGACCCGGCTACGAGGCCGGGCGCGCCGAGGACAGCGCCTGAAGGCTCGGGCCCCCTTCGGTCATTGGAAGACCCAGACCTTCGTGGCCGCCCTGCGGAGCAATGGCCTGACGGCGCCCTGGATCATCAATGGCCCCATGGATAAAGCCGCCTTCGAGACCTATGTCGAAACCCAGTTGGTCCTGGAACTCAATCCCGGCGATGTCGTCATTCTCGATAACCTGCCCAGTCACAAAAGCGAGAAGGCCAAGGCCGTCCTCAAGAGGGCAGGTGCCTGGTTCCTCTTCCTCCCGCCCTACAGCCCTGACCTCAACCCCATCGAGATGGCCTTCGCCAAACTCAAGGCTCACCTCAGGCGCATCGGCGCCAGGACCATTGACGACCTTTGGAAAGCCGTCGGAAATATCTGTGACCTATATGACCCTGACGAATGCTGGAACTACCTCAAAGCCGCAGGCTATGCGTCCGATTAAAAGCAAAATGCTCTAGCATCCCGTCATCGTTAAGCTCAGCCGATCCTGAACCGGTAACCTCGTCACCCTCGTCGGAACCTCCCCACTGGAAGAAGACGATGGAGCTGCCATATTGCAGGTCCAGGCTGGCTTGCATGGCGCTGAAGGCCATTTCACCCTGGCCATCGGCAACGACGGCCAGGGGGGCGGGCTCGACCAGGTTGAGGTAGCACCAGCAGAAAGATCCTGTCTTTGTCGATGTCCCGGTACTAGCGGGCCAAGGCCATCCGAGTTAACCTTCTGGGTGCTGAGGGTGCCGCTGCGGCGACGATAGCTCTCTGGCGGCGTCGAGTCATATGGCTCGATGTTGATGGCCAGGGGGGCGGGCCGGTTGGCCACACCATGGATCTGAATTTCGGAGGATATTTACGCTACCCGCATTCGCAGAGAATGGGTTGCCGCGGACGGCAACAGGCGGATTTCTACGGAGTTAGCGTATCAATATGAGGTTGACGGCGACCGTTACCGCCGGGAAGCGGTCCGCGTACATCGAAACCAGGATGGTCACGCGTCGGGCATGGAGTAACAGGATCACAAATTGCACCCCGCGTCAATCGATAATCAGGCCCTTACGCTCTCTAGCTATCCCCGGATATTGAAGCGGCATGGTAAATTGCGCTGTCTCTTCAATCAGGATACCTATACGGGCGCATATCGCTTACGCGACTTCCTCGGCCAAGATAAACACGGAGCCACTTTCCGAAAATGCAAGAATATACAAAATATGAGCTTCTTATGCGGAATGAAATATTACAGAAAATCCAAGCGGGATATGCAGGAACAAAATCAAATGTGGAACACAACGTTCTTGTTCCGGGGAAATCTGGATATTTTCATCGGATAGATATTGTTATAAGCTACGAATTTCTGAGATTAAGAAATATACTTGTCGAATGTAAGCAACATACTCGGCCTATAAGCGTTGGGCTTGTTAGGAATTTCTTCGGCTCAACACACGATACCAATTCCAGCGGCATGATGTTCACCACTACTGGTTATCAGCCTGGAGCAAAGACTTTTGCAAACCACTATGGTATAGAGTTAGTATGCCTAAAGGAGATTAAGAAATGACACAGAGTATCTTTGCAGAGCTTTGCTTTTGTTATGAAGGTGGTACAGTTTTCTTTAACTCAATGATAAGCCATAGAACACCGAGAATTATAACGGAGAGTGATCGCACCATCCCCATCCGATTGGGATCTAACGGCGAAATTACGACCATTGGGAAATTAGCTTCCCGGGGACCAGATAGCATATCAATTGAAAATTTAACAGATGACGATATAGAATCTACCGAGATTGTTGTTAAATATGATAATGTTACAGTATATTTTCCAGACGCCGTTTACTCAGATGCTGAAATTTGGATATCTGTATCTTTGCATTTATTCGATCTAGGCGTTTCCAATTTAGCGGATGCGGCTGTAATTTCGTCTATGATAAATAAAATCGCAGAAGAGTTTGGGGAAAATTACCAAATTGATATGGATTACCTCTCAAATAGCCAAAATCCGAAGCCCCGAATTCGATGATGTAAGTTTTATATTAGAGCTCGGCCCATAAATCGGAAGCGCCATCCAGAACGGTATCTCGGCACCACTCTTGAGGTGCTTTTGGTATCGATTTCGGCCTCGAAAGCACCCTGCTGAAGCTGGGGGTGATTTATGGGCCAGGCTCTTAGTGCCACTTGGCCTTCTTAAGGCTCAGCAACCTAAATTCCTCGTCAATGAGGATGGCAGTTTATCTGCTTCTGTTTCTGGAAGGCTCCAGTACCAGCAGGCCAGACCGCACCAACGACAGCCTTATCGATGCCAGCAGGCAGCGGCAACACGAACCCGGCAGCCTGCTCCACCTGGTTCACCGACACGGCATAGGGAGCCAGGTCTCCCTTAGGCGTCGGCTGGTTCTGCATGATAAGGCCGCGACCTGGCCATAGCCGTCGACCACGACCTTCCAATACGCGGCCGGAACACCGACCTCATCGGCGCCGATGGTCTGGACCGGGTCCTTCCAAATTGGACCGTCCATCACCACCAGCGACCCCCGTTCCAGAACCCGGGCGCGCGTCGATTCCCCCAATGCCTCCCATTCCGTGTCAGGTGGCCCTAAGCACTTTGCCGTGCCTTCTTCAGGACGCTTCAACTCCAACGCTAATGCCCTGATCAGCCTACGTTGGGTTAATCGGAGCCGTTTTTACAGAAGAAATGAAGGCGGACGCTTCAGGTGTCAAATCGTCCGTTCCAGCCCAGCTTCACTAGTAAATCTGGGCTGGAAGTGGGCGAGTCTGATCACACCTTCTTCGGCTTCGGCAAACAGCGAGATTGTGCTACCGCTTACTTTCGCTTTGGACGAAAACCCTCAGCGAGACACCGCCGCCCATATTTGTCTACTGCCCATCCTTTGTAATACACGAAGAGGTCGGAGTCTTTTCGAACGCATTCCCATACGAATCCTCGACGCCCGAGAATATTATTGGGACTCGGCGGATCCGTAATCCCAAACTCATTCGCAACATTGAAAAGTACAGAGTGGAACGGATCGATTACCGTATCCGTCTTCTCTTCGCAAACGACTTCCCAAACCCGGCGAGATACGTCTTTTTCACTGACGGCACTTTTCATCATTCTATCGCTCTCCAGCTTCACCTCCAGCGGGGCATTCTCAGAACACGCCGATGGAGATTGTTTCTCAGCCAATTGTCTCAGAATAGAGAGATACAGACCGGTACTAAGAGACGCGCTGCGTTTCCCTTGTTCGAGTTGTTCCAATGCTCTGGGAGGGAGCCCAAGTTGGGCTTCCAATTCCGAGCGGCTTAGTTTGAGTATATTCTCTCTAAATTTAGCAAGTTCCGGACCATCCATCGCCGCACAGAACCCCCAACACGAACTTTCCGCCAATGAGTGGCGCGCCATTTGTACATCAATGGTGTTCATTTTGCTACATCAAAAATGTATCCAAGCCTCCCTTTCTCGCCAATGGGCGCCGTCCTCATCTCGCTCAAAGATGGTTCATGGAGGTCGTGCCCCCGCTTTTCTGCAATCCGGTTACTTGACTGGGCGCTGAAACACTCGCCGTGCCAGTGCTTTAGCGATCATTCACGGACGACGAAATACAAGCGCTGCTGCGGCGCCAACTGAACCGTCAACCGTTGCCTCGATGGGGAGCGCGCACCGCTTACGCTGGATCTCAGCGCTGTACTGGTTAACAAGACAGCGTTGTCGCGGGTGGAGCAGGTGCTGAAGGCAGCACTTTGATCAACCTGGCGCCTGGACCAAGATGTACCCGGCGCGGCTCCCGTTGATTGCACAACGGCTTCGATGGGCTGGCGGACAAGCCACTGCTGAAAGCCCATTAATCTGGGCACGCCGCCTCCAACCGCCTGTCTCGCGCCGCGCGTCATCGTGGCGGGTGGTATGCTCCCGGATATCCAAGCGCGATGGCGGCGGCGAGGAGCGCGGCAACACCAAACAGTGCCCACATAGCCATCCAACGGAACTCGGCACCCATCCTGAGGGCAGCCCAAACCAGGGCAACGACCATGGTCATGAAGTTGCCGGTCAGCCACAGTAAGGCCAGCAGGATGACAAAGACAGCGAACTCGGCCCATACCGGGACCTTGCGCACCAGGCTGAAAATCGGGCGGAACACCTGTTCCATCATCGGGCTCCAGCGGCAGCCACATAGCCGGTGCCAGTCTTCGGGATGTTCAGGTAGTTCCGGCGCCTCGAATCAATCTCGTAGCGCCGACTGAGGTCGGCCTTGGATATCTCCTTGAGTGCCCAATCGACCAATTGCTTGACGCCTTGCCCGATGAGGATGGCCAAGGACAACCGTTCCAAAGTGACCTCGACAGCCCCGATGATCTCGGGGGCGTATTTTTTCAGGAACTGTGTCGCCGCGTACTGGCCGACAGAAAAAGTCCAGTTGGCCACCTCCGCCTGTTCATCCGACATCAGGCTCCTGTCGAATTCAGGGAGCACCGGCTCGGCTCCATCTTTGACGTAGACATAGCACCGCGCGAATTCCGCGTCCGTCAGGCACCACGGCGCCATGACCAGCCGCCTGCTGTCGTTGATGCTGGTGCCATCCAATCCGCCACCGAAGGCAACCAGGCGGGTCTGAAGGAGCGAACTGTAGAACACGCTGGCGCTGCTCCGGAAGGTGGTGGTAGCGCTGCGTTCGGCCGCCGCCCGGCTGACGGCAGTAACCCATGCTTGCCGGGCGGTCAGGCTCAACTGGCGGAAATGAAGCAGCCCCAGGACGGCACCATATGCGTCGTCCTCAAAGCCCTGACACATTACGGCGCTCAGGTTCAGTGAAGCCAGGCTGTACGCCAGATCCTGCTGATCAACGGGCATGAGCCCCCTCCCTCGCGGAACATCGCGGTGAGGGAAATATGGCTTCCATCAGAGGCGACAACTGCCTTTTCCGCAGCAAGTTGCTTTTTTGCGAGAATGGGGTGGCTCATTCACGTTGGCGATGTAGCCACCTGGTTCGGTCTGCTGCTGTCATGGCGGCACCGGCATCCGTTAAATGTCAATCAGCTCCTTATTCCACGTCGATTCACAGGGCGGTGGTCATCTTGGCGTCGCCGAAGACGGACGGCCATTCGCTGAAGGCGAGGTTGGTGGTGATGAAGCGCGCCGAGATTGTCGGAGGCAGTTTAGTTTGAGTCAGGCGGCCATGGCCGGGGCGTCCTTCATGGCGTGGAATCACGCCTCAGCTTCGGCAGCGGGAGGTTGCCGATAGGCCCAGGATCCGTCGGTGGCAGTTGAACCAGTCGACCCATACCAGTGTGACGGACTCCGCAGCTTCGAGGGACCGCCATGCCCCCCCGTGGATGACCTCGACCTTGTAAAGACCGTTGAAAGTTTCCGCCAGGGCAGGGACTGTCCCGACCACCCCGATGCCGGGGGACCGTCATGAACAAGCGGCAGATATCGAAGACCTTGGTTAGCCACAAGATTGCAATCCAGAGCAGCAATCCGCGATTGAAGTTCTCGCCGGGTATCCAACAGCGTCTTGACCAGCTTGTTCAGTTCCAGGCTGGCGGCCGACTCGCCGGAGAGGAGTTCTTCGGCCCGCTTCATGAACCCGCCGACCCGTTTGCTGAACAGGATGCCGAAGGTCTTCAGCAGACTCAGATCTGATTGTCGATGTCGCCGTGCATGCCAACCAGCAGCCCACGCGAGATCAGCAGCGCCCGGGCCACATGGCTGGCGCCAGATTCGACATGCACCTGTCGGAACCAGCCGATGCGAATGATCTGCGCCAAACCGACGGCGTCATTCCGATCCGTCTTGTTGATCATCATCGACAACCTCTCTTTTTAGTTGCTGATATATCTTAATATGATATCGTTAAGAGAGATGACATGTTGACAAGTTTATGAAAAATCGCACACTGCCAGCTCCCTTACTAACTAAGGGCCATGGTCAGTTCTACAATTTGGGGGGAAATTTGCTTAGTGAAATTCTTCATTCTAATTACGCGCCCATCGTACTTGGCGCGGCAATAACCGTCGGGTCTATTATCGCCCTAAAGAAATTTCTCAAAAAAGAAGAACTAATAGTTAAGATGTGGTATGCATTCTCAATTATGCTCTATTCAGTTCTTTTCTTATTATTTGTCGCGAAATGGACCGGAGGCCTTTCGTCAAAAGGAGAGCCTAACAATCAAATTTCCAGAATAGCGATGGAAACAATCGACGTCTTGATGGATTTCAGAACGGAATTATTGATTGTTTTCGGGATTTTTATTATATATTATCTATCGCAGATAACAACAAAGCTGATATCAAAAATATTTGGCGTCGAATTTAACTTGATTGTCAGTAGGCTATTTATTTTTTTCCTGACGTGGATTATTGCAAAAGGATTAGTTTCTTTGTCGGCTGCTGCTGCCGCCGTATACATATTTTTATTTTTTGTAGAGCCTGTCGGTGAAAACATTATTATACTATCCGCTTCATCAATTTCTATCGGCGCGGCGTTTCTTATAATTTGTGCTTATTATGTATTCGAACACTTATTTCTAAAGAACATGAAAGATCCGATAGACGAATTGATGGATAACGCAATTGAGGCAACGGCCCTGAAAATCCTGGAAAAAACAAAGAATCTACCATCCAAATAGTATTCATGAGAGAATAACTACCGTATACGCTTAATGTAAAAGGGTATTGAATGCTGAATTGTATGGAAGCATGATAATTCTAAATATTGATTAGTCTCCTGTGAAGAATGGCCCTGATCAGCTCAAATTGAGCCGATCAGGGCCATTTTGCTTTTGGTTTGGAGGACCAGGAAGAGGGCCAACCAAAGGTCTTTGAACCACCTTATGAGGAGGTGGAAGTTGATGCCAGCGGCGGCGAGGACGGCATTGATACAGTCGCCGTGGCGTCCCTTGAGGTATTGAGGTAGTTGCGTCCCATGCGGTGTTCGGCCTTGAGGTGGCCGATAATGGGCTCGATGGCGGCTCGGCGCTTCATCTCCCGTTTGATGGCGGCGGTGGTCCTTCGGACCTGGCCGGTGATCCAGACCTTGAACTTGTTGGGATGGTTGTGCCCGCGATAGCCCTTGTCGACGTGGACCCGGTCTGGATCGCGCCCGGTGTTGGCCTTGATGTCGGCGGCGGCCTTGGCGAGTGTGTGTCCGTCGAAAGGGTTGCCGTGGATGGCCTGGGCATGGAGGACAAAGAGCCCTCCCTTGGGCTTGGTGATGGGGACGGCGACGCTGACCTTGCAACCGAACTCGTAGGGTGCGCGGGCCTTGCCCTTGCCGATGCATTCGACCTCGGGGGCGTGGAGGGAATAGACCTTCTGCCCGCGCTGGCGCTGGGTCTGTATGCTGACCTTGATGGCCAGGTCACGTAAGGGGCCTCGGCCTCGGCGGGCTGCTCGCCCCGAACTGACGTTGTGCGGGCTAAGCAAGAATAGAACGGCTCAAGGGTGATCGGCTATATCCTGAAGCGATGGGCTGCCTTCACCCTGTTCCTGGACGATGGCCGCGTCTGCCTGTCGAACAATGCGGCCGACCGCGCCTTGCGCGGCATTGCGCTCGGACGGAAGTCATGGATGTTCTGTGGCTCCGACCGCGGCGGCCAGCGTGCCGCCGCCCTGTACAGCCTGATCGTCACCGCCAAGATGAACGGCGTCGATCCACAGGCCTGGCTGGCCGACGTCCTTGCCCGGATCGCGGCATACCAAGCCCACAGGCTCGACGAATTGCTGCCCTGGCGCTGGACACCCAAGGCGGCGGCGACACCGCCGTGGCGGCCTGACCGGGAATTACGGCCCGGGCGACGAGGCCGTCAGCACCCTGCGGCCTACGCCGCATGCTTACGCTTGGTGTTGTAGACGACCAGGCACTGGTCGAGCACGACCTGTTCCTTCCAGATTGGGCCGTCCATCACGATCAGCGGCCCCCGGTCAAGAGCCCAGGCACGCGTCGCTTCCTCCAGTGCTTCCCACTCCCACTGGTTCAGGTGGGACGCCTGCGGACTCATGTTTGATAGATAGAAACTCTCACGCTGAACCTGTGCGTCCCATTCAAAATCGGAGTTGGGTGCAAAGTGGCCGCGGTCATACACACCCGCAGGTCCCTTGTAGTCCGCGAGTTCAGCACGGTGCCCAGGCGGCAGATCTGGGTCGGGCGCAAACGCGTTCTTCCGCGGCAGGCACCCAAGCGCATGTTCCACTGTCAGCCTCCAGGACACGAAGTCGGGGACCAGTTTCACGTCGTCGTGCTGAACGACGTAAGCCCGGCGGCACAGCGGCGTTAGATGGGGCCAGTCCCCGACCATTGCGGAGCACCCCAAGGGGCCTGCGCCTGGCAAGCCACCGGAATCTCTGCCAATTGTCCGCTGGTTACGCTTAGCCACGCCAGGACGACCAAAAACGCCCGCATTATATTCCCCAACAATGGCGACGCTATTAGGCCAAAGCAGGCCAATACGAATTGCGACCATGCCGTCGAAACCAGTGTCCGCTATAGGATTCTATCATTTAAGCTATTGAAAAAATGCGGTTATATCCAAAACCCATTTTTGGATATAACCGCCTCGATGAAGTCGCGGGGCGTATCCCCCGCGCCATCCTGGTCTTGCACAAGATCGCCAAGATCAGGTCGGCTCATCCGCCCGCAAAGCCAGCCCCCGTCCGTCAGACCAAGGTCGGACGCAACAACCCGTGCCCCTGCGGGTCAGGCAAGAAATACAAACGCTGCTGCGGTGCCAACTGAGGCGTCAACCGCCAACCCCGGTGGGGACGCGCACCGCTTACGCCTAACTGGATGCCTCAGTGGCCTTCAGCTTGACGGTTACCGGCGGCTTCAGCGGCCTTCTGGCACATGTAGTACCCGTCCTTGGTCGTGCCGTAGTAGCGGCTGCTGGGCAGGTGATAAATTTGGGAATTGGGGTTCACCCAGACCACCGGGCTCTTGCAGACCTTTGCGGCTGCGGCCGGGTCGGAATAGTGCTTCCCCTCGCCAGCCAAGGCGGCCGGAGAAGCCAAGAGGACGGCGGCAATGAGAGCGGTTGCTAAGCGGCGCATCGGTTTCACCTTTGCATATTGAGCGCGCATGACCCGCACACTACGCGCGCCATGGCTGCAATGTCGGTGCCGTTTCACAGGGTCGTTAGCTGGCCGGTACGGGCCGCCGCCAAACTCGGCTGTCAGCGCTGGCGGACCCGCTCAAAGCGGACATAGGCGCCACCGTATCCAATGCGGCGACGGACAGTTTTGGTGACGCCAACGGTACGCCCTGTAGGCACCTGCTGCGAGCGCCCTTCGTTGTACGCACGCTCAGCTTTTGATGGGGCCGTTTGCACATTGAGGCGATGGAGTGCCGCCCGGGCGAGATCCGGCAGACTCGCCGCCGGAATCACCCTGCCAGAGAGACTCGACCGGCACGTCTTTGCGTAGATGCCGACGCCAATACGTATCAGCACTGCTCGCCCAGTCAGCTTCCGAAGGACACGGCTGATCTGAGATTGGCTTGCGTTAAGCCCGTCAACAAAGTCGGCCCGCAGCAGAACGACTTCCGTGCTCGCCCGAACCAATTCAACAGCTTGCGATTCAAGACCGCTCATCCGACGAGAATGCTCTCCGGGGAATGTTATCTATCGTTGCCGCCATAGCCGGGCCGGGCAAATTGATCTGCTGACTGTCTTCCTTCCAACAGCTAACCGCCTACGCACACCCGAATGCCTGCCAGCGGCAGCAGCGGTTGGGGAGCCGCGTTTTGTGCGAACTGGTGCTCCCACGATATTGCAGCCGAAGGCGCGCGGCGGAATTATCCGCGTCAGGCGGCATTCTTGCCTTTTTTGGGCTTCGCAACACGGGTGCGGCTGCCGAGCCCGATCTCCTTGGCCAAACCCGAACGTTGTTCGGCGTAGCTCGGCGCGACCATGGGGTAGTCCGACGGCAAGCCCCACTTAGCACGGTACTCATCTGGCGTCAGATTGTAGGCCGTGCGCAGGTGGCGCTTCAGCATCTTCAGCTTTTTTCCGTCTTCCAGACAGATGATGTAGTCCGGGGTAACTGATTTCCGAACAGGTACAGCAGGAACCAGCTTAGCTTCAGGAACAGGTTCCGGTGCTGGGCTATCAACGCGAACTAGCCCGCCGTAAACCGACTGAATTAACCCAGGCAACTCGGCAGGAGGTATCTGGTTTCTTGTCACATATGCGGATACGATATCCGTCGCCAGCTTCAGTAAGTCGTCCATGAGGAAATCCATTATTCACAGCTGGCGACATGATACAGTTCCTATAAGTATCGTCCAGGAGGAATATTGGGAAAGTTATTGCCGACTCAGGATTGGGTCGAAGAAATCAACGGGACCTGGGTTCGTATGGACGGAATGAAGGCCCAGTGCGTAGCCCCGGCCACCAGGTTTTCCTGGGCAGTGCAGCGGCCTGACGGCTCTTGGTTATCGACCTCGCCGGTGACCAGCGGTAGCAACCCTAAGACACGGTACTTCGTCAGCGCCAACGCTGCCATGGCGGCCGCAGACCGAACCCGCTAGCTCTCGAAGATGTCCGGCCTGCTAGGCGCCCGTCCACAGCGTCAGCGCCACGGAAGAAAGCCGTCATCCGACGATGCCGTTCGTGAACCTCTGCATCAGGAAGGTCAGTCCTGGGATCGCCAAGCTCCGTCGGTTGAGTTGATCCCGTACTCCAGACCTCGACGGCCAAAAGCCCGTCCTCTGTCTTGGTAGTCGAACGCGCTAGCGAGACGCCTAGCGGCAAACTGTCAGTAACGCGTCCTGAACGCGGTTTATGGAAAGTTTGCCGCAGAAAAAATGTAAGGCCCAAGACGGATTGATGGCTGAGATTGGCTATCACTGATCCCGACATAGTGCATCGGATATGTACTCGACAGCATCGGCGCCGAGGCTCCAGCACGTAAGGTGGAAAAATGGGTTGGGGGCCGCCGCGGCCGCTACACGCGCCCTTCGGGCCCGATCCCAATGCCGCTGACGAAGTTGGCTTGGCCGTAGAGATGCCGGGCAGCGGTCCGTTTCCAGAGCAAGCTGCGACCGTGTCGTTCGATCCAAAACGGGATCAACTTTCCACTTCTGGGCGCTCATGATAGAAATATTACACTCATTGTGTGTATTTCCAGCAAATGCTATAGGCAAATAATCCCATCAGCATGAGGCTTCTGCGATGCGCCACCACCTTTCCGCCGCCCTCATTGCCCTTTCGGTTCTTCCCACGATGGCTCCAACTCAGGCCTTCGCCTGGGGCGGGGACGGGCATCGGACTGTGGCCGCCATCGCCTACCAGCTGCTGACACCGACTGCAAAGGCCCAGGTGAATGGTCTACTGGGCGACGACAGTGGCCAAGCCTTCATTAATGCCGCCACCTGGGCGGACGACATTCGCAAGCCCCAGCCGGACCAACCGTATCCTGGCAGCGGCCCTTGGCATTATGTCTCAATTCCCTTCAATGACGCGATGTACGTCAAAGGCCGGGATTGCAAGACGGATAGCTGCGTGGTGGAGAAGATAACCGCCTTCAATGCGCAGCTGTCCGATAGCCAGCTTCTTGAGGGCGTCCGGCGCGATGCGCTGAAGTTCGTCATCCACTTCGTCGGCGACATCCATCAGCCCCTCCACGCGTGTGAGAACGGAGATCGCGGCGCGAACGAGGTGCAGGTCACGCTGAATGGCCGAAATACCAACCTCCACAGCGTGTGGGACTCGGGCATTATCCGGGGGAGTTGGGGAAACATCGCCGCCCACCAGGCGCTGCTGACGCAACGGGCGGAAGCCGAACATGCCAAATGGGAAAATGGCACGCCCGCCGACTGGGCGACTGAGAGCCATACCATCGCCCGGCAGGTCGTCTACCCGAGCTTGGGCAACGTTCCGGCACCTGGTCCCGTTACCCCGCCGGTCGTGTTGCCCGCCGATTACGCCGCCAAAGAGGCGCCGGTTGTCGATGAGCAGATCGTCAAGGCGGGCGTTCGGCTGGCTTCCCTTCTAAATGGCGATTTCAAATAGACATTTCCCAATGAGCCGGGAAAGCAGCATCATAGGAACAGCAAGTCGTCGCTGGTGATGGGGCTGACCAGGTCGTCGGACCCTGGGTCAGGGGTGGCGAATAGGCCGCCGCGCCAAGCATCGAGGTGCCGCCGAACAACGAGAATGCCGTCCTGGGTGGCATTGGTGACCAAGGCCAGGGGCGCCTGTCCGCCGAAAAGCGGACCGCTGTTGGGACTCTTGAGCCACCGGATGCCGTCATCGTCCCGCGCAAAAATCGTTCGCAGCGCCTGGTGGATTCCGAGCACCGCGGAGATCCTGAGTAACGTATCAATGGGCAGCGCCAGCTCGGCACCGGACAGGGCCCTGGTCGCCCATCTGCGATAGGCGGAGTGCCCAGGCTTGCCAAGGACGTTAAGCTGCTCTCGGGTGGTAAGCCCCCAGCGGTCAGCGATTGCCAGGAATGCCCTCATGCCGGGACCGCTGACCCGGCGGGCATCGGCGATGGCTAAGTCCCTGATGACGACCATCCCAGGACCGCCGGGCGAGCCTTCCTTCCTGGTGTCGTGGATCATCACAGACCTTCCGGTGGGCCATCCAGGACGGGGGCACCCAGTAAATGGCGCCCCAACAAGATTGGGGCGCCATCACCGTCACAGATGCGGTGCGCCGTTCTGCGGCTGCGTCGGCGCAGCCTTAGCCTGGAGCGTCGCTGCATCTGTCAGTGTTACCGAAAGAACCGGGGTGCCCGATTCACCCGCGTCGTATTCCATGCTGGTCTGGACGGCGTCGAGCGCCGCATACAGCTGGAAATCCTGCGGCCGCTTACCGACGCTCTGACCCCAGCCAAAGAACCGCTGGCTGGCCGCGGCGCCGGGCGGACCATATTTCGCGATCAGGCCCTTCCGGACATCGTCGACGACGGTCTTGGTGTACGTCAGCACCTGCCGCACGGTGATGCTGGTGGCCTTGCCGTTGGCAACCTTGTATGTGACGCACACCGTGCCCACCGCTGGCTTCGTCAGCACGGTCATCGTGGAGCCACCCCCGCACGCCTGGTCGGATCCCATGACCAGGTTCTTGTCGGTGAAGGAGGCCTTTGCCGCCGCCGTCAGCTGACTCTCCGTCATTCCGACCTTCAAGCCGCTGACATCGAAATCGGCGGCGGCCTTGGCGGGCACGACCGGCGCCGCCGCCGACGGTGTAAATTCCGTCAACACCTTGCCGTTGTCCGCGATCTTCAGGGTGACCTTGCTGATCGCAACCAGCACCGTATAGCGGCTATCCAGCTTGCCGTTTGGATCGCCCACACCGGCGAAGTGACCTTCGACCTGGGCGATCACACGCTGACGGTCGACCTTCCGCGCCTCGTCCATCGGCAGTGGGAGCGGAACCGGCGCGCCGTTTGAGAAGCCGATTTTATAGGTACGGCCGAAAACGATTTGGCTCAGATAGTGGCCAGGGAGCAGGTCGTTGATGGTGTACTGGCCCGCGCTCCGGTCGTACTCGCCCAGTGTCACGTTCGTCAGGACCACCAGTGGCGTCGAGTCGTCAACCTTGGCTTGGGCGGCCCGGAGCCTGGCTTCTTCAGCTTTTTGGGCTTCTGGGCGGTCAAAATGGCTGGCGGTTGTTACTGGCTTTGCGCCAGCCGCCGCGCCCGCGACGTCGAGCGGGTCGCCGCTTTTCTTGTGATAGTAGAGGGCGGCCAGCTCGCCGGTCAGCTCCTCAGCCGCTTTGGCGCCGACCGCCGCGAATAGAACCCCAGTCGCCACGACAGCGGCGACGGCAATCTTCGAAATCATGACTTCCCCCACGGTGGGCTATGCGCGCCCAACGTGCATCGCCGCGGCCCAGTGGGAAAGGTGCGGAATCTTCTATATTGCGCTCGCGCTTAAAATGTGCCTATCGCTGTGAATCCTTGGCATAATTCATGTCAACACTAAATAAATCCTTGCGGCATCCGCCCAATGACCGTCAATTGGATCTAAATCTACAATCTTACAGCCAGGACAGACGACTCATAGCGCAGAGCGCGGGCGCGCCATACAACAAATCCCAGGGCTCGGTCCATATGGGAAATTCACCATATTGCCGCCGCTGTTCAAAACCTTTAGCTCAAAGCCTTCTTTTGCTTGGTTGCCTGCTTCTGAGCAGTGAGTACCATGCTAACAACTACTTGGCGGAGTTGACTGTCCATGCCCATAAGGGCCACCACAGCACGATCAATATCCGGGTCCGTAACCCGCTTCGGCTCGCCACCCATGAGCAACTCGTTAGGGCTGATGTCGAGCGCGCCACAGATCCGAAGCAGCGTGACGAAGTCGGGTTCCCGGGAATCGGACACGTACCGGGCGTATCGGGGCTGGCTCAAGCCCAGGCGTTCGGCGACCTCGGCGTCGGTTAGACCCAGCGCTTTCGACCGCGCGCGCAATCTTTCCCCAAATCCCTTCATGCTGAGATTAGTGGCGCCCGGGCCGTCGGCGCGCTATTACCGAATTGGTGTTCCTGAAGATGCCAGATCGGTATTTTCCCCATCGTCTCCTTGCGCGTTTGAGCCCATGACCGCCCCTGCGCTGACACATCCGCTGACACCCCGGGAAGCTGAATGCCTGCGCTTGCTCGCCCGAGGCGAAAGCTCCAAGCAGATCGCCCATACGCTGGGGTTGAGTTCCAGGTCTGTAGATGCCTACCTGGGTAGGGCTCGCAAAAAGCTTGGCGCCCGCAATTCCACGCATGCCGCCGTCATCGCCTCGAAAGCGGGCCTGTTGATCGAGCCCTGAAAGGCGGTAACGCCGCCAGGCCTATGATCCCCATTCCAAAATAGCGAAGTCGAGACGACGACCTCAGGCCGCCGTGCGCCGGAGATTGCCATGCCTATGCCGCCCTCTCCACGAGAGTTGAAATGCCTACACCTCCTGGCTCATGGCAGTTCGCCAAAGGAGATCGCATACGACCTGGATCTGAAGGTCGTTTCCGTCAATCTGTACCTGTCCAGAGCCCGCGCGAAGCTTAATGCTAAGTCGCTGCCGCACGCCGTATTTCTCGCCTCTCGGCAGGGTCTTTTGCGGTGACCTGGACTTTGCCCGGTCCCTGCTGGGCGCATTGTCTTAAGCGCCCAAGCCAAAGAATTCGCGGTCCACCATCTGCTATCGGCACGCGCCGGTACGCCGAATGGCCCAGGCGACAGCCAACTCGTGCTGAGCCCCGCCTGAAACGGACATCATTCACTCTGGAAGGAAGACTATGGTTCCCCCCAATATTAGACGCAGTGCAATCGAGATGGCCGGAAAATACAGTCGGATTGCCCGGGATCTTGAGTTGTTCTCGCAAGGAATTTCGCCGTCATCAGCGGAAATTTCTAAAGCTCCGCTAATCAATTTCTACCGAATCACCAGGCGTGAATACGACATATTGGCCGGAAAATCTTATGGCCACCCCCTAATTGAGGACGGCCCTATATTTACCAGCCAGTTGATTATCTTTAACCGCGAGGATGGCTGGGCAAGGACTTTGTCGCGGTACTATCGCCTTGGGGAGCCTGCCGAGCCCAATCAGGCGACCAGCAGCCCTTAAACTGATGCCATCGGACGCAAGGTAAGCCAACCCGGATTTTCGCGGCAGCTATGTACACGCGGAAATCCGGCTCGGCCAGCCATCTGCCTGGAAACCCAATCATGACCGACCGGAAGATCCGTCTGGCAGTGATGTCGGACCTCCACAATGAATTCGAGGCGGCGCAGGGCTTCAGAAGACCGACCGCGGCCTCGCTGGCACTGGATGAGGGCCGCAGGCGCATCCCGGGCCATCCGACGATGGGGCCGCTACTGGATGGCCTAATCGGCGACCAGATCGACCTCGTCATTCTCGCCGGGGACATCAATGTCGGGGTGCGGGGCATCGAATATGCCCGAGAGGTGGCACAGCTTATCGGTGCGAAGACCGTCTACGTGATGGGCAATCATGAAGCTTACAACGGCCGCGACCTGGACCTGCTGGCCGAGGATTTCCGGAACGCCGCGGATGCGACCAAAGGGTCGGTGACTTTTTTGGAGAACGAGGTCGCGGTGTTCGATTTCGACGATCAACGCCTCTATGTCCTTGGCTGCACGCTGTGGACTGACTACGCGATGAACGGCTCCGATTCGGACGAGATCGCGCACTCGATGGAACGTGCCGGGGACAGCTTAAACGACCATGTGCGGATTTCGGTGAATGGGCAGCCGTTCACGCCGTACCTGGCCAGGCAGAGGCACTTGGCAAGCCGGGCCTAGTTGGCGGAGGAAGTGAAACGCATCCGGGCCGAAGACGGCGAAGACGCCAAAATCCTGATCGTCACGCATCACGCTCCAGTCAGGGGCGCAAGCGGACCGCAGTACGTGGGTGATCCGTTGTCACCGGCATTCGCCAGCGACCTGACGGAGGAGATCATTTCCTGGCGACCAGTGGCCTGGATCTTCGGGCACACGCATTTCAACTTGGACACCCAGATCGGCGGCACTCGCGTCGTGGCGGCTCAGCGCGGCTACCTGGGCTACGAGCCTGGATCTGAGGAATTCCGGCCCAAAGTCATTGAGGTCTAGCGACTGAGGAGAAACTGATGCGACGCCCCATCGTGGCGGTGGGTGACCCCCACGGGGATTGGCAGCCGCTGCTCGAAGTGTGCCAGCGTGTGCGCCCCGCCGCCGTTCTGATAGTCGGGGACTGTGACCTGAGCCGCCCACTTCGGGAAACGCTGGCGCCTTTGTGGGAGGCTGGCATTCGGGTTCGTTATGTCGTCGGGAATCATGACGTCGACAGCCCAGCCTGGTTTGCCAACCTGGTCGAGGACCATCCGACCGGGAACCTTCATGGCCGCGCCGAGGAAATTGAAGGCGTGTCGGTTGCCGGGTTGTCGGGAATCTACAGCCCGATGGTCTGGTTCCCGAAATCCTCCCAAGAGCACCTGGGTCCGTTCTTCTGGTCACGGGAGGAGTGGCTGCGGAAGCATCCGCACCTCCAGCGACAGCGGGTCGTGGGTGCTCGGGATGGCCGTGGGTTGCCCATCAAATATCACGGCCTGATTTTTCCGGAAGACCATGATCTGCTGGCGGAAATTGGCCGCGTGGAGAGGGCCGATATCCTCCTCACCCACGAGGCGCCACCAACGCATCGCTACGGCCTCCTGGGAATCCAGCAGGCTGCGGAAGCCTGCGGCGCCAAGCTGATTATCCATGGCCACCATCATCAGAGCTACGAAGGCGTTCTACCCAACGGCTGTAAGGTCCGCGGCTTGGCAAGAGGTGAGCCTTGGGTGGTGCAGCTATGATGTGCGCAGTGCCTTGGTGAAGGCTTACTGACATTCAGGGTGAATTGCTGGCCGATGTCGGATTGGCCTCACGACAGCCTGCTTCCTGGTGACGGGGCGGTCGTCAGGAGCTGGTCCACCGCCGCCAGGATACGCCGTGACAGGCTGTACTGGTCCATGTCTCCTTTGCTGAGCCATTCGTCGGCGCGCATGGCTGCGATTCACCGCCCTGAGCCCATGCAGCGGCGGCCACCGCACCCCGCGAAGAGAAACGATTGGCCCATGGGAGATGGCGCGCATCAGTCAGGAGCAGCGGCCAAGAGCAGCTTTATCCCAACTTCTCGATCAGAGAGAACTCTTAAAGAAAATTGCCTTGAATAGGCATTGACAGGGGATACACACCTAGCATCAACTTAAGGAGGTTTTTCATACCGTCACCATGACCATTTGTGGTGCCCTTTATGCTATCGGACGCCTGTTGCAGATCATATGCCTACGCCGAACAACCCTCCTTAAAGGCATAAAGATATGACCAATACAGACGTCAACGCTAGATCATTTAAAGATAAAATTTTTGAAAAGGCAAAAGATAAGGCTTTTGATATAGCCATATCCACCTTCGTTAGCCTATTTATTGTTGCTGGCGGCGGCATATATCTCTATCTTAGCCATAAAGTTGTTGATCTTATTTCTGAAGATTTAAAAAAAGGAAAGGACTCAAAGATAGCTGATCCTCTGATCAACGTAATTGTTAAAGATTTTAACAACCAAAACCTCTCTATATTAGGCAACAAAATTGTAGAGGCCGCATCCAAAACTGTTGGAGACAAATTCAATTCGATGGTTGGATTTACACTCGGAGAAAGGATTTCGTTAAATGCGGCCAATCCAAGGCAGAGTGTTCCTGTCTTAGTTCCGCCAGATCACAGATTTTGGCTTGTTTATAGAATTTCCACAGAAACTAATTCAGGCACGACGATAGATGGAGTTGCCTCACAGATAAATATTGATATAGACGGACTTAAGATGACAGTTTTCAATAAACTAGAGGGGAGAAATAGGGATAATCTGTTGAAATATGACAATGAGACTCATATTCTCGAATTAACATCTTACCTTGACAAGCGCCGCGCGTCTGGAGAAAGGACCGCTCTATTAAAGCCTGACGGCTCCGAGGTGGATGAAGGAAAAAGCACGCCATCATCAAAAGTCACTAAAAATCTTTTCTTTTTAGGGTTCGGGATTCCGGAATCTGGTAGATTAAGGATTGCTTCCGGAAAAGATAAAGATGGATCAATAACGATAAGTTATGTTGCTCTTATTGGTAAATCCCTCGAATCTGTCATGATGGACGCCAATAATGAATAAGATATTGATTTATATCACTACATTTTTCCTGGTTGTTCTCCCCCCTTCATATTTCAAGCCAAATGCCAATGAGATAGACAAACGAGATGATGATGTTACGCGTCCCGGTTTTTTCTATTATGTCTCTGGGAAGAATACAGATATATTTGCACCCCCTTTATCTACAAACAATAAAAGAATAGATGGGCTGTATCTTTCCGAATTTCAGAGAGAAAATGGGGCAAAATATGTCATATCCGGTGGTCTTCTCAGTTCATACTCTCCAGCAAAACCCCTAGGCTTCTTGAAAGTCAAAGGCGCATTTCTGAGCCCTGGTAATTTTGTCAAAAAAACCCCGCCAGGCCTCTTAGATTCGGCAATTTGCGTCTCCAAAGACGCCAAGCTAAGGATATTAGATGCAACGGGCTGGGCACCAGAAGATTGGCACAGAAATACGGGGCAATATAATTCATGCCTGCAATCGGGGCCAACGTTGATTAGAAATGGAAATCCGATCCCAGCGCCACAGTCTTCCGATCAAAAAGTTAGAATGTTCCTATGGAAAAATAATACATTGAATACATTTATATGCGAATCGAACGATGCCACGACGATTATCGGAATATATTTTGGAACAACAGAAGAAACAATCAATATTCTCAACAAACGCACCAAGAATTTCCCGGGGTGCAAGAATGCCGTAAGATTAACAGGTGGGGGGACTGGCGGAATTATCACAGATAAAGGGGATAAATATGGTTACGATAGCATTCTTCCAGATGCGATTGGATTATGGTAATAAGCATCTTCGTCACCGTCACAGACTTCGACTGGTACCAGTACCTGGCCGCCCAGCCGAACCTGGAGGAGGTCAACTTCTGGCAGCCCGGCGGCAAGACAGCCTTCAAGGCCCTCCAGCCCGGCGAGCTCTTCCTGTTCAAGCTCCACAGTCCGCGCAACTACATCGTGGGCGGAGGCATATTCGGACCCGCGACCTTCCTGCCGGTGTCCATGGCGTGGGAAGCGTTCACCCGGAGTAATGGCGCGACCCCCTGGCGGAAATATGGATTCATCGTTCATCGGCCCACGGCCACGCCACCCGCATCCCCTCCGATGCAGGCCGCCGAGCTGGCTTATGGCGCGTGGGCAGCTTCAGCGCGACGGATTTCCAACGACGCACAGTGGGTGACAGCGTCGCCATCCGTGGGATCGGTGAAGCGTTCGGTCACTTCGATCCGCGTGCCGTACAGATAGATCAGATCGGCCAGCAGCAGAGACACCTGGTCCGGCTCGGACGCGGTGATCAGCAGAGACATCGATGGCGCCATTCTCTCCTCCGGTCCGCATATCAGGAACATCACGGGGATAATGTTCTCTTTTTGTTCTTATGTCAACGCGACGTTCCCCCCGCTGCCGACGCGGCCTTCACATGACTTGGCAGCCTTCCGGTACCTTGGCGAGCAGTAGCTGATCGACGGCATGCAGGATGCGTTTAGACAGCAGGTACTGGTCCATGTCGCCCGCCGCCAGCCATTCATCAGCTCGCGTGGCGGCAAAAATCGGCGCATCACCCCCATGCTGCTTCACCAGCACGTTGGCTGCCAGCCATACGTCGCGTTCACTGATGTCCCTAGCCAATTCAACTGCTCCTGCTGGCGGGTATCAGGAACAGTAAGGCACAACTCCGGGCTTCTTTGTAAATGCCTGGAACCCTAATGAGCACCGTAGTCCTTGCCCGAATGATTTCGGATTTCTGTAAAGCACGCATCACCCGCGTAATCCCGCCTCGCGAGGCCGAACAGCTTCGTGTGCACCTGATCAATCTCATCCGAACCCGGACCACGCCCCCTCGGTCCAGCGCCGCCTTCAACACGGTGCAGTTGGCCATCGACATCGGATTGCCCACCGCAACATTGGAAACAGCCGCCCCCATTCTTCGGCCCGCGCTGGACGCCATAGTGCGCGGCCTGGCCGAGCTGCCACCCTTGAAGCCCCGCCAGAAGGCACCCCCAAGAGTCCCAGCACCGAAACTTGAGTCACCGCGCCAGAAGGCAGCGCCGCCGGTCGCGGTCCCTATGACACCCAGCACGCCTGTCACCGGCCCAGCGCCGGGAGCACGGATCATGCTGATCGGCAACGTGGAACCGCCGCTTCCGAAGGTTCGCAAAAAATCGGGTGTCCCACCCAAGCCGATCGTCGAGTTTCCAGTTGCCCTGGAGGAAGCTCCGGCCGACGAGCCTGCGTCCTTCGCCGAGGCACTCGAACTACACATGGTGCGGCATGGGGACACCACCTGGTCGCTGCACCGAGCCATCTGCTTGGACGAGCCGGACGTAAATTACCGCACCATCACGTCTTGGCTTCGGGGTCGAGCCGTCCCCGGCACGCTGAAGACGCGGCGCGTCCTAAAGCTCATCGAACGCCGGTACCGGCTGCCAGATGGCCACCTCGCCGCCAAGTTGCCCAACCGCAATTCCGCGCCCAAAGGTCATGACATTGCAGGCGTCGGCTCAGCGGAACAACGGCGTCTCGCCTGGCACCTTCCCGATGACTTTGCCAGCCGCCCGCCGGTTGAGCGCGAGCAGATCCTGGATTGGGTGCGGACGCATATCGTCACCGGCGCCACGGACTATCGGCAGTTCCAGGCGGCGGCCATGAAGCAGCGCTACGCCTTGCGCTTCTTCGAAGTTCCTGCCGCTCATCAGCTCAGCTCATCCGCCGATCAGGAGGACTCGCTGGATCATGAGGACACCGATCCTGACCTGGCGTGGGGGACCAGGCTGGCCCCAGCCAGATTGGCGGCCGAGATGAGCGACCTGGTTCGATTCAAGACCTCCACATTGACGGCTATCGGTTACAAGCGGTCGGGGGTATGGGGCAGCGAGACAGCCTCCCAGAAGTTGGAGCACCTGGGCCTTCTGTTCGGCGCCATGTGCTCCGCGCCCGGCAGCGCCATCCGGGGCTTGGGCGTGCCCACGCGAAATCTCTGCCTCGCATTGCTTGCCTTCCCAGCCACATGGGACTGGTACATCCAGTGGCGGGAACGGCGCCGGGGCTTCTATACGGCCTGGGAGGTCGACATGCTCGCCCTCGGAGCGTCCATGGCGCGGGCGGATACCGGCTGGCTACGACAGTCACCGAAGCTGGCGGAGAACCTGAAACCTATACCCGGCTTGGTATCGGCAGCCGAGATCGAGGTAGCTAAGGCCGATTGGGCGGGAACTTGCGAAGCACTCCATCGCCACGTCATCGCGCGGGCGAAAGAGCTTCAGCGAATCATTAGGGTGCACCGGGATCCCTTTGAGCCGATCCTACCAATCTTGGAATCGGACAGCCCGGTGGGCGAATACCGTAAGATCGCTGACGAGATCCTGGCATACATGCCCGATGAGAACCGATACCCGGTCGCGGCGGCAGAAGCCGTGCGGTCGCTCCTGTTGATCCGTCTCGGTTTGCATCTGGGCGTCCGGCAGAAGAACCTCCGGCAGCTTCTGGTCAAGCGGCGCGGTCAGATACCGCTGACTGAGCGGCAACTGGCTGACCGGAAATGCGGGGAATTACGGTGGAGCGCCCGCGATCAGGGATGGGAGGTCGTCATCCCGGCCGAGGCCTTCAAGAACGCCACCTCATCCTATTTCGGCGGCAAACCGTTCCGGCTGCTGCTGCCCGACCTAGGTGGACTATTTGGGTTCATCGATGCCTACCTGGAGCGCCACCGGCAGGCGCTGCTGCGGGGCGCCGCTGACCCCGGGACCTTCTTCGTGAAGACGGTGAAAACCACCTCCATGGACGCGGCCTATAACCAGACCACCTTCTACGAGGCCTGGCGGCTGATCATCCAGCGGTACGGCATCTACAACCCCTACACTGGGCGCGGCGCCATCAAGGGGTTACTGCCTCATGGCCCCCACAGCGTCCGCGACGTGCTGGCGACACACATCCTGAAGAAGACCGGCTCCTTCGAGCAGGCCAGCTACGCCATCCAAGATACCCCGGATACCGTGGCCAACCACTACGCCCGGTTCCTGCCTCAGGATAAGGCTGCCTTGGCGGCACAGGTGTTGAATCAGGTTTGGTCAGCCGCTTAGGTTGAATTTCCAATCGGCAGTCCCAACCGGAGTGCTAAGCTAAATTAAGTGCGCCGCCACAACAGGGTGGCGGCGCATCTAGATGGGCTTTAACTCCTAAATTGAGCTAGACACACGGCCAAAGGAGACGCTGGGGATCTTACCAGTCTCTCAAGTCACGACGCCCACAAGCCCCAGGGCGCCGCCACCTTCAATTGGCTACGCCGTCACGCATATTGAGAGCACCGTCTACAAAATTAGAAGTCTTTGCGGGCGAGTGGCGCGTAGTCAATGCGCCGAAGACCTTCATAGCGACATAGCGACATAGCCCAAGGGGAAACAGATATCACAAGAGATATATAGACAAGATCACCGAAAATAGCCTTTATATCGTATCCATGAACGATAATCCCCAACTTGCTCATTAGTGATTCCGCCCCAGAGAAATAGTCAAATACCATCAATAGAAAGCATGAGAACGACATATTTTGTATGGTATTTTGATCCTCATTCCATTTCCTTTCCTTTTCATCTTCCTCTTTCCAAATATTGTATTTGAATGCGCTCTCTTCCGCCAAAGCAACATTCCTTAATTCCGACAGCAAGATATAATTCTGATGATTCGACCATTTTCCGGTATCCCAATGAAATAGCCTAAACATTACAGGAAATAGCACACCATCACACACCATACGAAGACCTGGAACCATAATGGACGAATATATACAATAAGATATAACAAATATTAACACGACAGAAACAGAAAGAGCTCCATCACCCCATTCCCATTCAAAAGATAGTACTCCTTTTTTAAATATTTGTATAAGCATGATGTCCAAAAATAACGAAACAGTTATTAAAGTTAAGCTAACATTGAACTTTGTCATCCTCTCCAAAGTTTCAAATGTCGGTCCAGATATTTTGTCAATTACTGATACACCTGCCATATTATCCTCCATCATCAAGATTTTCGTGGAATCTCATAAAATAATGAAGATTGTTCTGAATTAATAAAATATGTTAAAAGCAGATATGACCAAACCTGTTGTGAAATAAATCTATTCATTATCAGTATGTGGTCGCCGCCATGTGCCGAAATCGCTCCATAGTTACTTAATATCTTCCAGATATTGCGGCGGCGACCCTTGATCAACACCTCCACACATTCATTGCCTAGCCAGGAATTACGCGAATGGCCGTACGAACCGACCCGCGAAGCCCCTGCATGTCAATGGCCACATGCCAGGTACCCGAGTTAGGAACCGCGAGGCGGACAGGTGAACGGATTGCGCGCCCGCCGATAAAGCTGTGCCGACCGCCCGACTTGTAGCTATTGAAATTGGCGGAATCCATGAGTCGGACATTGGCCGAATTGCCTTGCAAAACAACCTCTACGACGCTGCCGTGATTGAGGTGACCCAGATCATATTGCGTGAACTGCATGAGTACGCTCCTGCATTAGGACGATGGGTAGGACACAGACCACGATTATGGCCTATCAAGGAAATCTACCCTCCTCGTACGTCAAAAGTTGTCACCCCTTTGTTTGGTAGTGCGCAAAGAGCATTAGCTAAGTTTCAGATCGGTAGGCGCGACCTGGTATGACCAGGCGCTAGATATGGTCGTAGGGAGAGATGCATGGCATTCGCGAAAGCCCAGGAATTGCTTCAATTAGCGATGCTGGCAACGAGACGGCGCGGTGTCTCACTTGACGAGATCGTCGAGGAGTTTGGTTGCGCTCATCGAACTGCTCAGCGCATGTCCGCAGCCCTCATGTCCACCTTTCCCCAAACAGAACAAATATATGACGAAGATCGACGCGCACGCTGGGTATTGCCCATCCGTACCCTGACCCCATTCCTCATGCCATCGGCCGACGAACTCGCGGCCTTGGTCACCGCGATAACTGAACTCGGCGCATCAAGGATGCTCAGAGAGGCCGGTGTTTTGCGGCAGCTTGAAAAGAAAGTCCGCGCTTTGATCCCACCAGAAGCTGGCAGGCGGCTTGAAGTAGATGAGGAAGCTCTCTTGGAAGCACTCGGGCACGCAGCGCGGCCTGGACCACGCCCCGTATCAATTAGCGCCGTCGATTCAGCTATCGCAGAAGCACTCAAGGGGCCCTTCCTGCTCAGAATCCTCTACCGCAAACGAGATGAAGAACACCCTAGAGAGAGGGTGGTCGCGCCCCATGGATTGCTACTCGGCGTTCGTCGCTATCTCGTTGCGCGCGACACAGGAAAGCCAGCGGGAGCAAGATTGCAGCATTATTCTGTCGAAGATATTTACGAAGCTGAAGTGCTGGATCAGAGTTTTACGTTAGATAAAGATTTTAATATCCGACACCACGCTGAACGAGGCTTCGGATCTTATGAAAGCGACAAGGAATACGGGGAGGTTATATGGAGATTTAAGCCGGAATCAGCACAACATGCTAGGCGATTCATTTTTCACCCAACTCAGGAAATTACTGAACTTGATGATGGATCGATATTAGTTAAATTCTATGCATCCGGATTCCTAGAGATGTGTTGGCATTTATACTCTTGGGGAAATTCTGTTGAGGTTATTTCCCCTCCACAGCTTCGAGACATGGTGCGGGGCTATCAACGAGACTTCCCAGCATTGCCGTAAAATGGTGGCCAAAGCGTGCGCTCCAGATGCCAACTTGTTGCTCGCCACTAGCGTTCACACGCCTTCAGCCCAGTTCGTCCCTTTGATGGATACGCGGCTCTTGCCGCCACCCGATCGCGTGACGTTCACCTGCACGGGAATTCGGTCCTTCATCATCTCGACGTGGCTGATGACACCCACGGTGCGCCCCTGACTCTGCAACGCCTCCAACGCGTCAATGGCCAAGTCCAGGCTCTCGGCGTCCAGCGAACCGAAGCCCTCGTCGATAAACAGCGTAGCCGCCAGCCCACCATGCCCGCCCATCCGCGAAAGCGCCAAAGCCAAGGCCAGGGAAACCAGGAAGCGCTCGCCGCCGGACAAGCTTCGAACCGACCGAACCTCGTCCCCCATGTCCCGATCCACGACATGCATCGCCAAGTCCTGGCCCGCACGAACCAGACGGTAGCGGGGCTTCAAGTCGGCAAGATGATGGTTCGCCCGGTCGACCAGGAGGTCCAACGTGATCGACTGCGCGTGCTGGACAAACCGGTCACCGTTCTTGGATCCCACGGCGCTGTTGACGGCCTGCCAGACATCGAACGTGGCCCGCGCCTCCGCGATCTCGGCCTCAAGCCCAGCCAGGTTCCGCCTGGCCTGAGCATCGGTCTGCATCCGACCACGAATGGCCCCGACTCGCTCCTGCCGAGTGGACTGCTCATTGTCGATGCTGGAAATTTGCTGCTGCAAATCCTCCAACGGAACCTCTGGAACACCGGCGGCCTCCGCAGCAGCCAAGTCACTCTGACGCTCGCGCAGCGCCGCGTGCGCACTCGTCCGCCGGTCAGCCAGTGCCGCCAAACGGGTCCGCAGCGCCTCCACCTCAGCTCGCGGCCGGGACAGTATTTCGGAAAGCTCATCAGCGGTCAGGCCATGGCTCGCCAGAGTGTCATTCAGGACACCACCGGCCTCTAACTGCTCAGCCTGGCACTCGGCCAAAGCCGTTGCCGCCCCCGACAGCGCCTGCTTGGCCATAGCGACCGCCGACTCCGCAGCTTGGAGCTCCTGCTGCCCCTCATCCCTGGCCGCAATGGCTGCCGTCCGGGCGTCATTGATCCGGGTTCGGTGAACATCGGTGGCCTCGCCGCCGAGAAGCCCCGCCCGCTCACCCCGCAACTGCTTCAGCTCTTCCGCCCGCACGTCGGCCGCCGCCTTCAATTTTTCGGCGCCGATGAGCAGCTCCTCAGCACGCGCTTGTGTCCCGCTGATACGAGGAGCGAGCCCAGCCAAGACAGCGTCCACGGCAAGAACCTCGGCCTCAGCATTTTCTCGTTCGGTCACTAGGTCGGCGAGAACCCGACGTACCTCGTCCGCGTCAATCTCCAGGTCGGCCTGGGTCAAATCCCCAGCCTCCAGTGCCGAGGCGAGGCCCGCATCGATGGTTCCGACGCGTTCCTCGGCCGTGGCAGCAGTTTGCATGAGAAGCGCATGGGCCTGCCCTTTGGCGTTCGCCTCATAAGAAAGGCGTTGCCGCCTTCCCTGCCGCTGTTCCAGCGCGTCCGTCAGCCGGTCTCGCTCGGTGGTTAGGCGGGTGATCGCCTGACGCAATTCTTCCGCCTGCCCAAGTTGGCCCTGTAGGGTTCGCCGCTCCTCTGCAAGCTGGCGGCCCACCTCAAGTATGGCGGTCACAGCACCGGCCGGTCCGGCGGGAAGGTCAGATCGCTCCGCCTTGGGAAGGGTCTCGACGTAAAGGCGTTCGGCCGCTTCAGCCCTGTCCCCGGCCTCTTGAATGTTGGTCCGCAACTGCTTGGCCGCGGCTTCCGCCTGCGCGACCTTCCCCTGGGCCCTCGTAAGGAGATGCCGACCTTTCTCAGCACGTTCCCGAGCCGCATCCAGGTCAGCCTGAAGGCCACGAGCCAACTCGGCCAATACCGCGTCGGCATGAATGGGATGCTCCTTGGCGCCACAAACCGGACAAGGCTGTCCTGGCACCAATCCCTTCCTAAGATGCTGCGCGCTATCCGAGACAGCAGCCAATGCACGGTCAGTCGGCGCCATCAGCGCTTTGACCTCAGCTTCGGCCTCTCCAATGTCCCGCTCTGCGTCCTGGACCTGCTTCGCTGCGGCATCTCTGTCCGCCTCGGCTGCCGCGAGGGATGTCTGAGCCGTTTGGGCCTGCGTTTGAGCCCTGTCGTAGTCTTCTGACGTGCGCTTCAGGTCGCCCAAAACAGTCAGTTGGTCGCCCAAGGCTTCCACCCGGCGCGCAGTGACCTCGGGCGCCAGCCGGACGAGCCGATCCTGATGGTCCAGGATGCCGCGATTCAACTCGGACCGCGCCGCCTGGTCAGCAACATCCTGCTTCTCCAACTCGCCAAGCGCCGCCCGCAGCTCCTGCACCTCGGCATCAACCACACCAGCCTGCTGGCGAGCTTTAAGGGCGCTCCGGCGGGCCGTGTGCCGGTCATCGAAGGCCTGGGTGATCTGGTTCCAATTCCGAACCAGCACAGCCGCCTGGGGCCGCGCCTCCAGGACAGCCTGGGCACCTTGTCGCCGGGCCTGGGCTTGAGCCCTTTCGGTATCCAGCTCGCGTAACTGCACCAGAGCCTGTGAATGCTCGTCCACCGCTGCCGCCGCTGCCATGGCGGCCTGCGAGGCCTCTTGGTCGGCGCGAACGATACGGCTGTCGAGGTCCGCAGCCCTGGACCAGGTGGGACCGAATTCCTTGAAGACCCGCTCGGCCTCGTTCACGGCAGCCTGCGCTAGGTCCTGTTCTTGTCGGCGGGCAACAGCCTCCTGGGTGACATGCTCCAGGGTGACCTGCGCTCGCGAAACCTCTCCCTCCGCCTTGGTCACACTGGCTGATGCCGTCCTGGCGCGGGCCCACGGGAGACGAAGTGGTTCAATCTGGTCAACTCGCTCCAGGTCGGCACGATCTCCCGCTGCCTCCACAAGAGCGGCGTCCGCCGCGCCCGCGACCCGAACGGCCTCCTCATGCCGCCGCTGAGCTTCTGCCGAGGCCTTATGGCGACCGACATCGGCCTCCAGGACCTGGCGTCCGGCTCGTGCTGCCTCGATGGCCGCCAGCAAGGCCTTCTCTTCGTCGTCAAGGGCCGCGCGTTCCTCTTCCGACAAAAGCTGGTGCTCTGCTCGGCGGGCCACCAGCAAGTCGTGATCAGCCTTCGCCTTGCTGTATCGGTCGAAAACGCGAATCGAGATGTCGCGGTAAATCTCTGTGCCCGTCACCTTCTCAAGCAGGGCACCACGGTCTTTGGTGTCGGCACGGAGAAAGGCGTCGAAGTCACCCTGGGCCAGCAGCACCGTACGGCGGAACTCGTCGTATGTGAGCCCCGTCAGCGCGGGAACCTTCGCCTCGACAGCTCTCGTTTGGCTATCGAGCACCTGGCCATCGGACAGGCGCTGAACGCTGCGCTCGATGTTCTGTAGGCGCCCATCCACCCGCCCTCGCGCCCGCCGGGCGGTCCATGTGGCCCGATAGGCTTCACCGTCGAGTCCGACGAAATCCACCATGGCATGGCCTTGTGACGCCCCTCGGCGCAGGACACCACGTGCGTCGCGAGCCTTAATCGATTCGCCACTGGCGTCAGGCACATCTTCGTTACCGCCGGTCTGGCTGAAACGAGGGCACTCCCCATAGAGCGCGAGACAAAGGGCGTCCAGGATGGACGACTTGCCCGCTCCCGTTTCACCCGTGATGGCGAACAGGCCCGCCGATTTCAGTGGCTCAGCGGTGAAATCGATCTCGAACTTGTCGGCCAGGCTGGCGATGTTCTGGCCCCGGATGGCGAGGATCCGCATCGCTTATTCCCCCACCTGGGCGTCGCGAAAAGCTGCGATGTGGCGGGCATCAGGTGGCATCCCGTGCATGTCCTGGAACACGCTCACGAACAGTTCCTCGGGGGAGGTCTCGGCCAAAGACACCGGCGGGGCAGCTTCCGATGCAGCACGGGCTGCCTGCTCAATCCTGACACCTGCCCGCCGAACAGCATGGCGTTCCAGCACCGTCTCGATTTCAGCCAACAGGTTGGGCACGGGACGGTCCGCCAGGAACCTGAGCCAAACGAAGGGGTGACGATCCCGTGGAGCCGATACATCGAGGTTTAGCGCCGTCAGGACCGCATCCAGGTCCCCAACGCTCATTCCACCCCGCTCCGGCAATTGCAGGCATGGGATGGGACGTGGAAGCGGGCGGTGAGTGGCCGTCATCCCATCTTCCCCTATGTCGACCAAGGTGACGCCATGGTCGTAGCCGATCTCCGCCGCCGACAGGGGGAAGGGCGAACCGGAATATCTCACCCGCCCGCCACCAAGGTTCTGCGGTCGGTGAAGGTGGCCGAGGGCCACGTAAGCGAATGCGGGGTCATAGATCTCAGGGGGCACCGCGTGTTCACCGCCGATCAGGATGCGCCGCTCCACACCCTCGGATTCGGTTCCCCCGGCACAGTGGAGGTGGCCAGTGGCAATGATCGGCAGTCCGCCCGCGCGGGCCTGCGCCTGGGCAGCCAATTGCTGATGGAACGCTCGGGTCGCTGCGACGACGGGAGAACCACTGGCGACTTCAGCACCCAACGTCAGGCCGGGCAGATCGGCGGCGCGCAGAAAGGGGATGGCCAACACCATCGCCCGCACCTGCCCATTGGCATCGGCGACCGGGATTAGGTGGCGGTCCAGGTCGACCTGGCCATCCTTCCAGCGCAAGGTGCCCAGGGCATGCACGCCAACCACCTGGAGCACTGCATCGGGCGCTTCCAGGCGGCCAGCGGGGTCGTGGTTCCCGGCGATCATCACCGTCGTCAGGTGCGGGCGCCGCTGCCTGAACTTGGCCAGAGCCGAATACAGCATGCGCTGGGCGTCGCCAGAGGGGTTGATGCCGTCGAACACGTCCCCGGCGATGATCAGCGCATCGACCGCTTCTTCTTCGATGACATCGGCCAGGTGGTCCAGGAACGCCTGGTGCTCGACCTCGCGGGTCCAGCCGTTCAGCATCTGCCCGATATGCCAGTCAGCGGTGTGTAGGATGCGCAATGTCTAGCCCGCCTTCTTCCATTTTATGAACCAGGCCCATTCTACCCGCGCCGAACCGGGAGCCAGACCATAGAGCCAATGACCGGCGATGCAACAGCCATCCACCACGACGTTTGACACTCTGCGTGGTACCCATCACTCCATCGTTTGCATTTGTGATCCCAGGGGATACCATCTTTCGCGTGTACGCCTATAGGCAGGATTCAACGATGCCCCGCTTGATCTCAATCTCTGAAATTCGCCACGGTCGAATTCGATTCGAAAGAAGACAGAAATACACATAACGAAATAATGCGCCATATGAGCGCGACGCCTAAATATAGACGAACGATATTCTGGTTAATAAGGATATAATAATTGGAAACGCAACATAATCCAGATAGATTTATGGCAGATCTTCGTCATCTTCTATCTCAGGGCCGAAAGAGAATAGGATTACTAGTTGGGGCTGGCGCTCCTTTGGCGATTAAAGTCAACGATCAGAATGAAATTGTCACTAACGGGCGACCTATTATACCAGGAGTTGATCAGCTAACGACAACCGTTCTGAGTAAATTGAGCGGACAAGAGTCAATTGCCGCAAACGATATTCGTACATCACTTGGAAGCAATGCAAATATCGAAACAATATTATCAAAAATTCGACTATTAGAGCAAGCAATCGGCTCCATCCAAGTGAATGGCTTGGATAGCGACGGTTACAAAGCACTGGGAGCCTCGATATGCAGCGAAATTGGTAATATTGTTGGCGCCGAGCTACCCTTAGGTCCAAATCCATATACTCATCTGATTAATTGGGTCAGCGGAACACTTAGGTCTGGCGCGGTTGAAATATTCACCACAAACTATGATTTATTATTCGAAGAGGCCTTCGAGAGAGCGAAGGCGCCTTATTTTGATGGATTCTCAGGTGGCAACGCCCCTTTCTTTGATCCAGTCACGGTCGCAGGTGACGATCTTCCGCCACGCTGGTCACGGCTCTGGAAAATCCACGGCTCCCTGGGATGGGCCGTAGAAAAAGGGGCGGTAGTTCGGGGACGAGGAAAATCGGCAGCCAATCTCGTATATCCCGATCATCTAAAATATGATCTTACACAGAAACAGCCATATTCATCTTTATTTGAGAGACTTAAGCGCTTCCTCCTAACGCCAGATACTTTACTGCTCACGATAGGATTCTCTTTTAGAGACGCTCATATATGTGCCGTCCTCGATGAAGCCCTAGCCATGAACGCGAATGCCTCCGTGTTCGCCTTCCAGTACATGAACCTGGAAAAAGAGGAACCTGCGCGTCAGCTAGCATATAGCCGCCCCAACTTGGCGGTATACGCAGCAGATGGCGCTGTCATCAGCGGCGTTCCGGGCCAATGGGCGCCCGGCGAGCTACCCAAGAATTGGGCGGAGATTAGAGCAAGCTTCTGGGGACCACGGTGGGACGGGGATCCCAATATATTCCTGCTGGGCGATTTCGCACAGTTCGCGAAATTTTGCGCACTCACGCAGGCAACAGATTTTTCAACCGCACAGGCGCTTCCTATTTCACCGCCCGTAACTGAAGCCTCTCCTGCGGATGTGATGCCGTGAATAAGAACGACCCCACCTTCTTAGGAACCGTTAGTGCGGTTTCCGGTGCATCTGTAACGGTCAAACTTGCCGAATCTCTGGCTTCTGGCTTGGCGATTATAAATGGACACACTCATCGCGTGGGCCAGGTCGGAAGCTTCGTCAGAGTGCCTCAAGGATATCAGGATCTGTATGGGGTAGTGTGCGAAGTCGGGGCCACTGTTGCTCCCCCCGCAATATCCCCAGACAAGATCGATACCGGCCGCTGGATGCGCGTTGAGCTTGCAGGCGAAGCTGTTGGAAGCCGCTTCGAAAGAGGCCTAAGTCAACATCCGAACATAAATGACACTGTTCATATCGTAACCGACACAGACCTTAGAAAGATCTACGGATACGGAGAGAGTGATCAGGTTTCTATTGGAACACTGTCAAGCTCTGAGAATATTAGCGTTCGACTATCATTGGATAGTTTGGTGACCAGGCATTCGGCAATTCTCGGATCAACAGGCTCTGGTAAATCAACCACCGTTTCGAGCATTTTAAGATCCATCGTCAAACCGATAGGTAAGGATTTTGGAGCGCCGGGCGCCCGAATTATTCTACTCGATATACATGGCGAATATTCATCAGCGCTATCTGATGTCGCTAAAATCTTCCGAGTGGCTCCGCAGCCTGGCGAAAATGCCCTACATGTTCCATATTGGGCTCTGGAAACCAATGAGTTGTTAGAAATACTAGTTGGTAAGCTTACAGAAAATCAAGAAATTGCGTTCGCCGATAAGATATTCGAGTTAAAAAATGCTGCCATACAAGCGCAGAATTTCCCCGGAATTGACCCGCGCTCATTAACGGTAGACAGTCCAATTCCATTTAGCTTGCATCAACTTTGGTACGATTTAATAGACTTTGAGACAATGACGTTTGTCGGACCACAAAGAGATAAACCCGCTCTCAATGCGGAAGGTAATGCAGATACGCTTACGCCACCTCAATATGAGCCCCATGCAATGGGGAATACTGGGCCATTCCTTAACCAAGCAGCAAAAGGAATTAGAAGACAATTAAATCTTCTCCGCTCAAGATTGCTTGATAAGAGGTATGATTTCATACTTCACCCTGGCCAGTGGGAGCCAAGAACTGATGGGAGCATAGAATCAGACCTGGATGTCCTGCTAAGCGGTTGGCTTGGCCACGAAAAACCCATCACTATCCTAGATCTTTCCGGTGTGCCTAGCCCATTTTTAGTCAGGCTTATCGGATCAATTCTTAGAATAATTTATGATGCTCTATTTTGGAGCAGAGAAAAAACCGAAGGCGGGACACTTCGACCGCTACTTATCGTAATGGAAGAGGCACATAGATATCTTAGCCCCGATAGCGGCGACATGGCCTTAAGTATTGTTCAGAGAATAGCAAAAGAAGGACGTAAATATGGCGTGGGCGCAATGATCATATCGCAACGACCAGCAGAGGTTGATGAAACTATACTTTCTCAATGCGGAACCCTGATAGCACTTCGTTTATCGAATCCAGCAGATCGAGGAAGAGTTAAGGGAGCACTTCCCGATAATTTAGCCGGTCTCATGGACCTTCTCCCAGTTTTACGTACCGGTGAAGCCATTATCACTGGTGAAGCCGCGCGCCTTCCTGTGCGCTGTCGAATTACGCTCCCCTCAGAAGAACATCAGCCCAAGAGCACCGACCCCAAAGTTACTGAAGCATGGTCACGCCGTCGAATCGCCGAGGGCTACGATCGTGTAGTTGCCTCGTGGCGCGCGCAAAGTACCACCGCCACCGTGGCCGACAGGAAAATTGTACGGATTCCAGTTCAAGATCAAACATCAACAGGTGAGGAATAACTATGGATAGAACAGCCGTCGCATCAAGTAATGTCTCATCAGTCGGATATGATCCCGCCTCACAGACTCTGGAGATACAGTTTCATAATGGCTCGATATATCAGTACTACAACGTCACGGAAACAGTTTATGAAAATCTAATGCAATCTCCGTCAAAGGGAGGCTATTTAAATACCTATATTAAGAACTCACATCCTTACTCAAGGGTTGGTTGATCGCAACGACACTCATAATACCAAAGCCCTTTAGGATATATTATGCGTCGCATCATTTTATCTTTTTTTGCCAGCATCCTCTTGGCATCTCCAGTCGCCTTGGCTGCCGAGGGCAAGCACTACTCCGACCCAGCTGCCGCTGCCAAGGTCTGCAAAAGTCCAGTGGTCTGGGTGAACCCCGCGTCGGCCATCTACCATCTACAGGGTAGCCGCTATTACGGCACAACCAAGGATGGCTTTTACATGTGCCAGAAGGCCGCCGAATCTGCCGGGAACCGCCAGGCGGAAAGCCGCTAAGACGGCGGCAAAGAAGCTGGGGCTACAGAGGTCCAACATGGAATACGATGGGCTATTCGACTTCTGGGCCAATGTAGGCCCCAGCAACCGCATCCATCCCGCCGATGCTCCCGTTCTGGCCCGCCTTGATGAAGGGAACCAAAACTGGAATCAACAACACCCTGCCCCGGAGGAGTTAGACGGGCTCGACCTCAGGTGTCTGCCACTCCCCTTCATTGGTCCGCTCAGAACCGCTCCGGTGGTCTTCCTTACCCTGTTACCCGGCTTAGAAGAGGACGATGTCGAAGAAGCAGCAACTGAAGCGGGACAACACCGGTACCACCTAATGAGACAGGGCAATCAGCCCCTACCGTTGAACGGCGAAATTGGCGGTGCCTGGAAATGGTGGAAAGCCCGCACAGCCCGCCTTGGCGATCCCATGATGTTACGTCACCATGTGGCGTTCCTTGACATCGGCGCCTACCATTCCAAGAAGGCTCCAGATCGGCAGACGCTCGCGGCCTTGCCATCCAGCCGAATGGCCATCGATTGGGCCCAGCAGGTGCTCTTCCCTCAAGCTGTGAAGGGTGAACGCGTCGTCGTGTGCCTCCGCGCGGCTCGCATGTGGGGACTCAGGAGAAATCGCTGCCAGGGCTCGCTATTTGTCCCCGAGACACCCCGGAGCGGCCATCTCGGTCAGGGGAAGATTGCCAATGCTGCTGTAGCGGCCATCAAGTCAAGACTTGGCCTAACAGGTTTTTAGTCTTGATGGCCAAACATAAACCCCATAATATATTAAATTATCCGCACATTAGGGTGAGGATTGTTAGTATAATGCCGATGCTTCATATTCACGCCAAATTTAATAATTCGGCCCTTTAGTTCCTCCATTTCAAATGTAAATCTGACCATAGAATCAAGATCATAAGTCTCCGATTTTTCATATATAACCAAGTGAGCATCATCCAGTGACAACCCCTTAATTACTGCGTTCTCGTGGCTATAGCATAATGCGGAGTACTTATCCGGATCCAGAAGGAAAATCCTATTAGGCGAATCATCACTCGTGGCTAGGACGCTGTGCGCGAATCTATTACGCTCTCGGCCAATCTCCTCCATTCTCTTTGTGATATATAAAGCCTCATCCAAATCACTGTCCGTGAGAATACTTCTGGAGATATCTTCTATTGCTTTTCTCTTCGCAGAAACATTTGGAAGCTTCTTGTATTTTGAACCTGACACCTCCAAGTCTCCACCACATAAAGCCGTATAAGCAACTACTAAAAATACTTCTATTTCGTTCCATATAGAATATACGGCAGCAATCCTTATGGAAAACTCAGGATGAATTTTCTGCAAACCTCCGCATCCCGCAGATAGGCGTGTGTTCTTAGGAATTTGTCCGAGAGAAAATAATGAACTCGTCATCGTAAAAATCCCTCATTTAGGCCCATACGGTTAGAGCCGATGTCTTAACTTCTTCCGATTTTACGACTACATAATAGGAAAATTAGATGAATTCAGAGTCTACTCGCACTTTTCTGCACATTGAGCTTCCTCATCTAACGATAGGCCTCATACTCCCACTTCATGCGGGCCTCCGCCGCATCGTCCCATCCTCTTAGCCATTCAGATCGGCCGCCGCCACGTTCCAGCGGACAGTCTACTCGCGCAATGCCGTCATGGAACGCTTTGTCCCCCGCAGCACGGGTAGGCGGCATGTCCAACCGCAAAGGCCATCCACTGGCCTTTCGCGCAGCCGCAGCGGTCTGCTGCTCCTCCGCCGTCATATGCTTTCGGCGCCGCACCCGATACCCAGCCTGCTCGTCCATATCGGCCTTCCGCTGAAATTCACCGTCTCGTAGAACCTCAGGCAGCCACCTTCGTCGTATCCCGAAGCTGCTCCCACTTGCCGGACAGCGTGGGCATGGACGGGCAACGCAGGTCTAGCTTAATGAGGCCCTCCCCATTTGCGTACAGGCCAAGTACCCGCCCACCATCAATCTGAACTCGAAGGCGGTGCGGCATGTCCGGATGTCGGGACCAGCGTTGAATCTCCTCAGCGTTCTCCTGGGAGAGAAAATCAGTCGCATTTTTCAGGTCTGCCCAGAACTTCGGGGCCTCCCGGATCAGCTGCGCCGCCTGCCGGGAAAGGTCCATCACTTCCTTTCGGCTCCAAGTGCAAACAATAAGGGGATCGGAATAAATGAGCGACTCTGCGCACTTGAGGAGCTGTTCCCACCGCTGGCGCCAGCCCTTCGTCCCCCGGACGAATTCCTGTCCTCTTAGCTGACCAACAACCACAGTCGTGAAGTTGCTGGTACCGCCCGATCCTGCAAGCCCAAGCCTCGGGACCATTCCACCTGTAGCTTCGACTTCCACCGTCAGCCGACCATTGTTCTGCTCACAGGCCCTCTTCAGCAGCCCCTCAGTCGTCGGCAGCCGATGCAACACCTGCCGCTCCCGTGTGAGGTGCTTTACCGCCGGTTCCAGGGCTTTCAGGTCCGCAACTAGTTCTTCTGCCACCGGCATGACCGCCTCCATCAACCAGAACGCCGCCTGGTCGTAGCGCTGGGCATTGCGGAAGGTGCGCTGCATCTGCCTCATCCGGACACCGCCAAAATGATTGCCAGCGCAACACCACCCCACGCACCGAAGGGAACCGTCATCGACTCCCCATATGTACGCCCCTTCAAGGAACTTGGGCTTATCATCGCAAAGGCAGCAAGGAATGAGCTTCCCTTCAGGACGTACCTCTGCCCTGACCGCAAATTGAAGAACGATCTCCCATCGCAGCGCTAAGTCGGGCTTTCCCTTGGCCAGCTTGGGCCAAGCCTCTGGTTGGCCTGTCTCATCAATGAATCGCTGAATGTCTTCACGCTCGCGGAGCGTGGGGGCTTCTCTATAGGGGCCAACGAACTCTATCGGTTCACCAGGCATGAGCATCCTCCATCAAGAAGTGATCAGAGCCCCCATCTTGTTATTGCAACGGAGCATACCACACCAAATCGTGATGTTCACACTACGTTCTTAGCGGCATTGCTAGGATACCGTTGCCCTGCGACAAAGCCGACATCTTTACCCACATGCCGCAGCAGCTTGCTCGCATAACGCGCAATCTATAAGCTTAGGCGATAGTTTCCAGCTGCAAGGGCTCCCCGAATGCGCCGTCTCGTTGCCGCCATTCTGATGACCACTCTTCTAGTCAGCCCAGCTGCCCTAGCCGCTGAAGGCAAGCACTATTCCGACCCGGCCGCCGCCGCCAAGGTCTGCAAGTCGCCTGTGGTTTGGGTAAACCCCAACTCCGGTGTCTATCACCTCCAGGGCTCACGCTACTACGGCACCACCAAGGACGGCTTCTACATGTGCCAGAAGGCCGCCGAAGCCGCTGGAAACCGCCAGGCTGAAGGGCACTGACGGCTTCGCTCACCTGAAGCCGTTGATCGACAATACCCCACTTGAGGAGGCAGCCTGCTGTATGCCCGGCGGCGCCTATCTCGATTCCGCGATGAAATTCAGGACAACCATGTCAGCTCAGAATGTGCTCCGGATCGGAATCCTTGCCGCAGGCCTGGCGCTTGTCCACGGTGCCCAGGCCAAGACCTTCGAATTCCGAGGCCATACGCTGGGAGAGCCGATTGAGTTGTCATTTCCCGATTGGCGAAACAAAGACCCTTACGGGATCAGAGGCTGCCACGACGAAGTAGTATCCGGCTACCTGGCATGCCCCGAGAAACGGGAAGCCGTAGATCCAAGAAGCTCTCTCGGATCATATAAAATTGGCGACGTTGAAATAGATCGCATTAATTATGATTATTATGACGGTAAATTAGCCTCCATCGATGTCGGATTTAGCATTGTAAAATTTGAAACGATTAGAAACATGATGGAAGGAAAGTATGGCAAGCCAAATCGGGACGAATACGTAAATACGTATGGCGGATACGGTCTAATTTTTAACAATAGGCAGTGTGACTGGAGTTTTCCTCAGGGCACCCTTAGATTGTCGCTCTATTATCTGGATATGCACATGTCGCGGATTGAATTCATCAATCCGACCGTTGAGGCCAAAATCAAGAAGGACAAGGCCGCAATCGACAGGCAGAAGGGCGCGAAAGGATTCTGAGTGAGTTTATTAATGAAATCTCTGGCGATCTCGAACGTGTGCCAGGCGGCACGGCATAAGCGCCGGTGCTGATGATCAGTTTGTGCTGAGAGGGTATTGACCTAACAGTCCCGGCCAAACCGGCCACCGCGGGGGCCGGTGTGGCCATGCTATCTCTGGTGGGGTTTGATGGAGTTACTAGCAACATCAACCCAGAGACCGGAGAGCGACATGACCACGGCACAGAAGGTAGCACGCCGTAAGCTGAGCCTGCTTGAACTTGCGTCCGACCTCGGCAATGTCAGCAAAGCCTGCAAAGTGATGGGCTACAGCCGACAGCAGTTCTACGAGATGCGCGGAACTATCGGACCTTTGGGGCGGACGGCCTGACCGACCGTCTGCCCGGCCCGCGCGGCCCCCATCCCAACCGCGTGTCGGCGGAGGTGGAAACGGCGGTACCAGATCACGCCCTGGCCCATCCCGGCCACGGCTCCCTGCGGCTGGCCCAGGAACTGCGGCATCGTCGAGCGCCTACACCGCACGCTGCTGGGCGAACTCTTCCGCGGTCGAGGCCGCCGCACCTGGTTCGATACCATCGAAGAGATGCAGGGCGTGCTCGACCAATACCTGGTCGTCTACAATACCAAGCGCCCCACCAGGGGCGCGCCATGAAGGGACGCACCCCCTCCAGGCCTTCTGAGACGGTATCCCCAAGCCACAGAAGGAGGCGCCCGAAGCAAACCTCAAACCCGCCGCCTGATAACCTCACCAGACGGGGCGACTGTCAGGGGATAACCGCCCCTGTACAATCTGAAGGCACCGTGGGACAGCGGCTCGCCAATCACGAAATGGCTGACGACAGAGCGACAAATTTGAATTTGAAGGGCGAGTTACCCTCAGCCAGCATTCCACTGGCGACACTCTCAAAATCTTCGTCCGTTCCGTCGGTCTGCTCCATGGCCCGCAGAGAATCGTCAGACAGCGACATGACGTACCCAACTTTGTCGGCCCCAGCAGCGATGGTGTCCAGCTTCTGCTGGGAGTCCGTGGCGAGGTGGACAATCAGCAGGGCGAGCATCTGCTGAATACGTTGGTCCGTGTGCCCATTGGCCAGGACTGCATCCGCGATCGAGAATTGAGCTGCATGGGAACCATTCTTGAAATTCCGATGCTTATACAGCTGGGTGACTAGTCCTTCAGCCTTTTTGCGAGCGTCAGAAAGTCTTGCTCGCTCGATACCAAATTGAACGAGATACGGGGGCTCAACAGCCCTCTCGTCGAAGCCAGCGGCCATCTTGAGGAAAAATTGGATCACGTCAGACATATAGGGCCCTTAATCGTTGGGTAATGGATTGCATTCACCCCGCATTTAAACTTCCTCGTCCTCAGCTTCAACTGGCAAATCGATACGACAGAATTGGGCCTTCTGATACGCTATCATGTTTAAGTTTCGAAACAGGATGGATGACTTCCCGTCCTTCGAGGTCCAAGCATTCTGGTCAGCCTTCCAGGTCCGAAACACGATGTATCGGCCGCCGACCTCGAATTCGGACATAAATTTCTCCGGCACAAAGACCCGAGGTGCGATGATGGACGTCCCCTTCGTCCGGCCGGGCATGCCCTGGCCTTCCCCGGAACCGGCCGGGCAGCTGTCCCTTGCGCAACCCGATGCCGAACTCGGGTCGGAAACCTGGAGATTCTTGATAACTTACTGGAAATAGATCAATATTTTCTCGCACGCGAATTTGTTGACGCAATCTGCAACCAGTCTGCCTTTCCTTGATCAATCTGGATTTCTATGAAAAGGGATGATTAGCCCCTGGTCATAAAGCCAAGGATAGGGTAAATTTCTCCCGTTTTCTAGGGCATAATTCTCCCGCGACGCCGCCTCCGCCTCAGGGTAAATTTCCCCACATGACCACCGCCGCCAAAGTCATCCAGAACGCCTCCGCGCCCAGCCCCCTGGCTGAGCGGCTGGGTCGCCGCCTGTCGGCGCTGAACCTGGGCTATGCGGAGTTCGAACGGGCGGCCGGCCTGAACGAAGGCACCATCAAGGGCATCATGTACGGCAAGTCCGCCTCGCCCCGCGCCGACACCATCTACAAGATCGCGCGCGGCCTGGGCTGCCGAATCGAGGATTTGATCGGCGAGAACCGGTTGGGCAGCGACTCGGGCGACGAGGCTGGTCATCTCGCCACTCCGCCCCCTATCCCCTATGCCGGGCAGGAACCGCCGCCGTTGCCGGAACATGCGGTGCTGGACGCCGTGCTGGACAAGGTGCGGGCGGCCTATCGCCAGGGCGACCTGGACTTGGCCGCCCAGTTGGTGCGCCTGTTCCAGCTGGACCTGGAAAAGCTGAAAATCGAGCGCGAGATCGCCCGGCGCTGAGGCGTCGCCGACACCGGCCCTCTCATCAGCCATCAGCATGACGCCCATCCCAGGCAGGCGGCCAGGTCGCGGTTGAGCAACATGTCGGCGGGGCCGTCTTTCATCTCTGCCATCGCCGCGGGATCGGCCGGCAGGGCATCCACCAGATAGAGGCGCACGCGCAGGCCACTCGGGACTGTGGCTGTCTCCAATGCGACCCAAGCGTCGGCGGCGATGGCCGCGCCTCCGGCCACCTGGTGCAAGGACGGCACCATGTCCACCTGCCGGTGCCGGGTCAGCGACAACAGAGTCCACGGCCAGGCATCGCTGACCAACGCCACGACCGGCACGCCGCCCACGAAGACCCGCAGGCGCCGCCCAAGGGGCGGCGCCTCAGGCGTGCCGGGATAAACCTCCCCAGCCAGGGGCAAACGCCGCTGCGACACGCGACCGGACATTCCACTCCTCTATCCCGCAATGGCCCCGATCCTATTCCGGGATGCCGTTCCCAAGCACCGGCCCGGTCAGGCCTGCCCCAATGGGACGGCCCAAGCACCAAGCCTTGCAGATCCTTATGTCCTCGATAAATCTTCGACCGAAACTCCCGGTTAACGTGCGCCGCAAGGCATGGAACGCCTTCTGGCGTGCCTGCCATATGTTCCCTATACGTTCTCATTTTGATGGGAAGTGGTCAAGCGGCGGCCGATGCGCCACCGATGGAACAGACCGGAGAACATTCTCAGGCCAGGGTATCTTTCTCTTATTTTTGTTGACGGGGCATTTTTCTCCCGGCAGGATAATCCTTACCGGCCGGCGCTTACCCCATCGGCGCCGCCCGGCGATGGCGACCCGCCCCCTGCCCCTCCCCGGGTGGGTCGCCCCCCCCCGGGGAGGGCAGGCGCCGATTGGCTGCCACCGCCCCGGGGTTCCTTCTGACAGTCAAAAACGGAGCCTGCCCCCATGTCGTCCGCGTCACTCGCGTCGCCTGTTCCCATCGCCGCCGCCCTGCCCGCGCGTAGCTCGGCCCTGCCGCCCTTGGCGGCCCAAATTCCGACCCTGGCGCGCCATGTGGCGCATGCGGCGCTCAGCGTCCGCTTGGCCAGCCGGCGGCTGGATCAGGGGCACGGTGTGGCGGCCCGTGACGAGTTGTTGGAAACGGCGGCGCCCGCGCTGGAGCAGGCGCTGGAGGGCATGGGCCGGCTGGAAGTGACGCTGGAGGCCCACAGCCAGGTAAGGGAAGCGGACCTGCGCCCGGCCGCCACCTTGCGCGTGCGCATGGAGGCGGCGGCAAGCCTGCTGAAACAGGCGGACGTGCTGGCCCGGGCTGGCTTGGCCGAGGAAGCGGGCGATAGCCGCGAGGCGGCGCTATGGACGCTGGAACGAGGCCTGGCCCTGGTGCCGCCCTTCAGCCCAGCGCCCTCGCCAGCGGCGGACATTCCCATTCGCGCCCTACCACCCCGCCACCTCGCCACTCCCCCCGTCGGAATGGCGCCGCCCTGAGGCGGCCGGACGGGATCTCAGCGGCGCACCACGGTGGTGCCGCCGCTGCCCCAGGCGCTGACGCCCAGTAGGAAGCCGAAATCGTACCAGCGGCCGGGGTTGGGATAGGCGTAGACCCGCGTATCGGAAATCAAGCTGTAGAGGAAACTGAAAGGCGCGATCAATCCGTGCAGCAAGCCGTAAAGGAAGCCGGGCAATTCACGGCCCGCCATGGGCGGCGGCTGGGTGGCGCACGCGCTGAGCAGCAGCCCCGCGCCCAGGATGCCGGCTCCCACCAACATGGGTTTCAGCCAACGGCGGCGGCGCAGCTCGGTCGTAACGGGCGCGGTCGCGGGGGATGACACGGACTGAACTGTGGACTGTTCCATCTTGGCCTCCCGGCAAGGACTTGGTCCCGCCACTGTCCGAAAGCCGGGGCCCGAGGCCAAGGCCCCTAAAAGGCGGCCCGGGGCCCTAGACATTGGTCAGCCCTAGACATTGGTCAGAAGGGCCCTTGCCACCGGGATCCGGAAGTCGGGGCTAAACGGCGGACCTCCGGCGCGCCTTTCAGCACATGCCCGCGCCACCAGGGCGTCGCGACATGGGCGCGATAGCGGTCGTAGGCCGCCGTGTCAGCGAATGCCTGGAAGGTGACGAAGACCGCTTCCCCCTCCCGCACCGGCAGACGGGGAAAATTGTTAGGTTCAGGATTGGTGACGAAGGCCGCCAGAATGGGACCGCCGGCCGCCGCCAAAGCCGGCGCCCCGTCACGCGCGAAGGCATCGGCCAAATCCAATGCCGCGGCGGCGTCGTGGGCCGGGAAGGGGTAATAGAAGGTGGCGACCAACATGCCGTGCCCTGCGGGCGGCGCGCCGGGAGGCGCCGGCACGGGCGGCAGGGGCGCGGGGCTGGGTGTCACCGGTGGCGGCGCCGGCGCGGCATCGGCGAAGCCTGAAGCCGCGCTTGCCGGCCGCAGCAGCAGGACGTTGTCGGAGTCCAGCATGGTGCCGTTCGCGGCTTCACGGTGCGCCTGCCATACGGGTCCGCCATAGAAGGCCGCCAAGCCGGCGGCACGCGCCGGCATGTCAGGGAAACCCCGCAGCCAGACGAAGCGGTCGGGGTCGTCCAGGTCGCGGAACTGGCCCACCACGCGCACACCCACCGCCTCCTGCCCTGTCAGGAAATAGCGGTCGAACAGGTCGATCAACACGTCCCGCTGGCCGGGCTTCAGGGTGTACTGACGCAGTTCCAGGACAGCGCAGCAGGCGGCAGGGCCTGTCGCCGGCGAAACTTTGGCCTTAGGCGCCGGCGCCTCCGCCCGCAGCGCCACCTTCAGGGGCAAGGCGTCGGCCGGCATCAGGTCGGGCGGCCAGGCCAGCGCCCGGTCGGCCACGCCGGCGCCGACCAATAGGGTCAGGGCCAGCAATACGGCGGTCTGCAGTCTCATGGTGGTTTTCCTTGTTCTTGTCGTTTGAGCTGTTGGTCACGCTAAAACCTCAAGTGAAGTTTAGGTCAAGCCCCTTCAAGCGCGCCCTTCAAGCGCGGGTGAAGGCCAAGGTCCAGTTGGTTTCCCAGCTGCGGCCCTCGTCGGCCGACCACGCCTGCTCCCATAGGGCGGAGGTGGTGGTGATGCGCGACCAGATCACCCGCGCTTGTACCGGCCGACCCAACAGCGGATCGAAATCCTGGCCGCGAAAGTCTCCCCGCCGGCCGGCGAAAAGGCCGCCTGTGAAACGCCCGGTCAGGGGGCCCCGCAAGGTGCCGGTGCGCCCGTCCACCCGGTGGAATGCCCAATGCCGGGCCGCAGGGTCGTACAGGCGGAAGGTGACGGCGGCGCTGGGCTGGTCCGCCAGGGCCGGCAGCTCCAACTCATCCAGGCAAGCCAAGCCGCCCAGCATGACTTGGCCGTGGGCGCTGGCCGGCACCTCGTCCCAGCGGTCATCGCCCATCCAGCGATTCAGCCGCCGGCGGCTCAGCACCGACCAGCGTCCGGCCAGGAAGTCGAAGTCGCCAGCCCCCGGGCCGCCCGTGAGCAGATCGGGCTGGTCCGGATCGGTCGGGCGACGGTCGACAGCGGGCAAGTGCTCCGCCTGAGCCGGGACGGCGGCGAAGGCCATGAGACCGGCGCCCAACAGGGCGGCGCGGCGGGTGGGCGTATGGGTGCTGGTGGCGTGCATGGGAAACGGTCCTCCGCGATGGGAAAACCGGGCGTTTTGTCCGGTGAATGCACTTTACCGGACTAAACCTGACATCCTTTGTCAGGTATAATCTGCTAGTTTGAAATTCATGCGCGCCAGCCGTCTTCTTTCCCTGCTCATGCTGCTTCAGACCCGGGGTCGCCAGACCGCCCAGGCCTTGGCCGATGAGCTTGAAGTCACTGTCCGCACCATCTATCGGGACATCGACGACCTGAGTGCCGCCGGCGTCCCCGTCTACGGCGATCGGGGACGCGCCGGGGGATTCCAGCTGCTGGATGGATATCGCACCCGTCTGACCGGCATGACGGCGCAGGAGGCGGAGAGCCTGTTCCTGGCCGGCCTGCCGGGACCGGCGGCGGAACTGGGCCTGGGCGACACCCTGGCCGCTGCACAGCTGAAGCTGCTGGCGGCCCTGCCCGAACAGGGGCGCCAGACGGCCTCGCGCCTGAACGCCCGCATCCACCTGGACCCGGTGGGCTGGTTCCAGGAACCGGGCAAGGTCGACATCCTGCCCGACATCGCCCGGGCAGTGTGGAACGAGCAGGTCATCCGCATGCGCTATGAACGCTGGGCCGGTATCGTGGAGCGCACGGTGGAACCGCTGGGTCTGGTCCTGAAAGGGGGCGTCTGGTACCTGGTGGCCCAGTCCCACGTGGAGACGGCGCAGGCGGAGGCCGGCAAGCCGGCCAGCGGCCCGCGCACCTACCGCGTTTCCAACATCCTGGCCCACACCGTGCTGGACCGGCGCTTCCCCCGGCCGGCGGATTTCAACCTGCCGGTCCATTGGCAGGAATCGCTGCAAAGCTTCGAGGCCGGTCTTTACACCGGCACCGCCCGGGTGAAGGCCACAGCGGCCGGCCTGAAATCCCTGCGCAATTTGGGTCCGGCCTTCAACGAACGCATCACCGCCACCCTGCGGCCGGTCGACGCCGAGGGCTGGGCCGAGGCCGACATTCCCCTGGAGGCGGTGGAATGGACGGCCCGCCAGTTGCTGGGCCTGGGCCTGACGGTGGAGGTCCTGGGCCCGCCGGCATTGCGCGCCCACATGGGGGAAATGGCGGCGGAGCTGCACCACCGCTATGCCGCGCCCTGAAAGGAAAAGGGCACCGGCGTCGCCACCGGTGCCCCTTCCAGACTTATGCGTCCACGATCAGTAGGTGACCGTCATCTTGGCGGAGATGAAGCGCGGCGGCGCCGGCTGATAGCTGGGCAGGTTGGCCGCGACGCCATTGTAGGGCTGGGCGTTGTTGCCGAAATTGATGCCGCCCAGGTAGCGCTTGTCGAACAGGTTGGTAACCGACAGCACCAGCTTGGTCGCGAACCGGCCGGTCAGCGCTTCCGGCAGGGTGTACCCGGCCGCGACGTCGAAGGTGTAGAAGGACGGCACCTCTTCATCATTGGTCAGGGTGCTGAAGCGGTGGGCCGTGTACTTGCCCTGGATCTGGGCGAAGTAGCTGTCCCGCTCATACCGCAGCAGACCGGAAACCAGCCATTCCGGCGTATCCGTCAGCTGCTTGCCCGCCGTGGGCAAGGGCACCGTCGAGCCGTTGGCCAGACCGACGTACAGGTCGTTCTTCAGGTGGCTCTGGGTATAGGCGGTGGACATATAGGCGGAGAAGCCGTCGATGGGCTTGGTGCCGACCTCGGCCTCCAGGCCTTTGATGATGACGCCGCCGATGTTCTTCGACACCGTGGTGTTGGCCGTGACGTCGAACAGCGACTGCTGGCGGTTGGAGTAGTTGGTGTTGAAGACGGTGACGGAGCTGATGAACCATTCACCGGCGTAGCGGTAGCCCGCCTCCAGATCCACGGTGGTTTCCGGCTGGATGGTGGAGAGGTTCACGCCCGGCGTGTACAGGGCGGAATTGTCGGTGGCGCGGAAGGTCTGCGTGGCCGACGCGAAGATCTGGTTGCTGTCGTCGATATGGTAGACCGCACCCGCGCTGGGCACGAATTTGCCCTGGTCCAGTTCCGGATGGGTCGGCGCGATGGCGTTGGCGTTCGCGGTGCGCAGGCTGAGCGGCAGATAGTTGATGCCGCCGCGGTTGATCTGCGAATGCTGCAGGCCGACGCTGAGCGCCAGCTTGTCATCGAACAGGTTCAGGGTGTCGACCACGAAGGGGCGCACCACTTCCGTCGTCGTCTTCTGGTCCTGGGTACGGACGACGCTGCCGTCGGCGCGGAACACATGCTCGTTGTAGAGGTCGGGCCACAGGCTGACGGGATTGCCATTGGGGTCAACCGACAACAGCGGCTTCCATTCGCGCAGCTTGCCAGTTTCGTACTGGAAGCCCACCACCAGCTCATTGTGGCCATAGGTCCACTTGCCACGGGTGACGAAGCCCGGGCGCATCTGCTGCTGGGCGAAGAGGTTGTAGAACAGCTTGTTGTCCAGCGTGTCGTGGTCGCCGTTCAGGTCGATGCCCTTGAACGCCTGGCCCGGAACGCCGAACTGCGCCGCGTTGGTTTCGGAGAAATAGCCGGCGGTGCCGCCGCCGCCGAAGCCGTACCAGAGATAGGGCTGGACATCGAGGCGCAGGTTGTCGGTCAGGGCGAAGTTGCCCTTCACCGACACCACCAGGTTTTCGAACGGGTTGGTCGCCAGCTTGTAGTAGTTGGAGCGCTGAGTCAGCAGCGGGCCGTTGTTGTCGTTCTGCACCGTGCCGGTCGCCGCCGGGGCGGTGGGGGCGAAGAGGGTGGCGAAGTTGAAGTCATAGCCGTACTGGGCGATCTGCGCCTTGGTCAGCGCCTGGTACGAATAGGTTTCGGCCGTGTTGTAGAAGGCGCTGAGCGCGATGCGGCTGCTGTCGCCGATGTCGTGCGCGATGGAGGCGTCGACATGCTGGCGCTTGGTCGTGCCCTCGCCACGCCACACGTCCACCGCGGCGTTGGAGTAGGAGATGAAGGCCTTGGTGCGGAAGCCGATGTCGCCCGTGTCCACGCGCACGAACTCGCGGCGCAGGCTGTTGTCGCCCAGCGCCTGCTGCAGCGTCACATGGAACTCGTCGGACGGCTTCTGGATGACCATGCCAATGTTGCCGCCCGTCTCACCCACGTTGGGCGTGTCGGCATCGCCGGCACCCTGCATGATGTAGACCTGGGACAGGTTCTCGGCGTCGATGTATTCCTGCGGGTAGACGTTGAAGGTGCCGCTGTCGTTGACCGGCACGCCGTCCAGGATCAGACCGATCTGGTTGGATTGGAAGCCGCGGACGGAGATGGCGCCACGGCCGGTGCCGGTGGCGTCACGGCCGTTGGAGTTCACGCCCGGCGCCAAGTTGATCAGCTGGAAGGGGTTGGCCGCCGCGGGCTGGTCCTGGATGAACTTCTGCGTGACGACCGAGGCGGACTTCGGCGCCTCCTGCATCGTGATCTGGCCGGTGGCGCTCACGGGGCGGCCGCCGGTGATGAGGATGGTTTCCACGTCGCCGGCCGACGAGGCCTCCTGCGCCATGGCGGCCCCGCACACCATCACGTTGAGGGCGGCACCCGCCAGCAGGATGCGGCGCAGGCGCAAGCGTTCGCGGGCGGCGACGCCGCCCGGCGTGAAAGTCGTCATGAGAATCCCCCGATCTTTTCCTACCGGCGCCCTGCTTCCCAAGAGGTCGCCAACCAATGTTTGTGCATCTGCACTAACATCAGAGTGTTGCAGTTTCAAGGCGTTGGGAGAAAAGGTCGGTTGCAGTATGTCCTTTGCGCTTCGCAGCGGCGAATTCGCCCAGAACTTGATCAAATGGTCAGGTTTTGTGACTGTTTTCTGACCGCTCGGTCAGGCAAATTGACGCACCCTCTGCCCAGCTTTGCCGCACGGAAAAGGCGAATCGGGGCAAAAACGCGACGGTTGCCGAATTGGAAGCGACGGGCGCCGGTCATCCCGCCTTTTTCCCCTTGGCCTTGCGCGGCAGATCCGCCACCTCCAGCCGGCCATCGGCCACGGCCTGTTTCAATGCCCCATGGTCGGCGGCGCTGATCTCGGCATAGCCGGCGGCGAAGTCCGCCACCGCGTCGTCGAAGGTCCCAGAGTTGCCGAGATAGCCCGCGATCAACGCCGCGTCACCGGAACGGGCGTGGGCGCGCGCCAGCGTGGCGCCGCACAGGGTGGCGTAGAAATCCAGCCGATCGTCCTCCATCAGCGTGCTGGCCGACGCCAGCCGCCGGTCCTTCAACTGGCGGATATAGAAATGACGTCCGGCCTCATCGGCCGCCCACCCCAGGAAACCGTCGCTGACCGTCTGCAGAGTCCGTTGGCCCACCACCACCCGCTGGCCCTGGTTGGCGTAAGGCGACGCGCCGGCATAAGGCGCCAGCATCGACGTGGTCGCCTCCTTCACCTGCAGGAACAAGGGGTGTCCGTCAGGGTCGACGAACAGCCCGATGGCGCAGAAGGTGCCGACGGAGCCTACGCCTACGACCTTGAAGGCCACGTCAGCCAACTGATAACGATCGATGAGGAAACGGCGTTCCTCGGGCAAGGTGTCCCGGTAACGGGTGAACAACGCGCGGGCGCGCAGGGCCGCTTGGCCCTGGCGGTCCGTCCCTTCGTCAAAATGATAGATCAACGGTGGGGCGTCACGGATGCGGGCCTGGCTTCCGTCGCCCTGGGCCAGGCGGGGAAAGTCGTCGCCGGCGGACGGGGTGGCGGCCGCCTTGGCCAACAGATCCATCTCCTTGGCGCGCGTGGCCTCATCGTTGATGCCCTGGACCATGGCGGTGATATCCACCCGGCTGGACCAAGCCGTCAGGGGATCCAGCCCCGCCAGTTCCCCCATGCGCAGGCGGTAGGCGGTGACGGCGGCGCGCGCCATGTCCTTGGCGGCACCAGGTGTATGCCCCGCGTCCCGCGCCGCCAGGACCAGGGAAGCGGCGAGCCGCTTCACATCCCATTCGAAGGGCGCCGACAGCGTCTCGTCAAAATCGTTGAGGTCGAAGACGGGTCGGCTTTCGGGGCTGGCGTAGATGCCGAAGTTCATCAGATGACAGTCGCCGGAGGCCTGGACGCGAATGCCGCTGACTGGCACCTGGGCCAGGTCGCGGGCCATGACCGCCGCCGCCCCCCGCAGGAAGGTGAAGGGGCTGGCCACCATACGGGCCCAGCGCACGGGCAGCAGCGACTGGATGCGCGTGGCGGAGGTCGCCACCAGCAGCGCGACAGGATCGCCCCGGCCCTTCAGCGGCGGCAGGGCCGCGTTGCCGGAACGGGGGGCGGCGTCGCGCAGGGCCTTGCCAGCCTCCTTACGCTTGTCGGCGGGCAGAGCGCGCAGGGCGGCGAGATCGGGCATGGATGTCTCCGGGCTGATGAAGGCTCGGGAAAGCGGCAGGGACCGCCGGGGAACGTCCGAAGTGTCGGAAGCGATTATGGCACCGATGTGAAGTCTCAGCGCCATGGCCAGGGACTCAACCGGTATAAGGATTTTCCACCAGGATACCGGTACCGTTCCATGATTGTTCATGGGAAACGACGATTGGCCGCACCTTCGCCCCGACGGGCGACGCAGACTTAAGTATCTGATTTTAAGGAGGGTTCGGATGGTGCTGCCAGAGAGGATTGAACTCTCGACCTCTCCCTTACCAAGGGAGTGCTCTACCACTGAGCTACGGCAGCGCCCGTCCGGTGGGCGGGGTAATTGCCACAGGGGCGGAGGGGATGCAAGCCTTTTGAGCGAAGAAAATGAAAGATTTTTGATCGGCAGGTTCCAGGCCCTGACGGTCCACGGGGTCGAAACCCTTGGCGCGCCGCCATTCTGCGCCTATTTTCGGGACCCCGCGATAGGGCAAAGGCCAGGGCATTCACCTCCAGCCCGGCCCCTTAGGAGTAACACCGCCCCATGACCGACAAGCCGCCCGCGAAACCCGGCGCCGACAAGACCATGACCCGGGAGGAACGCCTGGCCGCCGCCCTGCGCGAAAACCTGCGCCGCCGCAAGGTGCAGTCGCGCGAGCGGGAGGACGCCACCGACGTCCCGGTGGCCGAGACCGAGTGACCCCCAAGATGTGGTGGGTACGGCCGCAGCCCCGCGCCCATTCCTGGTGCATATACCCACCAGCCAAGACGTCAGAGTCACCTTGAGCGGCGGACGGGGAGGGTCTAAGAAGGGAAAGCGCACCGTTAGTGCATATCCCATCGACCCCCGACCGCAGGAGCGACGCCCATGGCCATCATGCCCGACACCTGGATCCGCGACATGGCGCAGAACCGGGGCATGATCGAACCGTTCGTTGAGGCGCAGAAGCGCGAGGGCGTCATCTCTTACGGCCTGTCTTCCTACGGCTATGACGCACGGGTGGCGGACGAGTTCAAGATTTTCACCAACGTCGACAGCGCCATCGTCGACCCCAAGCGGTTCGACGACGCCAGCTTCGTGGACCGCAAGACCGACGTCTGCGTCATCCCGCCCAACAGCTTCGCGCTGGCGCGCACGGTGGAATATTTCCGGGTGCCCCGCGACGTGCTGGTGATCTGCCTGGGCAAGAGCACCTACGCCCGCTGCGGCCTGATCGTGAACGTCACGCCGCTGGAGCCGGAGTGGGAGGGCCACGTGACGCTTGAGATCAGCAACACCACGCCGCTGCCCGCCAAGGTCTACGCCAATGAGGGCCTATGTCAGTTCCTGTTCCTGAAGGGCGACACCATCTGCGAGACGTCCTACGCTGATCGCTCGGGCAAATACATGGGCCAGCGCGGCGTGACCCTGCCGCGCCTGTGAGTCGCGACCCACATTGATTTCCAGGCGGCGGACCGCCGCCGCCCCAATTCCGCCATACCCCTCCGCCATCACCCTTTCAGCCGGCACGGCCCCCAAGACAGGGCTCAAGACCGGCACGTTCGAACCGATCGGCCCTTTCCCCATGGACAAGTTACGCATACGCGGCGGCGCGCCGCTGAACGGCAGCATCCGCATCAGCGGCGCCAAGAACGCGGCCCTGCCGCTGATGGCCGCCTGTCTCCTGACCGAGGGGACGCTGACGCTGGACAATCTGCCCCACCTGGCCGACATCACCACCATGGCCAACCTGCTGGCTCAGCACGGTGTGGACATGGTGTACGAGGGGGGCGCCACCTCCTGCGCCCAGCGGGCGGTGAACCTGACCGCGGCCACCATCACCTCGACCGAGGCGCCTTACGACCTGGTGCGCAAGATGCGCGCCAGCGTGCTGGTGCTGGGGCCCCTGGTGGCCCGCTTCGGCCAGGCCAAGGTGTCGCTGCCGGGCGGCTGCGCCATCGGCACCCGCCCCGTCGACCTGCACATCAAGGGGCTGCAGGCCATGGGCGCCAGAATCGAGCTTGAGGCCGGCTATATCCACGCCTCCGCCCCCGAGGGGCTGCGGGGGGCGGAGTTCGTCTTCCCCCAGGTGTCGGTGGGCGCCACCGAGAACCTGCTGATGGCCGCCTGCCTGGCCACGGGCGAGACCGTCCTGATCAACGCCGCGCGTGAGCCGGAGATCACCGACCTGGCCCACTGCCTGGTGGCCATGGGCGCCGAAATCAGCGGCATCGGCACCGACCGCCTGCACATCGTGGGCAAGCCGTCGCTGCACGGCGCCCGCCATCGCATCGTGTCCGACCGCATCGAGACCGGCACCTATGTCATGGCGGCCGCCATCACCGGTGGTGACCTGGAACTGGTGGGGGGCGAGCTGGAGCACATCCAGGCCGTGGCCACGGCCCTGACGGGGGCGGAGGTGGTCTTCACCCCCACCGACACCGGCTTCAGGGTGCGCCGCGCCAATGGCGAGGTGCTGGGCGTGGACGTGATGACGGAACCCTTCCCCGGCTTCCCCACCGACCTGCAGGCGCAGATGATGGCGCTGATGTGCACGGCCAAGGGCGCCTCGATGATCACCGAAACCATCTTCGAGAACCGCTTCATGCATGTGCCGGAACTGGCGCGCATGGGCGCCAACATCACGGTCCATGGCTCGTCCGCCCTGGTGCGCGGCGTGCCGCGCCTGACCGGCGCGCCGGTGATGGCGACGGACCTGCGCGCTTCGGTCTCGCTGGTGCTGGCCGGGCTGGCCGCCCAGGGCGAAACGACGGTCAACCGCATCTATCACCTGGATCGCGGCTATGAGCGCATCGAGGACAAGCTGAACGCCTGCGGCGCCCAGATGGAGCGCCTGAAGGGCGATTAAGCCGGAAGGGAATCCGCGGGGGCGGTGGCGTGCCGCCCCACGGATGAACTATCCTCATCCGAAAATGGATGAGCCGCCGCCATGCCCTACCACCTGCCACCGCTGAGTACCCTGCGCCCTTTCGAGGCGGCGGGCCGCCATCTCAGCTTCAAGCAGGCGGCGGAGGAATTGAACCTGACCCCCAGCGCCGTCAGCCATGCCCTGCAGACGCTGGAGGATTGGCTGGGCACGCCGCTGTTCACACGGGGGCACCGCAGCCTGGCCTTGACACCGGCGGGCGCAGCCTATTTGCCCGAGGTGCGCGGCATGCTGGAACGGCTGGCCGTCGCTACGTCCGCCTTGCCAGGCCGCGCGCGCAGCGGCCGGCTGGCGGTCAGCGTGGCGCCCACCTTCGGCCTGCGCTGGCTGGTGCCACGCCTGCCCCGCTTCCGCGACCAGCACCCGGACATCACCCTGACCCTGGACACGAGCCAGCGCCCGGCGGACCTGCCGCGCGACGGCGTGGACGTGGCCATTCGCATGCGCCAGGACGACTGGCGACCCGACGAGGGTGCAGACTTGTACGCCGCCTGCCTGGTGCGGGAGGCATTGATACCGGTCTGCGCCCCCACCCTGGCGGCACGCGTAACCGCCCCAGCCGACCTTAACTCGGTGCCCCTGCTGCATGTCGACAGCGTGACGGAGGAGTGGGCAGCCTGGGCGGTGCCGACCGGGATGGATATCAGCGCCCTGACCGGCGGCGCGCGGTTCGACACCGTGCACATGGCGCTGGAGGCAGCGGCCAGCGGCCTGGGCGTGGCCATGGGCCGCCTGCCCCTAGTGGACACCGACTTGGCCACCGGCCGCCTGGTGGCCGTGCTGGGCCCGCCCAGGCCCATCCGCACCGGCTACTGGCTCATCACCAGCCGGGCCGGCCGCAACCGGCCGGAGGTGTCGGCCTTCCGCGCCTGGATCAAGGCGGAGCTGGCCGCATCCCCGATCGTGTAATCAGGTGCCGGTGTAAATGGCGGGACGGCGGGAGATCCAGGCGTCCAGCCCTTCCTCCAGATCGTGGCCGGGGACCAGGGCGGCGAAGGCGGCGCTTTCGGCCGCCAGGCCTTCCGCGATGGGCATATTCACACCGCGTGTCACAGCGGCCAGGATAGCGGCAACCGCACCGGGCGCATGACGGATGATGCGGTGGGCGAGGTCCCGGGCGGCGGGCATGAGTTGATCATGCGGCACCACCCGGTTGACCAGCCCCAAGTCCAGCGCCCGTTCAGCGGAGAAGCTGTCGCCGGTCAGCAGCAGGTCCAGCGCCCGCTTGCGCCCCGCCAGACGCGGCAGTCGCTGGGTGCCGCCGAAGGTGGGCGGCATCGCCAGTTTGATCTCCGGCTTGGCGAACAGGGCGCGGTCGCTGGCCACCGCCAGGGGCGCCGCCTCCGTGATCTCGCACCCGCCGCCATAGGCCAGGCCGTTGACGGCGACAATGATGGGTTTGGAGTAGGCCTCTATACGGCTGGTCAGGGCCTGGCCCCGGCGCACGAAGTCACGCACCGCCACCGCCGCGCCCAGGCGCACGCTGCCGGCAAACTCTGGAATGTCCCCGCCGGCGGAGAAGGCGCGATCGCCGGCACCCGTCAGGATGACAGCGCGGACCGCGTCGTCGCCCTCCATCTCCTCCAACGCCTTCAGCAGGGCGTCGACCAGGGCGTAGCTGAGGGCGTTCAGCTTTTCTGGACGATTCAGGGTCAGGGTGGCGATGCCGTCGTCATCGACGGTGCGCAACAGGACGGGGGTAGTCATTGGGACACCTTTGCGAGGGAAGAGGCGCCCACTGTTCCCGTTTCCTTAAAGCCCGGACAAACGCGCCTTTCGCACCTTCACATGAGCAAAACTCACCTGAGTGAATCAGGGCACTGGACCTGCGGGCTGGACGGGCACGCCCAGATACCGTTCCACGATTTGATCGAACACCCCCTCGGCGCGTAACTCGTCCGCCGCCCGCCGCAAATCCCGCGCCGCCTTGGTGGTGGCTGCGTCGCGGGAGCAGCTGAGCCATCCCTCCATGGCGCCCACCCGCAATTTACTGCCCAGCATATCGGCCAGCCCCAGGCGGCTGATCAGCGCGTCCAGCATGACCTCCGCCCCCACCACGCCGTTGACCCGGCCGGCGCGCAGCATACGCAGGGCGCTTTCAAGCGAGGGGGCCGGAACCAGGGGAACGCCTAGCCGGTCCATGAGCCGGGCGACGCTGCCGCCGGTGGTGCGGGTGCTGGCCACGGGGCCCAAGGCCCTCACGTCCTCCGCGCTGGCCAGCCGTGTGCCGGCGCGGGCCACCACCGCCAACGGCATCTGCAGCACCGGCGCCAGGGGGACGAAGGCGATGGCGGGCATCTCCTCGCGGCCCACGCCCGGGGTGCCCGGCAGCTTGGTACCCGGCAATTGGGTTCCTGACAGCCGGCTGTCGGGCGGATGATTGTCGGACAGGGCGAACACCACCGTCCCCGCCCGCATCAGTTCGTCATACAGGCGCAGCTGCGGCATCACTTCCAGGTGGCCGGGCTGGCCGGCGCGGCGCAAGATCGCCCTGGCCATGTCGGGCATGGGGCCGGTCGCGCCATCCCCCTCCCCTTCCGTCCACAGGGGCAGGGCGGACAGCAGGAAGCGCACCGGTCCCGCCTCTGCGCCCGTATCCTCAGGCATGGCCCGCAGGGCGGAGACACGCCCGGCGGCCGCGGCCAGCGCGGCGCCGCCCGACATGGCTCGAATGAACATGCGCCTGTCCAGGCCCATGGCGTGCCCCCCGGCTTTTCCCCGTCCTCACACGCGTGTGGCGGTCACGTTCCGGTCGCGTACTCCACCCTGTTGCGACCTAAATGCTTGGCCCGATACAAGGCCTGATCCGCCCGCTTGATGATTTCCTCCAGCGACGGCACCCCCGTCGGCCCATGGCTGGACGTCGGCCCGACGGAAATGACGCCAAAGCTGCAGGTCACCGTCACACTCACGCCGAAGGCATCGACGTGCACGTCGGGCGCGGCCTCAGGCCGCCCTTCCTCATGGGCCTGAACCATGCCAGCAGGCACGTCGCCCAAGGCGACGGGGGTTAGGGAGATGGCGCCATGCAGGCGGTTCAGCACCTCCCCACAGTCTTCCCGCCCTAGCCCGGGCAACAGGATCAGGAATTCCTCGCCACCGTAGCGGCCAACCGCGTCGTAGCTGCGCACGGCGGCGGACAGCCGGCGCGACACCTCGACCAGCACGGCATCGCCTGCGGGATGGCCATGAGTGTCGTTGATGCGCTTGAAGTGATCGACGTCGGCCAACACCACGGTCAGCGACGCGTCCTCGCGCCGCCGCGCCAGTTCCAACTCCAGCAAATCCAGGATGGCGCGGCGGTTCCACAGATGGGTCAGGCTGTCGTACATGGCCAACTGGCGCAGCTGCTCCCGCGAGGCCTCCAACTCCCGCGTCCGCGCCTCCACCAGGATTTCCAGGGTGCGCCGCCGTTGCATGTCGGCATGGGTGCGCCAGCGGTAGATGGCGACACCGATCGCGACCACGGACAGGGCGCAGCCGGCGAAGAACAACTTGGTCTGCCACCAGGGTGGCCGGATGCTGAAGGGCACCAGGATGGCGGGGGCCATGGCCTGCAACGCCGTGTTGCGGGCCACGAGCTCCAGCTCGTACGTCCCCGACGGCAGCGCGGAGTAGCGGATTTCCTCGGCCGCCGTCACGTTCCAGTCGCTTTCCAGGCCGTTCAGGCGATAGCGGTAGATTTGCCCGCCCCGGCTGCGGAAGCTGGGTGTGGTCAGATGGAAGGTCAGGGGGGCGGTATCCCAGGGCAGTTCGAAATTGCCGTCGGTGGGCAAGGCCATGCCGTTGCGTTCGATGCCCGTCACCCGCGTCACCAGCGCCGGCCGGTTGAACAGCAGATCCGGCCGCGTGATATGGGTCATGCCCTTACTGGTGCCCACCCACAGGGTCCCGTCGTCATCCTCGATCAGGGCGCTCTGGTTGCAGTCGTTCCACACCAGGCCGGTATCATGGCTGTATTGGCGCAGGGCGCCGGCATTCCACACCAGCACACCGCTGTCGGTGGACAGCCACATCCAGCCGCGCCGGTCCTCCAGGAGACCCAGCACCTGGCGGTCGCCCACAAGATCCTCGGTCACGTCGCCCACCGGCTGCAGGACGCCGGTGCCGGCCCCTGGCGCGTTGCCTAGTGGCTCCTGCACATGGGCCAGGCGGACGGTCTCCCCGCCCAGCCACAGGCTGCCGTCGCGGGCGCAGGCGATGACGTTGAAGCGGGTGACCGGGGGCACGCCGGTGATGGTCGGCGCCGTCCATTTACCCTCGCCAAAGCGCAGCACGCCGGTTTCCGTCGCGAACCACAGGGTGCCGGAGGGCGCCTGGCAGGCGCTGGAAACCGAGCTGTCGGGCGGGATGGGCAGGACGGCACCCAGGGGCGCCGCCTGGGGATTCGGACCTTCCGGCTTGTCGATGAGATAGAGGCCCTTCTTGCGGGTCATGACCCATAACCGGCCCTGCGCATCGATGAAGACCTGGAAGATGAGGGGCAGGTGGGCCACGACGACGGCCGGCGGCGGCGGCGCCCCGTCCTTTCCCGGATCCTGGTAGAACAGCAGGCCGGAGAAGGTGCCGCCCCACAAGCGGCCGGACTTGTCCAACGCCAGGCTGCCGACCTGATGGTTCAGAATGGGCTGGCCGCCGGGCGCCGGAATGATGTGCGGGGGAATATCACCCCCCTCTTCCAGCCGGGCCAGGCCACCATCGGTGCCGATGACCAGGCGGCCGGCGCCGTCACGGCGAAAGGACCAGACGGATTCATGGATCAGCCCCTGGCGCGCCGTCCAGTTGGCCCAACTGCGATAACCGACCCAGTGGGTCAGGCCCAAGCCGGCCGAGCCCACCCACAGGTCGCCGTCGTGATCGACCAGCAGGGCGCTGACCTCCCGCGCCGGCAGGCCATTGGCATCGCCCAGCTGCTCCCAGCGGCTCGGCGCTTGCCCCTTGCCTGGATGTGCCAGGCGCAACAGGCCCTGGTCGCCGAAGGTGACGATGTTGCGATCCATATCCTGCAGCAGGGGCAGGAACACCCGGACGTTGGTGCGGGTCGAGGGCAGCGGCAGCTGCGCCGTGAAGCGCCCGCCGTCGCCCTGGGCGGCTGAGGGCGCCAGCGCCAGCACCTGATGTTCACCCCGCGCCCACAACGTGCCATCGACATCGCGCAGCACATTGCCCCACCGATCGGGAGCGACACCCTGGTCGGGCCCCCACAGCTTCAGCCGGCCTTGTCGAACCTCGCACAGCGCCTGGCCGCAGCCCAGCCATATGTCGCCGCCGCCCTGCTCGCCCACACCGAACACCCGCACACTCTGGATTCGGTTGAGCGCCGGTTGGGCGGCCTTCTGCTCCGGCGTGAAATAAGGGCGGGCGACCCAGGCGACGGCGGTGGTGGCACCCGGCGCGGCGTCGGCCCTGTGCGCCTCCACCACCAGCAGGTCCTCGCGGCCCACCACCAGCAGGTGGCCCGCATCCAGCGATGCCAGTTTCTGGCCTTGCCATACGGGCACCGGCCGCCCGTCCTGGGACACGGGGGTGAAGGTGCGGCCGTCCCAGCGGTATAGGCCTCCGGTGGTCCCCACCCAAAGGACGCCCGACGGCGTCACATGGATCGCGCTGATGTAGGGTTCCTTCAACCCCTCTACGGGACCGAAACGCAGGAACTTTCCGCCGTCGAAACGATAAAGCCCGTTCTCGGTCCCCACCCAGAGGAAGCCCATGGCGTCTTGCGCCAGCGCGGTGATGGACAAGTTGGCGAGACCGTCTTCCTGGGTGTAGGAGCGGAAGGCGTATTCCTGCGCCGCCGCAGGCGCCAACAGGGCGCCAAGCCAGCCCAGGACGCAGAGCAGGGCGGCCGCCAGCCGGCGCTGCACTCGCCCCCACCCCTCGGCGGTCGTCCCCACACTTACGACGGCGACTGATCCCAAAACCTTGCCCGTGCCTGTTCCCTCGGTACCGGCGGGTTTCCCCGAACGGCATACATCCCAAGATGTGACGGGGTTGGGCGCAACAACGCAAGAGTCTTTAGGCGGCGACGCCCGGCGAGCAAGCCCCCGGAACGATCGCGCGCCCGATCAGCCGGCACCTTTGCTGCGCAGTTCGCCCGGCATGACCTCGAACAACTCGACCTTGAAGATCAGGGTGGCGCCGGCGGGGATGACACCGTCACCCGAACCCTTTTGGCCGTAGCCCATCTCCGCCGGGATGACCATTTCGATCTTGTCGCCGACATGCATGCGCGGGATCACCTCGACCCAGCCCTTCACCACCTTTTCCAGGGACATGACGGCCGTCTCATCCCGCTGGTATGAGCTGTCGAAGATGGTGCCATCGGTCAGCCTGCCCTCGTAATGCACCCGGATGCGGTTGCTGGGGTTGGGCTGCTGGCCAACGGCCGGCTCCTTCTTGCGGAGGAAACGATAGGCGACGCCGTTGGTGGACATTTCCACGCCGGGCTGCTTGGCATAATCCAGGATGAACTGGTGCTGGGCATCGACCTGGCCGCCGATCGCGGGGCGGGCGTTCAGCGGCACCTGCGCCTGGGCTGTGCCGGCCGCGAACGGAAGGGCCAGCGTCGCCGCCATTAGGGTGGAATAGGTCAGGGTGGAATAGATAAAGCTGTGCCCGCGCATCAAACCGCTCCTGCGAAGCCGGCCGCCCATCCCGCCGCCCTTGAGATCAGGGCCGGACGCCGGACGGTGCCGGTTGTTTTATCCTGGACGGTGGCTTCCCCCACCCGATAGGGCCACCCCAGGGGCCCACCCGCGGGGATAAGGATTACGGCTTGGGCGTATCCCCGCGCAAGCCTTCCGGAATGGGCGCGTCGATTGGGCCGAAGTTCATCATGGTGTAGCCCTTGGGCAACTCGAAGAGGGCCCCGTCCTGCCGGCCGCGCTTCAGGTCGGCCAAGTCCAGGCGAATGGTGACGGGGCCGTTGCCGTCGTTGGCCGTGCCTTCGACCCGCATGTAGATGCCGTCCGCCGTGGACCACACCTGGCCCTCGAACCCGCCCCCCTGGTCATAGGTGCCGATGACGCGGTAGCGGACCACCGCCTCACCCCCCAGCGTATCCCGGCCCAGCGCCTCGGCGTCCAGCTGTGAAAGGCGGGTCAGGTCGGGGGCCGCCTCCGGATCCTGGGGAGAAAGGGGGGCCGCCATGTGCGACTCCGGCTGCAGCACGAAGGCGGTATCGCGATCGGGACGCACGATGAGGATGGTGCTGAGCCCGCCCTCCCTCATATCGCGCCGTTCCCGCCCCTGGTCATGGAAGACGCGCAGGTCCTGGCGTACGCCGTTGACCGTCAGGGCCTCCGCCGCCTGGTAGTCACCGCCCATCTTGGGCAGGCCACCCGCGGGCAAATCCGACACCGCCTTGGACGGGGCGGACTTTGCCGGCGCCGACTGCGCCAGGGCGGCGGGCGACAGCAGCAGCATGGCGGCGAGCAGGATGGAACAGCGCATGGGGCGGGTGGCCCTTTCACAAGGAACTAAAGATGTGGGCTGGGACCCTAGCGCCCGGACGGGGGCCAGGCAACGGCCCGCCGCCCTTACACGATGGCGGGCGAGGAACCCAAGCGCCCTTGCCGCCACGCCAAGGCCAAGGTAAGCCCGGGGCGTCGTCATGGATGAAGGCGCTGGCACCCGTGAAAATCCTGATCGTCGCCGCCGGCTCGCATGGGGACGTCCTGCCCTTCATCGCCCTGGGCGCGGAACTGCGACGGCGCGGGCATGAACCCCACCTGTTCGCCATCGCGGTGTTCGAGCCGCTGGCGCGTCAGGCGGGAGTGCCCTTCACCGCCCTGGGTAGTGCGGAATTCTATGAAGGCCTGCTGCGCCACCCCGACCTGAACCATCCCAGCCGATCGCTGCGCGTCATGGCCCAAGCCATGGAGCATACCGGGGCGACGGCCTGGACCACGCTGGACGCCGCCGTGGTGCCAGGCCAAACCCTTGTGGTGGGCAGCACGCTGGCCTTCGTTACCCGGTCGCTGGCGGAGCGCCACGGCCTGCCCGCCGTCACCGTGCATCTTGCGCCCGGCGTGCTGCGCACCCTGCACGCGCTTCCGCGCCATGGGGGGCCCGTGCCGGGGGCCGGAGCGCCGCGCTGGCTGAAGCGACTGTTCTGGCGCCTGGTCGACAACCTGGTGGTGGCCCCAACCCTGGGCGCGGCGCTGAACCGGCACCGCCGGGCCGTGGGCCTGGCGCCGGTGCGCCGCCCCATGGGCGATTGGCTAAACCAGGCCGATCTGGTCATCGGACTGTTCCCCGACTGGTACGCGCCGCGCCAGCCCGACTGGCCCGCCAGCCTGGTCCTGACCGGCTTCCCCTTGTACGACAGCGCACCCGGCATGGGCCTGCCGCCGGAGCTGGAGAGCTTCCTGGCCGCAGGTCCGCCGCCCGTGGCCTTCACCTCCGGCACGGCCACGGCCCGGGCGCTGGATTTCTTCACCACCTCGGCGGAGGCTTGCCGCCTGTCGGGCCGGCGCGGCGTGCTGCTGACCCGTCATGCCGACCAGGTGCCAGGCCCGCTGCCGCCAGACGTGGTGCGCGTGGACTATGCGCCCTTCAGCCGCCTGCTGCCCCGCTGTGCCGCCTTCGTCCACCACGGTGGCATCGGCACCACCAGCCAGGCGCTGGCCGCCGGCGTGCCGCAACTGATCCGGCCCATGGCCCATGACCAGTTCGACAACGCCGCCCGGACAGTCGCCCTGGGCGTCGGCAGGCAGTTGCCCATGCGCCGCTACCGCCCCGCCGCCGTCGCGGCGGCATTGGAGCGCCTGATCGGCGATCACGCCATGAAACGCCGCTGCGCCGAGGTGGCCGCCGGCCTGGTCGCCGACACCGCGATCACCGAAGCCTGCGACCGCATCCTGGCCTTGGTCCCAGGCCGCTGAGACCGCCCAAGAGTTGCAAGGCGCTCAAGCCCTTGGGGTCGGCTATTGGTGATTCCGTCAAAGAGACAAGCTATCCCGGGGCGATGCTTGACAACCGTTTGGGCGCCTTCCAAAGTGCCGCGCGGCGCCGTTCAGAAGGGACGCGCCGGGAAGTGTTTTCATGTCCCGGAACGGGCAGAACGCCCACCCGGCAGGATTTCCTGACCGGCCACCGGATCGGAGGGGGCACTCTCCCGCGCCCTGTTTCCATCCTCCGCTCAACTTTTGGCACTTGGGGGTTTGCGTGTCCTTGAATATCCAGGTCCTCGTCGTCGACGACTACGCGACGATGCGGCGCATCATCAGGAACCTGCTCACGCAGATCGGCTTCACCAAGATCGACGAGGCCGCCGACGGCGCCGAAGCGTTGGCCAAGCTGCGCGCGTCCACTTTCGGCCTGGTCATTTCGGACTGGAACATGGAGCCGATGACCGGCCTTCAGCTCCTTAAGGAAGTGCGCGCGGATGTCCGCCTGAAGGGTACGCCCTTCATCATGGTGACCGCGGAGTCCAAGACCGAGAACGTCGTTGCCGCCAAGGAAGCCGGCGTCAACAACTACATCGTGAAACCTTTTAACGCCGACACGCTGAAGAAAAAGATCGAGAGCGTCATCGGCGCGCTGGGGTGATGCCTGTGTCGGATTTCTTTTCCGACCTGTCTGACGAGGAATACGCCCGTATCGAGGACGCGCTGCAGTCCACGGCGCGCGGGCGTGCCTTTCTGCGCATGCGGGACCGCCGGGGCCGCGTCGTCGCCATCGACGACGTGCGCCGCCTGTTGAAGGAAGCCAAGACGGGGGGCGAGGTCGATAGCTCCGGCGCCCACATCCGTATCCTGCGGCGTGAGTTGCAGGAAATGGCGTCGCACATCGCCCAGACCCGGCGCGAGATCGCAGCCCTGAAGCCGGACGACCCCTCGGCCAACCGCATCATGCTGGCCACCGAGGAACTGGACGCCATCCTGCAGGCGACCGAGCACGCCACCACCGAGATCCTGAACGGGGCCGAGCGCATCCAGTCGGTGGCCGATCGCCTGCGCGGCGAGTCGCCTGCCGTGGCCAGCGAGCTGGACAACGAGGTCATGGAGATCATGACCGCGTGCAGCTTCCAGGACATCACCGGCCAGCGCATGACCAAGGTCGTGAACACCATGCGCTATATCGAGCGCCGGGTGCACACCATGATCGAAATCTGGGGCCTGGAAACCGAAGCGGCCGAGGCCATCATGGACGACCCGCAGGACGTCCGGCCCGACAGCCACCTGATGCATGGCCCCGCCCTGCGCGGCGGCATCGACCAGAACATGGTCGATGCCCTGATGGATGGCGGTGGTTTCGCCCCGGTGGCCGCCCCCCCGCCCCCTCCACCGCCGCCGCCGCCCGCCCCGGTAGCGGCGCCACCGCCAGTGGCACCACCTCCCCCTCCGCCCAAGCCAGCCAAGGCACCAGAGCCGCCCGCCAGCGACGGCAAGCTGAGCCAGAGCGCCGTGGACGACATGTTCCCGTAAGACCACCAATACCCCCGGATGCCCCCGCATCCGGGGGTTCGCTTTTGCGGCCGGCCACCGGTTCACGTTCGAAACGCCCATGAAAGATTGCTGACGGTGGTAGAACCCCGGCGACAGGCTTGCCATCCTTTGCCATCCTGCAAGCGAACGAATAGCGCCCCCGACGGTGCGGCCGGCGGACGGCCGTCCAGGAGGGCGGGGCCGGATGGGGCAGATGAGGATTACGGCAACCGGTGCGAACGGCACCGCCGCCGGCGTGACCACGCGACGCGGGTTCCTATTGGCCGCCGCCTTATGGGGCGCGGCCGGACGCGGTGCCAGGGCGCAGACGCCTGCCATCCGCATTGGCGGTAACCCTGCCTGGTTCCCCTACAGCTGGGAGGAGGGGGATAGGCTCCGTGGCCTGGGGGCCGAAAAGGCGCAGGCCGCACTGAATCACCTGGGACTGGCGGCCATACCTTTGACGTTCGGCCGCTGGCAAAGGGCACTGGCGGCGCTGGAGCACGGCCGGGTGGACCTGCTGGTCTCCGCCCTGTGGAACGCCGAGCGCACGGACCGCATGCTCTATACCGCCCCTTATGCCAGTGACGACGTGCGCGCCTTCGTGCGCAGTACCGATGTGGGGCGCTACCGCACCGTCGCCGATTTGTTCGGCCGCGCGGGCGTCGCCCCGCTGGGCAGCGCCTATGGCGCAGAGATGGACGCGCTGGAGTCCCGTGGCCTGAACCTGGAACGCAGCGGCACGACGGAGGGCATGCTGCAGCGCGTGCGCTATGGCCGGGCGGATTTTTGCGTCCTGGTTCATCGCAACGGACTGCATCTGCTGGAGACGCTGCATTTGGCGGGCGAGTTGGCGCCCCTGCCCTTCGCGCTGACGCGCGTGCAAATCCGCATGCTGATCCGACGCGATGGCCCCCTGGCCGACCGGCTGGACGCCCTGAACACCCTGATCACCGACGCGTGATGCGCCACCGAGGCAACGACACCGCCATGTCGCGCATACTTGTCTGAGTGAGCGACCTGTCTGTATTCTCCGGGGGATAGCCCCCGCCCGTCCAACGGATCCCCACGCATGCCCGGCAAACGCTATCTCATCGAATTCGTCGTGGCCCTGCTGGCCTACGGCTTGCTGATGACCCTGGCCCTGATGGCCTTGAACAACGGCTGGGTCCAGGGCGGCACCCGTACCGTGGTGGCCTTCGCCCCCATGGTAGCCTGCGTCGGCATCTGGTGGGCCGTGGTGCGCCACCTGCGCCGCAGCGGGCCGGAAGAGGGGCGGGTGCAGCTGATCGCCATCGGCTTCGCCTTCGCCGGCACCGCCCTGCTGACCTTCACCTACGGCTTCCTTGAGGTCGCGGGCTTTCCGCGCCTGTCCATGTTCACGGTGTGGCCGCTGATGGTGCTGCTGCTGGTCGTGGGGCAGTTCCTGGGGCGCTGGCTGCAGGCGCCGGAGGGGGACGAGAATGACGAGGAGTGACGCCCCGCCCCGTAATGGGAAGGGCCGCCATCACGAAGGGCTTCGCGTATGAACAACCGCCTGCGTGAGATGCGCGCCCGCTATGGCTGGACCCAGGCCGACCTGGCCCGCCGGCTGGACGTGTCGCGCCAGACTGTCAACGCGCTGGAGACGGGGCGCTATGACCCCTCGCTGCCCCTGGCCTTCAGGATTGGGCGCCTGTTCGGCCTGCCCATCGAGATGATCTTCCGCGACGACGCGACATCCTGAGGGGGCTGTCAGAATCGGGGCTGCCACACGGGTTCAGGCCAGCGCTTCCGCCACGGCGCGCAGCACGTCCGGATTACGGCACATCGTGACATGGGCGCCCTCCACAGCGACCACCCGGCCCTGAGGTTCGGGCACCCAGCAGCTTTGCCAGGCGACGACGCCGTCGTCGCGGCTGTAGATGGCGGTGGTGGGCATGGGCAGGGGCCGGGACAGCTGCCCAGGCTCCAGATCCTCCGGATAATGGCGGGCGATCAGCCGGATCAGGGGCTCCAGGGGCGTGGCCGTCGGCAGGCGCACCGGGCTGCCGATGGTGACCACGCGACGCACCTGGTCCGGCCTGTGCTGCGCCAGGTCGCGGGCCAACAGGCCGCCCAGGCTGATGCCCACCACATCGATGGTCGTGCCCGTCTCGGCGCAGATCTCATCAAGCCGGCGGCGCAGGCCGGCACGCGCCGATGCAGTTGGCCCCCAGTTGACGCCCTGTCCCCAGGTCTGGGGCGCATGGCCGCACCGGCCCAGGAAAGCGCGCAAAGGCTGGGTGAAGAGATCGGGGGTGAGGAAGGCCGGTATGACCAGGACGGTGCGGTCGCCCGCCGGCAGGGGCGGCGGTGGCGCGGGACGATAGCTGGGCAGCGACCAGATCTCGCCCCACAAGCCACGATACGGCGGGCGGGCCATCGCCCCCGTACGATCAAAAACGCCTGTCAAATCCCGCATCGCCACCTCACCCCTTAAACGATTGGCGGTGAGGTGGGGCGGTTCAAGCGCCGTGATGGCACCCTAACCCAAAAGACTGGCCATCCATTCAAACTGCCCCGAAGTCAAACTGTCCCGAGAATCTTTCCTACAAGGGCCCCCGCACCATGGACGCCCCCACATGGGCGGACAGCGCATCCGCCAGGGCGGCGACCACGCCGGCCCAATCGCCGGGGCGGGCCTGCCGGAACAGGGTGGCGGTGGGGTACCAGGGACTGTCCGTCCGTCGGGTCAGCCAGCGCCATTCCGAGCCCGTGTCCAGCATTAGCCACAGGGGCCGGCCCAAGCCGCCGGCGAGATGAGCCACGGCGGTGTCCAGGGTGATGACCACATCCACCTGGGCCAGGATGGCGGCCGTGTCGGCGAAGCTGCGCAGGCCGTCGCCCATGTCCAGGAAGTCCTCGCGCACCGTCAGGGGCAGGTCCACCGTTTCCAGATCCCGGCGGCCGTCGTCCGTCTGCACCGACACCCAGCCCACGCGGCCGGCCAGGCGCGCGTCGGTCAGCAGCGGCAGCAGGGGCGCCAAGCGGGGCGCCCGGTGGCGGTGGTAGGGAAACAAGGTGGAGCCCGCCCAGCTGAGCGCCACCCGCACCGGCGGCAGGGTGTCCAGCACCCCAGCCCAGCGCGCAACGGCATCGGCCGGCGGGGCCAGGTAGGACACCGTGTCCGCCGCCCAGCCCAGGCCCGTGCCCGCCAGGGAAAGCAAGGCCATGCAGTCCGCCTGCACCCACTGATGCCCTGGCCGGGGCGACGGCAGGGGGTCGCGCAGGGTGCCGACGTCTTCCACCAGGTCGGAGGCCGCCAACAGGTCCAGCAGAATGTCCATGCCCCGGAACACCACCCGCATGCCCGCCGCCCGCAGCGGCCGCGCATAGCGGATGAACTGCATCACGTCGCCATGCCCCCGGGTGGCGGTGATGACCAGATGGGTGCCTGACCTCACCACGCCATCCCAGGCGGGCACATCGGCCAAACCCGGCCCCTGGCCGGGCATGTGCCGGCGCCAAGCGAAATGGGAGGCCCCGTCCGCCACGTCCCCCTGCTGCAGCAGAGCCATGCCCAAGCCCTGGTGGAGCACGGCGATGTTGGCGTCGCGTGTGGGCGGATGATGGTGCAGCGCCGTGCGGAAACAGGACTCCGCCGTCACGGGCTCCCCACGCCGCAGCGCGAGAAAGCCCTGGTTGGCGTGCGCTTCGGCCGAGTGGGGGTCAAGATCCAGGGCCGCGGCCACATGGACGGCCGCCTCGTCCACGCGGTTGGCGTCGATGCAGGCGGCCGCCGCGGTCACGCGCAGATCTGCCCGCTCCGGCGCCGCCTCTACCGCCCGCAGGATGGGTGTCAGCGCGGCGTCCGGGTCGTACGCCGCCAGCAAGGCGATGGCCAGATCGCGCCAGGCATCCACCCCCGGCACCGCCGCCGCGCGCGCCTGCGCCACCGCCACCGCGTCGCGCGCCAGGCCACAGGCGCACAAGGCGCGGGCCAGATTGCCCTGGACGCGGGGGGCGTCGACGCCGGAGGCCACCCCCCTGGCCTGTTCCTGGGCCAGATAATCCAGCGCCAGCCGATAGGCGGCGGCGGCGGCGGCGCTGTCACCCTGGGCGAAGCGGGCATCACCCAACTGGGCCAGCAGGCTGGCACGCGCACCGAAGACCGTCAGGGCGTTGTTGATTACCTCCGCCGCTTCGGCCGGCCGACCCAGCTGATACAGGGCGGCGGCTTGGTTGCTGTGGTGGGCCACATTCTGGGGTGCATGCCGCACCGCCGCCGCGAAGTATTCCACAGCGGCTTCGTCCCGCACCTGCAGCGCCAGCACGCCCAGCATATTCCAGGCGTCGGAATACGTTCCATCGGCGGCCAGGGCTTCGCGGCACAAGGCTTCCGCCGCACCCAGGTCGTCCGTGCGCAGCCGCTGCCGCGCCAGGGCCAGCAGGGCCACAGCATCCCCCTGTGGCGGCGGCGCGGGAACCGCGGGCACGGCGGCCAGTCGCGCCGCAATCTCCGGCACCCAGGGTGTGCCGGGTGCCGCCAGCGCCAAGGCCCGCCGCCAACTGGCCGCCGCGTCCTCCAGCCGTTCTAGGTCCGCCAGCACCAGGCCCAGGCTGGCGTGCAGGTCGGCCATGGCGTCGAAGCGCGTCAGGGCCTGGCGGATATGGGACTCCGCCTCTTTCAGGCGGCCGGTCTGGGCCAGCAGCATACCCAGCAGGTGGGCGGCGTCGCCCCGCCCGGGATCGCGCGTCAGGACTTGGTGATAAATGGTCTCCGCCGCCTCGTGCTTGCCGGCCTTGTGCAGGCCCACGGCGTAACGGACTAGGTCATCGGTTTGGAAGGTGTCGGTCATGGGCGGAGGCTTTCCTTCAGGCTTTCCCGTCTTTCGAGACCTGCACGCACGATACTATCCGTTTTGTCGCACGATCCGCGCTAAAGGCTGTTTTGCAAGTATCGCCGCCTGCCCTTATCTTCCCCCTAGCCGGAGGGGCCGAAACGGCCGTCACCCGGTCCCAACAGGAGGAAGGCCCATGTCTCAATCCCGTGTTTCGTCCGCCATCCGGCAGGCCGCCGACATTCCTGCCACGCCGCAGACGGCCGTGACCGTCGCGGCGGCCCTGGCTGGCGCCCTGGCGCTGGCGGCGTTTGCCGGCCCGGCCCACGCCGCCGACACCACCGAGAAATGCTACGGCATCTCCAAGGCTGGGCAGAACAGCTGCGCCAACGCCTCGGGCAGTCATTCCTGCGCCGGCCAGTCCACCAAGAACTATGACGGCCAGGATTGGAAGGCCGTGAAGGCCGGCACCTGCGCCAGCATGGGCGGCAAGACCGAGGCGTTCAACGGCACCGGCACGCCGAAGGACGGCAAGTAAGTTCCGGCGGCGGGGACAGGCCGTCCGGGCCGCCCCGCCGCTATTCCCCGACCTGGGCGCGCAACGCCGCCGCCATGTCAGCGACCACGCCGGGCCAGTCGCCAGGGCGCCGCTGCCGGAACAGGCGGGCGGTCGGGTACCACGGGCTGTCCTCCCGCCCCGAGAACCAGCGCCATTCGCTGCCCGTATCCAGCATCAGCCAAAGCCGGCGCCCCAGGGCCCCGGCCAGGTGGGCTACGCCCGTATCCAGCGCGATGACCAGGTCCGCCTGCGCCAGGATGGCCGCGGTATCGCCCAGGCTGCGCAGCCTATCGCCCAAATCCCGGAAATCCACCCGGTCGGCCAAGGCGGCACCCACCGTCGCCAGGTCGCGCCGCCCATCGTCGGTCTGGACGCAGACCCAGCCCACCCGGCCCGCCAGCGCCGGATCGTCCAGCAGTGGCAGCAGGGGCGCCAGGCGCGGCGCCCGGTGGCGGTGGTAGGCCAGGCGGGTCGATCCCGCCCACACCAGCGCCACGCGGAACGGCGGCAGGCCATCCAGCACCCCCGCCCAGCGCTGGACGGCGTCCGCCGGCGGCGCCAGATAGGGCACGGTATCAGCGGCGAAACCCAGGGAGGTCGCCGCCAGGGGCAGCAGCGCCAGGCAATCCGCCTGCACCCAACCGGCATCCGGCGGCAACGGCTGGGCCAAAGGCCCCGCCCCCTCCACCAGGGCGGATGCGTTCAGCAGATCCACCAAGGCGCCCATGCCCCGGAAGATGACCCGCATGCCCGCCTGGCGCAGGAACGGGGCATACCGGATGAAGTGCATGACATCGCCCAGTCCTTGGGTTGCCGTCACCACCAGCGCGACACCGGGCCGGACCACGCCATCCCATACCGGTATGCCGGCCAGCGCCGGCCCCAGGCCCGGGGTCCGATAGCGCCAGGCGAAATGGGGGGCGCCACCGGCGATGTCGCCCTGGCGCAGCAGGGCCGTGCCCAGGCCCTCATGCAGGGCGGCCAAGGGAAGGCCGCCGCCGGCCGGCGTGCCATCCAGGGCGGCGCGGAAAGCGGCGGCGGCCCCGGCGGCATCGTCACGGCGCAGTGCGATGAAGCCGCGGTTGGCCCGGGCCTCGGCCATGTCCGGGGCCAAGGCCAGGGCGGCATCCACCTGCGCCGCCGCCTCGTCGATCCGGTTGGCATCGATCAGCACGGCGGAGGCGACGACGCGCAAATCCGCCCGGTCCGGCCCCAGCGCCACGGCGGCCAGCGCCGGTTCCACCGCCGCGTCCACCTGGCCGGCCGCCAACTGGGTATTGGCCAGGTCGCGCCAGGTGAGGGCGCCGGGCGCCGACGCCACCCTTTCCCGCGCCACCGCCACCGCCTCATCCCACCAGCCGCAGGCCGACAGGGCACGCACGAGATTGCCCTGAACCCGTATCCTCTCAGGGCCGGGCGCCAGATGGTCCAGCCCGGCGCGATAGGCCGTGACGGCGCCCGGGGTGTCGCCCAGGGCCATCCGCGCGTCGCCCAGGGCCGCCAGCAGCCCGCCGTGGGGGCCCAGCAGGGACAGGGCGCGGCCGAGCGCCGCGGCGGCGTCCGCCGGGCGCCCCATCTGGTGAAGCGCGCCCGCGAGGTTGCGGTGATGCTCCAGCACCTGGGGGCCGTGGCGGACAGCCTGGGCGAAACACTCCGCTGCCGTCGCGTCCCGACGCTGCAGCAACAGGGCGCCCAGCATGTTCCAGGCGGCGGCGCAGGCGGGGTCCTGGGCCAGCGCGTCGCGGCACAGCACCTCCACCCCTGCGCCATCGCCGGCGTCGAGCCGCGCGTGCGCTTGGGCCAGCAGCATACGGGCGCGCTCGTCGGCGTCGGGCATGTCTGTCATGGGCGATCACGTCCTTGGAGGCACGAGGGGCCGTCAATGCGCCGCACCTTACAGCCAGTGGGCGCAATTGGCATCGGGCCGAATTGAAACCGCCACCGCGGCCCTCCCCAAGGCCGCAGGCATGACGAGCTAACGGTCCTGCGTTCACCTTATCAAGGGCAGGATCAGGTCGCCCCCGGCCGGATCATGGTCTAGGGTGCGTCGACATCCCCACCTTCCCCGTAGACACAATTTCCCGAGAAGGGGCCCCGTCCCATGGCAATGGCAGCATACCGACGCACCCGCCGCCTCTGGCTTTCACGCGAGGGCTGGCAACGGCGGCTGGTATTCTGGGGTGGTGGCGTGCTGGTGGGCCTGGCAGCCGTGGTCTTCGCCGCCCTGGCGGACAAGGCGCAGGAACTGTTCGGCGGCGCCATCGCCGGCCGGCCCTGGCTGCCCCTGCTGCTCACCCCCGCGGGGCTGGCGCTGTCGGCCTGGCTGACGCGGGCCTATTTCCCGAATGCCGGCGGCAGCGGCATACCCCAGGCCATTGCCGCCCGGGAGTTGCGCGACCAGCGGGAACGGACCGCCCTGGTCTCAATCCGCCTGGCGGTGGGCAAGATCGTGCTGACCCTGGTGGGGCTGGCGGTCGGTGCCTCCATCGGGCGCGAGGGGCCGACGGTGCAGGTGGGCGCCTCGCTCATGCATAGGGTGGGTGCCACGTTCGGTGGACGCTTCCCCGGCCTGCTGCTGGCCGGCGGCGCCGCCGGCGTGGCCGCCGCCTTCAACACGCCCCTGGCCGGCATCGTCTTCGCCATCGAGGAGATGGGGCGGGGCTTTGACATGCGTACCGGCGCCCTCGTGCTGGCCGCCGTGACCGTGGCCGGTGCCGCCCCGCTGGCCATCCAGGGCGACTATCTCTATTTCGGGCAAAGCACGGCCCATATGGCCACCTGGCAGGATTGGGCGCTGGTGCCGCTGTGCGGCGCCATCGGCGGCCTGGCCGGCGGGGCCTTCAGTCGCGTGGTGGTCCGCATGGCCAAGGGCATCGGCCACTGGCCCGGTCACGCCGGCCGTGCCGGGCGCTGGATCAAGGCCCATCCCGTCCCCTTCGCCGCCCTCTGCGGCCTGGCGCTGGCCCTGCTGGGGCTGGCCACCGGCGGCGACACCTATGGCACCGGCTATGCCCAGGCCAAAGCCCTGCTGGAGGCGGCGTCCCATCCGCAGGCCGCCGCCGCGGTGTCTCCCATCTTCGGGCCGGCCAAGTGGCTGGCCACGGCCCTGTCTTCCGTCAGCGGCATTCCCGGCGGCATCTTTTCCCCCTCGTTGGCCGTGGGCGCCGGTTTGGGTGCGGAACTGGGGCATCTGCTGCCCGGCGCCAATGCCGAGGTCGCGGTTCTGGTGGGCATGGTCGCCTATTTTGCCGGCGTCGTGCAGGCGCCCATCACCGCCTTCGTCATCGTGCTGGAAATGACGGGCAACCATGCCATGGCCGTGCCCATCATGGCCGGCAGCCTGATCGGTTGCGGCGCCGCCCGCATGATGGGGGCGGAGGCCGTGTACCACGCCCTGTCCCACGGATTCCTGGACCGGGCGCACAAGGCCATCGCCGCCCGAGGCCCCTCCGCCGCGCGCTAATCCCCGTTCCCGTCGCGCTCGTCCATGTCCGTTGTGGCGGACATGATGTAACTTATCTTTGACACGCCGCAATGTCTGGTATATTTAACTTCGTGTCCGCTATTCCTTACCATAAAGGGGAGATGCAGCATGTCGTTCCGGGAGAAAAGCGCGCTGGCCACCGCCCTCGCGCTGGCATTGGTCTACAGCTTTTATGCCTGGCGGGCGTGGGGCGTGGGGGGCCCGCCGGCGGCGGCGATGCCGGGCATGGTGGGGGTGGCCTTGGCGCAGGCCATCGTGGTGGCCGTGGCCCACATCGCGTTGGCCATCCACCGCCGGCCCGAACGGCCGGATGAGCGCGACCAGGCCGCCGCCCTGCGCGGCCAGCGCAACGCCTATTACGTCCTGCTGACAGGGGCCATCGGCGTGTTGTGGCTGGCGCTGCGCGGCCTGCCTGGCCTGACCGTGGCCCACGCCATGCTGGCCTCGGTGGTGCTGGCGGAAATCGTCCGCCACGCCTCGCAGCTGGTGTTCTACCGGTGGGGATACTGACCCCATGGGCCAGACCCCCATCCGCAACACCATCCGCGCCCTGCGCTTTCAGAACGGCGAGATGACCCAACAGGCCCTGGCCGACCGTGTGGGCGTCACCCGCCAGACCATCATCGCCATCGAACAGGGCCGCTATTCCCCCTCGCTGGAAGCCGCCTTCCGCATCGCCGCCGTCTTCAGCGTGCCGCTGGAGGTGGTGTTCCAGTATGACGGGGCCGGCGAGGGCTGACCAACGGCCTATACCGGGTCCGGAGGTCGCCACCGTATATTGCATACGATAAGAACCCCGCCTGGAGCCTTCACGCCATGATTCGATCCGCCGCCCGCGCTTTTTGCGCGCCCCTGCTGCTGGGCGCCGCCCTGCTGGCCACCCCCGCCGCGCTGGCCGCCGAACCGGTGAAGCCCGTTACCAAGGAGGGTGACGTGACGGTGACGGACTTCACGTTCAAGACCGGCGAGACCCTGCCCGAGGTGCGGCTGCACTACACCACCCTGGGCGCGCCGCACCGTGACGCCAAAGGCCATGTCGACAACGCCATCCTGATCATGCACGGCACCGGCGGCACCGGCGCCCAGTTCCTGCGCCCGCAGTTCAGCGACGTGCTGTTCCAGCCGGGCGGCGTGCTGGACCCGGCGCGCTATTACATCATCCTGCCGGACGATGTGGGCCACGGTAAGTCCAGCAAGCCCAGCAACGGCCTGCGCGCCCATTTCCCCAAGTACGACTACGACGACATGGTGGCGCTGGAACACCAGCTGGTGACCAAGCTGGGCGTGGACCATCTGCGCCTGGTCATGGGCACGTCCATGGGCTGCATGCACGCCTTCGTCTGGGGCGAGACCTACCCCGACGCCATGGACGCGCTGATGCCGCTGGCGTGCCTGCCGCAAGCCATCGCCGGCCGCAACCGTCTGTGGCGCCAGATGTCCATCGCCGCCATCAAGAAGGACCCCGCCTGGCAGGGCGGCGAATACAAGACCCAGCCGACGGAAGGGCTGCGCACGGCCGCCGCCCTTCTGTCCATCGCCGGCAGCGCGCCCATCCAGATGCAGAAGGCCTATCCCACCCGCGAGGCGGCCGACGCCGCGGCGGAGAAAATCCTGGACGTGAGCGGAATGGAGGCCAACGACCTGATCTATCAGCTGGACGCGTCACGATTCTATGACCCGTCCCCCAAGCTGGAGACGATCAAGGCGCCGGTGCTGTGGATCAATTCCGGCGACGATTTCATCAATCCGCCGGAACTTGGCCTGGCCGAGCAGCTGGTGAAGCGCATCCCCAAGGGCCAGTTCATCCTGATCCCGGCCAGCGACCAGACCCACGGTCACGGCAGCCACACCTGGGCGGTGCTGTGGCAGGACAAGCTGGCCGACCTGCTGGCCCGCACCACGCCCAAGAACTGAGCGGCGAGATCGCTGAGCGACCGGGTTACAAGGCGTCCAGCGGGATTTTCAGGTAGCGGACGCCATTATCCTCGGGCGGGGGCAGGTTCCCCGCCCGCACATTGACCTGGACCGAAGGCAACAACAGGCGGGGCGTGTCCAGGCTCGCGTCGCGTTGCCGCCGCAGGGCGACGAAGGCAGCCTCATCCACGCCGTCGCGCAGGTGGATGTTGCGGGCACGCTGGTCCGCCACTGTGCTTTCCCAGGCATAATGGTCGCGACCCGGCGCCTTGTAATCGTGCGCGGTGAACAGCCGCGTCTCCGGCGGCAGGTCCAGCAGGCGCCGGACGGAACGGTAGAGCGTGGCGGCGTCGCCTCCGGGGAAATCCGTGCGCGCGCTGCCGTAATCCGGCTGGAACAAGGTATCGCCCACGAAGGCCGCGTCACCGATCACATAGCTGACGTCGGCCGGCGTGTGACCGGGCGTGAGCAGCACCCGCACCGTCAGCCCGCCCAGGGCCGCCGCCTCCCCATCCTGGAACAGATGGTCGAACTGGCGGCCATCGGTCGCGAAGCCGCTCCCCAGGTTGAACAAGCGGCCGAAGATGGCCTGGGTCTGCCGCACCTCCGCCCCGATGCCGGTCCGGCCGCCCAACGCCCGCTGCAGATAGGGGGCGGCGGACAGATGATCGGCGTGGATATGGGTCTCCAGGATCCATTGAACCGACAGGCCCCGGGCCCGCACGGCGGCGATGATCCGGTCGGCCGAGGCCGTGCCCGTACGCCCCGATTTGGGATCGAAATCCAGCACGCTGTCGATGATGGCGGCCGCCCCGCTGGCGGGGTCGGCGACCAGATAGGTCACGGTGTTGGTGGCGTCATCGAAAAAGGCCTGCACGTCGGGGGCCATGGCCGCTGTCCCTTTCAAGGAGATGTCCGGCAAGCGCCGGAACGCTTGCCTGAAGCTGGTGCCATCCTATATATTAGTCAAGTCTAATTTATAAATTAGGAATGTATGATGCATTTGCCCGATCCCGTCGCCCTCGAGGCCCGCGCGGCGGAGGCGGAGGCCTTCCTGCGGTCGCTGGCCAGCCGGCATCGCCTGATGATCCTGTGCACCCTGGTGCAGGGGGAGATGACGGTGGGCGCCCTGGGGCAACACCTTGGACTGGCGCAATCCAACCTGTCGCAGCACCTGGCGAAACTGCGGGATGAGGGGCTGGTGGCCACGCGGCGGGAGGGGACGGTGATCCACTACCGCATCGGGTCCGACAAGGTACGCCCCATGCTGGAGGCGTTATACGCCCTGTTCTGCGCGCCGGAGGAACAACCATGAACGGCTTCACCCCCGCGCACGCCCTGATCGGCGGCGCCCTGATCGGCGCGGCGGCCGCCGTGCTGTGGCTGGGCCTGGGCCGCATCGCCGGCATCAGCGGCATCGTGGGCGGACTGATGACCGCCGCGCGGGGCGATCGGGGCTGGCGCCTGGCTTTCCTGGCCGGGGTCATGGCGGTGCCGGTGATCTACCGTCTGGCGGGTAGCCTCGTGCCAACCGGTGAACTGGTGGCCAGCCCCACGCTGGTCATCGTTGGCGGGCTTCTGGTGGGGTTGGGCACCCGGCTGGGGGGCGGCTGCACCAGTGGCCACGGCGTCTGCGGCCTGGCCCGGCTGTCGCCGCGTTCCGCGACGGCCACCGGGGTCTTCATGGCCGTGGCCGCATTGACCGTTTTTCTCCACCGCCATGTCCTGGGGGGCTGATCCCATGCGCCGTCTCATCCTCGCTTTAGGGGCCGGCCTGGTGTTCGGGCTCGGCCTGACCGTGTCATCCATGATCAACCCGGCCAAGGTGCTGGCCTTCCTCGATGTCGTCGGCGGCTGGGACCCCAGCTTGGCCCTGGTCATGGCGGCGGCGGTGCCCGTGGCGGGGGCCGGCTTCGTCCTTGGGCGCCGTCGGCATGCGCCCCTGGCCGCGCCCGCCTTCCAACCGCCGGCCGTCCGCCCCATCGACGGCCGGCTGGTGGCCGGGGCCGCCCTGTTCGGCATTGGCTGGGGATTGGTGGGTTATTGCCCCGGCCCGGCGTTGGCGGCCCTGGGCGTCGCGGTGGCCGACCCGAAGGGGGCGGATCTGGCGGGCGCGCCCCTGTTCATCCTGGCCATGCTGGTCGGGATGGCCACCGTCGCCTTCATCGATCGCCGCATGCGGAAGTAGTTTAGGAAATTATTCTCCGAACAAACTGCCCGTATTCTTCGGTATAGGTTTGCGCCACATCAATCACAGATCGATAAAATAAACGACAAAGGCCGGACAACGCAGCCAGCGCCAATAATTGGCAGGACAAATGACATGCGCGATACCGGCCCAGTGACCCAAAACGAAATCCTGGTCGGCGAAGGGGAAATGCTCGTCTCCAGGACCGACGACAAGGGACGCATCACCTTTGTCAACCAGACCTTTATCGCCATCAGCGGCTTCAGCGAGGCGGAACTGCTGGGCGCACCGCATAATCTGGTGCGCCATCCCGATATGCCCAAGGCCGCGTTCGCCGATCTGTGGGCCACGGTCCAGGCGGGACAACCCTGGGAAGGGCTGGTGAAGAATCGCGCCAAGTCCGGCGACCACTACTGGGTGCGGGCCAACGTCACCCCGGTGCAGGAGGACGGCCGCATCACCGGCTATATCTCCATCCGCACCAAGCCCGGCCGGGCGGAGGTTGCGGCGGCAGACCGGTTGTACACCGCCCTGCGGCAGGGCGGTGGCGGCGTCCGCCTGGCCGGTGGGCAACTGCACCGGACCGGAGCGGCGCACGCCATCGCGCGCTGGCTGGGCGGCTTGAACGCCCGGCTGGCCGCCTTGGTGCTGGTGCCCATTGCCGGCCTAGCCGCCGCCACCGCCGGCCTGCCCGCCGGTTGGGCGGCGGCGCTGGCGGTGCCCCCAACCCTGGTCCAGGGCCTGGCCCTGGCGCGGCGTCTGCGCACCATCCTGCACCGCCAGGTTCAGGATATCGACGCCCTGATCCAGGGCGATCATCTGCACGTCATCGACCTGCCGGCCTTGCGCGATTTCCAGGCCGCCGCCGGCCGGCTGCGGGCCCTGAGGGCCATCCTGGCCTATCAGGCGCGGGAGCGGGTGGAGTTGGAAGCGCGGGAGCAGGAAACCACCCGCCGCACCCTGCTGGAGACCTGTCAGCTGATCGAAACCGACCTGGAGGCCACCTGGCGCGACATCAACCGCACCTCCGCCGAGGTGGAGAACGCCGTGACCGGCCTGCTGGGCAACATCCAGGAGGTGCAGCAGGATACCGTGGTGGTGGCCGCCGCCGCGACGCAGGCCAGCGGCACCGCCGCCACCGTGGCCGCCGCGGCCGAGGAACAGGGGGCGGCGGGAACGGAGATCGCCCATCAGGCGTCCCGATCCAGCGATATCGCCCGCCGCGCCGTGCTGGACGCCCGCAACGCCGCCCAGGCCCTGCACCGCATGGAGCATGCGACGGCCGAGGTGGGCCAGGTGCTGGCCCTGATTGGCGACATCGCCAGCCAGACCAACCTGCTGGCGTTGAACGCCACCATCGAGGCGGCGCGCGCCGGCGATGCCGGCAAAGGCTTCGCCGTCGTGGCCGGGGAGGTGAAGAGCCTGTCTGCGCAGACCGCCAAAGCCACCGACCAGATCGCCCAGCAGGTGACGGATATCCGCAGCGCGGTGGACGGCAGTGTTCAGGCCCTGCACGCCGTCATCCACACCATCGAGCTGATCGACCAGGCGGCCACCGCCACGGCGGCGGCGGTCGAGGAACAGGCCGCCGCCAATGCCGAGATCGGCCGAGGCGCCGCGCAATCCGCCGACGTCGCGACCCAGGTGTCGGGCAGCGTCAACCACATCCGCGGCCAAGCGGACACCGTGTGCTTGGCCGCCGGCACCGTCAGCCGCCAGGTGGCCGCCACCAACCAGGCCGTCAGCCAGATGAAGACGCGCCTGCTGATGGTGCTGCGCCAGTCGGTGGCGGGGGACCGGCGCGAGTCCGACCGCATTCCGTGCGACCTGGCAGCAGCGGTGACCCTGGATGGGCGACGTCATCCGGCGCGCGTCCTGGACCTGTCGCTGGGTGGGGCCGTGGCGGCGCTGGCGGATAAGGACGTCGCGTTGCCACCGGACGGCGCCGCCGCCGTGCTGCATCTGGACGGCGTGGGCAATCTGCCCTGCAACCTTGCGGCCCAGAGCCCCGCAGGCCTGCATGTGCGTTTCCACCAGCTGGATGCCGCTGTGCGGGAGAGGTTGAAAGGCACTTATTACGCCATGATCGCCGCGGATGAGGGGCTGATCGTCGCCGCGCGAAAGGTGGCCACCGATATCACCGCGGTCCTGACCCAGGCGCTGCGGGACGGTCGCATCACCCACGACGCCCTGTTCAGCGAAGCCCTGGACCCCATTCCCGGGACCTCGCCGGAGCAATACATCGCCCCCTACACCGCCTTGGCGGATGAGCTGTTCCCGTCCCTGCAGGAACCTGCGCTGGCCCAGGACGGGCGTATCGTCTTCTGCGTGGCCGCGGCCACCAATGGCTATGTGCCTACCCACAACGCCCAGCCGGACGGCAAAACCCGCAGCCGGCGCCGCTATCTGGATCGCACCGGCCTGGCGGCCGCGCGCAACAGCCGCCCCTTCCTGATCCAGGCCTACAACCGTGACCTGGGTGATGGCGGACCACGCCGCATGAAGGAGATCGATTGCCCCATCGTGGTCGATCGCCGGCTGTGGGGGAATGTGCGGTTGGGGTTCGTCTTCACCTAAGCCGGCTCAGGTTCGATACCCTGGCCGCCGCACAGGGGCCCCGGCGAACCCCAGTTGACGGTGATCCTCGCCGGGGCCGTGCCATGGTTCAGCAGCACTACGTCACGGTCATCGGCCCATACCTCCAGATCCACCGGCCATGTGGCCATGACAAAACCCCCGGGGAACGGGCCCCGGGGGTTTCGCACAACGCGCCTGAAGGGAGATGGACGGTTGCCTCACAGGCGCGCGTCCGGACCGACCTTATAGGCGGGGATTGTCCGGCTGGCTGGTCGAACCGGTGGTGCCGCTGTCCGGGCTGGACGGAGCCGGGGGCGGCGGCGCGGCCTCCTCCGGGCTTTGGCCGGGATCGGTCTTCTTCTGGGCGGTGTGCTTGGCCGACTTCCTGGCCTTGGACGACTTCGCGGCCTTGCCCTTGTCGTCGTTGGGGTCATGCGGCGGCAGCGGCTGCACCACCGGTGGCTTTTCCGTCACCGCCTGGCCGGACGAGGACGACATGGAACCACTCTGGTCCGACGGGGCCGGAGGCATGGTCGACGGCGACGAAACGTCCGGTTGGTTCATACCGGGCTGCTGGCCCATCCCGGCGCGGTCACCCGGCAGGCCGTGGGAATTGGACGGGCTGGGGCTGGTGGCGTCCGGCACCGGCGGCAGGGTCGACGGCGTGCCGCTGCGGGTGGTGTCTTCGGATTGCGGCGTGCCCGGCATGGGCGTGCCCTCAGGCGGCGCGGTCTGCGCCCAGGCGGCAGCGCTCAAGACGGGGGCGGACGCCAGGCCGGCGGCCAGGGTCAGCGCGGTCGCCGTGCGGGCCCAGCCCGCGGTGGTCAACTTCGTGAACATGGGTCGTCCTCCATTCCTTGTAAGAAAGGCGTGACATCAGGGGACCGCCCAATGGTGGCGAAAAAACGTCGCAACACCGCAAACAATGTGGTCCGGGCGGGGGTATGCCCTTTGCCCCAACGGCACCCCTGGGATGGGCCGGATCCTGGAACCGGGGCCGGCGGGTAGGCGGGGCGGAACGGATATGAAAACGCCCTGGGGACCGTAAAGTTCCGCCAGGGCGTTTCATCAGGGGCCGGAAGCCGGCCAATTGGCGGGGTACCCCGCAAAAGTGGGCCGGCCCCCCGGTCACCGTCACCCGGCCTTAGCCATGGGGATGATGCACGGGGGCGTGATGCGCCACATGGTGCACGTGGTGATGGTGGTGGTGATGGTGGCGGTGATGCACGACGCGATGATGGACCACCTCGGCCTGGGCGCTGCCGGCCGTCATGAACGGCGCCAACGCCAGGCCGAAAACCAGGGCCAGGGCAGCGATCCCGCGACGGCGCCAGGATAGGCCGACGGACGGGGAGGCGCTGGTGGTGGGGCGGGTCAGGACGGGCATGGTCTCGATCCTTTCAACATGAACAGGTCCCGGCCTCGCCGGGCACTTTCATGACACCGCCCAAAGGTGGCGAAAAAACGCCGCATCCCGGGATTCAATGAGACCTTCCCGGGGCGCGCTCACTCCCAGCCGACGCAATGCGGCTCCGGCGCCATGTCCTGGGGCGCCGCCGGCGGGGCAGCGGGGTGCGGGTACTTCTGCTTGAAGGTGAAGGCGTGGGGCGTGGCCCCGTGCCGTTCCAGATGGGCCAGACGCTCCAACCCCTCCTGCGGGGTCGGGCGATGGCCGGCGGGGACCCACCAGAGGACCTGGTACATGTCCACGGGCCGATCGAACCATTCCCGCCGCCGCGCCATGACGGTGCGATGGGCGGATTTGTAAACGTAATCGAACAGCGCCTCGGCCGAGGCCCACACCGACATGTTCACCAGGAAGCGTGGATTGTCGCTGACCAGGATGTCGGTGGCGTTGCCGCTGTCCGACTGCAGGCGCCAGACGAAGCCGTGGCTGCCTTCGGCCAGGGCGTTGATCTCGTCCAGCTGGTTCACGAAATCGGCGATGCGCGGGTCATCCATGGCATAGAGCGCCGTGCCCACGTTCATCTGCGCCAACTGCCAGCCGCCCGGCGCGGCCCCCGTCTTTCCCCCGGCCTCCATGGCCACCCCCGTAAATTTGGTTCAGGAAAGTCTAAATTTATGCACCGGCTGTTGCGGCTTCCAGCCCACGCGCGACCGTTTGTTATAAAAGCCCCTCATAATTTTCACTGACGGCGGTCGGCGGCGGGCTGTACTGTCGGGCCCGTCCGTGATCCCAAGGAGTGGCCATGTCCGGCGCCGAGCACCCTGCCCCCGCCATTCATCCCGAGCTGAAGCGCCTGCGTGACAGCATCGACAACATAGACGCCGCCCTGATCTACATGCTGGCGGAACGGTTCAAGTGCACGCAGCAGGTCGGGGCGCTGAAGGCGCGCATTGACCTGCCCAGCAGCGACCCAGGCCGCGAGGCGGCCCAGATCGAGCGCCTGCGCCGCCTGGCCGAGGGCGCGCACCTGGATCCGGACTTCGCGGCCAAGTTCCTGAACTTCATCATCAAGGAAGTGATCCGCCACCACGACGGCTTCCGCACGGCTGAACAGGTCTGATCGCCATTCCCATCAGTTGTGATGGGGCTGGCCGGGATCGTTGGGGTGGCCCGGCGCTTGCTGATGTTGCGGCCCGGCGTGCGGTTGCGGCTGTGGGTGCTGCTGCGGTTGCGGATGTTGCAGGGGCTGCGGATGCGGCGCCTCCGGCCGCGCCTGAGGCGGCGGCATGCGCTGCGGTTCGGGCCGGGGGGCCATGTCCATATGCGGCCGGGGCTCCGGCGGTGACTGCGGCCGCATCTGCGGCTCCTGCGGCCGGGGCAGCTGATGGACTTCGTGCGGAGGTTGGGGGCGCTCGGCCTGGTGCGGCACCTGCGGCTGGCGCCGTTCCTCAAAGTTCGGCGCGTCCGGCCGATGGCGTTCCCCATGCGGGACCGCGGGCGCCCCCTGCGGACGTTCGGGCCCGGCCTGTTGGGCGGGGCCCGGCTGGCCCTGAGGCGGGTGGGCCGCCGAACGCGGGGGGCCGCCCGCCCCCCCTTCCTGGTGATTGGGTTGCTGTGGCGGTCCATCGGGCCGCTGCGTGGGAGGGGACGCCTGACCGGCTGTGGGTCCGGGGCGTTCCTGCGCCGCCTGATGAACCGGCGGCGGGCCGGGCGGCTGGTTATGGTCGCGCAAGGTCGGCAGCCCACCGGGACCCCGGTTGGCCCAGGCGGCGCCCTCGGGTCGGTTCGTCCCCGGCTGGCCCGGATGGAATCCCGGCTCATCCGGCCGGCGGTCCGTCGGACGGAAACCACCAGGGTGATCGGCCCCGGGCCCGTTATCATTGGGTCCGTTACCATTGCGATGCGGATCGCCCGGCCGGAAAGCACCGGCCTGCGGACCTCCGGCAGGGGCACCATTAGGCCCGCGCAAATCCAGGTGCCGGGGACCTGCGCCCTCGGCCCGTGGCTCGAAACGGGGGCCGGGGTTGGCTGGGTGCGGGATTGGAGTGCCGCCCGGCGGGCCGGGCAGGTGCAGATGCTGCGCCACCTGCGGCGTCACACCGGCGGTGGCGACGGTGGGTTGCAACGGCGGTCGTCCCACAACGGCGCGCGCGTTGGCGAGCTGATGCTCGTCCCAAGGCCGGGCGCCGCCGTTATAGCGGCCGTAGCGGCCGGCCACCATGGCGTCCGCCGGCATCATCGAGGCGCCACGTCGGTTGGCGTAATTGTTGATGGTTATGTTGGTGACGTTGTTCACGACCGTCAGGTTGCGAACCACCGGCCGGTTCACATACTCCACATAGCGCGGGCTGGCCCGGTACCAGGGATGGTAAGGCTCCTGCCAGCCCAGGGGGCACCAGCCGACGGGCGGGTGCCCCCTGTCGTCATAATGGGGGCCGCCGATGCTGACGCCGATGGCCACGCCAGCCCCGAAAAAGGCGACCAGCGCCGGGGCGTAGACCGGCGGGGGCGGCGGCCCGCCGACAACGACGGTGCCGCCCGGCGCCCAGGCCCAGCGGCCACGGATATCCACCCACCGCCCGTAGTGGAAGGGGGCGAATCCCCACGGCGCATCATCGATCCAGGTCCATCCCCAGGGGGCGACATAGGCCCAGTGACCGTCTCGGTAGGGCGCCCAGTCAGGCGCGACCTGCGGATACCAGACCTGGCCATAGTCGGGCGTGGCCTGCCAGCTGCCGTATTCGCCCAGGTCGTCGGCGCCCGGCATGGCCATGACGTCCGGCGGGGGCGTGGAAGAGCCGACGCGGTCGGTGCGCAGCATGGCCGTCAGGAAAGGGTCGTGTTCGGCGGGCCGCACATTGACGTTGGGCGGATTGTCGCCCGTGATCTCCCCCGTCTGCCCACCATTGATCCGCAGGGACAGGCCCTGGCCGCTGAGTTGCGCCGACCCTTCCAGCACGGTGACACGGGTGGGGGTGTCGGTATCGCCGGCCGAAACCTCGTACCTGCCGGGCCCCTCCAGCGTGACCAGGCCGCGCGGCGTGCGCAGGCTGTAGCGTTCGCCGGGCAACAGGCCTCGGATGCGCACATAGACCTGGCCCTGCGCCAGGTCGGCGGTGAAATCGCGGTCATCCAGGCTGTCGATATCCAGCTCGGTGGTGCCGTCCATGATCAGCCGGGTGGTGGAGACATCGACCGTGGCGCTGGCCCCCGGCTCGGTCCACAGCGCGTTGCCGCTGGTGAGGGGGTAGTTGGGGGTGGCGGGGTCCCACTGGGTGCCGTCGGCGGTGTGAAAGGAGACGGTGCCCTGCACCCGCGCCAGCCGCCCCACCCGTGCCGGCGGATCGCCCGCGTACTGGTCGCCGCCATCGTCGTAGGCCGGCGCCCCCTCTTGGGCGCGCGCCAGATCGCCCATGAACGGCGATATGGTCATCAGCAGCGCTAGCGCGGTCATGGCGCCGTGGCGAAGGCCGAGGCGCCGGGCCGTGGGGCGTTCAGGTACAGCATAACTGGACATGATGGCAGGTTCCACCCTGGTTCTCGTCAATCCATGTCAGGCTGCGCGCGCATGGTGGCATAACTGCGACGAATGACGGCCCCTATTTGGACGGTGGGCGAATCCTATTGCCCGGCGCCAAACGCCGCGCGCAGAGTGCGCCGCCCGGTCACGGAGGCCGGTTGGTGTAAGGGTTTCAGAATCATGCAGCAGTCGTTGGATACCGTGCGCGGCGCCTTCGAGGCCGATAACGCCCCCCTGGTCCCCCGTGTCCGGGCCTTCCTGGCCGATGTCCTGCGCACGCCCGCGTCCCACGCCCGCTTCATGAACGAGCTGTCGTTGATGGAGCATATGGGCAGCAACAAGATCATGGCGACCCAGCATGGCGCCGGCATGGACCTGCCTACCCTGAAGCACCTGGCGGAAGAGGCACGCCACGCCTTCTTCTTCAAGCGCCATGCCGAGGGCGTGGCCCGCCGCCCGCTGGACTATGTCCAGGCCGACCTGCTGTCGCCCGCCGCCGGCCGCCTGTATTTCCAGAAGCTGGACATCGCCGTGGAACAGGCCTTGGCGGGCGAACCGCCCCGCTCCAAAGTGCTGTACCTGCACATGTCGCTGATCGTGGAGTTCCGCGCCGTGTGGTTCTACCACCTCTATGAGACGGCGTTGCGCGGGGCGGGATCCAAAATCTCGCTGAAAAGCCTGCTGGCGGAGGAACAGGGCCACCTGTCCGACATGGCGACGCGGCTGGGCGCCCTGGGCGCGTGGGAACCCGCCCGTCTGGCCGCCATGTGCCGGGCTGAGACGGCCCTGTTCGGCACCCTGCTGGGCCGTCTGGAAAGGGCGGTTGCCGCCCCGACGGCGGTGGCAGCTTAAGCGATACCATCCAGCAGCAGCGGCCAGGCGCGGGCATTACGCTCGGCGAACACACGCAGGTGGCCGATGGCCTTGGAGCCGGCTTCCGCGGGGGTGATGACCCGGTGGCGGATGGTGGCGGCCGGGTAGAAGTCCGCCAGACGGCGCACCCGTTCCGGCGGCATCATCTCATCATCCGCGATGCCCACCAGGGTGACGGCCCCCGTCATGCGATCGGGCGTGGGGTGAGGCATGGACTGCCCCCAATCCACCCGATAGAAGCCGCGTGACGTGCACCAGCGCCGCCATTGCCAGAACACGCCCTTGGGCAAGTCCGCCCCCAGGCCCAACAGTCGCCCGGGCAGGTAACCGCACAACAGTGTGGCCAGCGGCCCAAGCAGGAACCAGAAGGCGACGACCGAGGGCATGTAGCTCAGCGGGTGTTTGGTCCAATGGGCGGGACCGGACGCCACGGCGATCAGCCGCGCCACTCGCCCCGCATTGGCGTGAAAGGGCAGGCATAGGCCGCCCAGGGAATGGCCAATCACCCAAATCTCCGTTTCCGGATAATGGTCGCACAGCCAATCCAGGGCCGCCGCCTGGTCGATCACACCCCACATCGCCATGGTGGCGCCGGATCGGGTCACCGGCCCGGCGGCCGAGGCGCCGAAGTCGCGGTAGTCATAGGTCAGCACCGCCGCGTCCCGGGCCGCTGCCAGCCAGGCGGCGAAGCGCGTGTAGTAGTCGCGCGGCACACCGGTGGCGCCATGCAGCACCACGGCCAGCCGGGGCTCACGCCCGTCCGGCGGCAGGGCCAGGCGCCCAGCCAGTTGGGCGCCGTCCGGGGTGGTGATGCGTACCGATTGGTCGCCCGTATCTTCCCCCATCGCCCCCTCCTCGTCTGCCGCGACCCGTTCTATGGTGATCGCCATAGAACGGGATATCACTAGACCGACCGACATACAATTGGCATTAAGGGGCATGCCGCGCCTTTCCGATGCCAAGAAGCATTTCGTCGATACCGCCGTGACCCTGTTTCGGCGCAAGGGCTACAATGGCGTGGGCCTGAACGAGATCATCGCCGTCAGCGGCGCGCCCAAGGGGTCGTTCTATCACCACTTTCCCGGCGGCAAGGAAGAGCTGGCGGAAGAGGCGGCCCGCCTGGCCGGGCACCGCATCGCCCGCCTGATCGACCAGGCCTTCACCGACGCCCCCACCTTCGCCGACGGCGTGCACGCCCTGGCCGACACCATCGCCGACTGGTTCGAGGCGTCGGACTGGCGCGACGGCTGCCCCGTCACCGCCCTGGTCATCGGCGCCATTCCCGATTCCACCCGCCTGTCCGCCGTGGTGGCGGAGGTGCTGGAGGATTGGGCCGTGCGCACGGCGGGCCATGCCGAACGCCTGGGCGTCAGCGACCCGCGCGAGCGGGCGGCACGCTTTTTCATCGCGCTGGAGGGCGCCTGGCTGCTGGCCCGGGTGCAACGCACCCGTGCGCCGTTCAAGCTGGCGGCCGCCATGGTGCTGTGAGAGCGTTTCCCTCGCACGAAGCGAAGGGGGCGTCCACCATGCGTATGCTAGGCCTGATCGGCGGGATGAGTTGGGAAAGCACCACGCTCTATTACCGGCATCTCAACACCATCGCCCGTGACCGGCTGGGCGGGCTACATTCCGCCCGCGTGCTGCTGTGGTCAGTGGATTTCGCCGAGGTGGCGGCCAAACAACAGGCCGGCGACTGGGCCGGTGCCGGTGCCCAAATGGCCGATGCCGCCCGGCGCCTGCAGGATGCGGGCGCCGAGGCGCTGATGATCGGCGCCAATACCATGCACAAGACGGCGGAGGCCGTACGCGCCGCGACCAGCATCCCCCTGCTGCACATCGCCGACGCCACCGGCCGCGCCCTGAAGGCCGCCGGCAGCACCCGCCCGGCCTTATTGGCCACCCGCTATACCATGGAGCAGGACTTTTACCGCGGCCACCTGGCCCAACACTATGGCGTGGACGCCCTGGTGCCGGATGCCGCCGGCCGGGACACCGTCCACCGCGTCATCTACGAGGAACTGTGCCGGGGCATCGTGCTGCCCAACTCCAAGGCCGCCATCCTGGCGGAGGTGGATCGCCTGCGTGCGGCTGGTGCCGATGGCGTCATCCTGGGCTGCACGGAAATCGGCATGATCATGGGTCAGGACGACAGTGATCTGCCAGTATTCGATACAACGCGACTGCATGCCGAAATGGCCATGGACTTCGCGTTAACAGATTAATATTTGAATGTTTTACGCCTATGGATTGCAATCCTCCATAGGAACGCTAGCATGGCGCCAGCGCGTCGGTTGGCGGGGTATGGGTGTTGTCCAAGTGGGTGAAGGGGGCCTTAGGCCTGGCCATCGTGGCCATCGTCGTTGCCGGATGGAATCTGGTCAGCGTCACCCTGCCCGTGGCCCGTGCGCTGGATCAGGATTCGCGCAACACCGCCGTTCATGTCGTCGCCTATCACCGGGCCCTGGTGTTGCCGGGCACCCTGGTGGTGGATGTTTGGGACGTGGCGCCAACGGCCACGCCGCTGGATGTGCTGCGCGTCCTGCTGCAAGCCGCCGCCACCCTGGATGAGCGCAGCTATGACACCGTGGTCCTGGCCTATCGCGGCCGGCCCCGCTTCACCCTGCCCGGCTTTTACTTCCGGCAGTTGGGCCATGATTACGGCCAGGGCGAGAATGCCACCGCCCTGATTCGGACCCTGCCGCAGAATGTCCGCACCCTGGACGGCAACGCCGCGTTCGAGACCTGGACCGGCGGCATGCTGGGTGTCCTGGACCGGCAGATGGACGACGTGCTGACCTTCAGCCGCCGCTGGTGGATGGAACCCCACACCTCTTGAGGCGTGCTACCGCTCTCGCATGAGGTGCACGCCGCCCACGGTGCGCTCCAGATTGGCCAGCACGTCCGGAGGCAAGGGCACCGCCGGCGCCTCCAGTCCCATCACCCCGTAGCGGTCCGCCAACAGGGCCGGCGTCAGGCACCACCACACCTGGTCACGCGCCACGCCGGGATGATCGGCCAGATAGGCGTCAGCCGCTTGGTCGATGTCATCCAGCAAGGCCGGGGCGACGCCCCACTCCCCATAGAGCGCCGCGATGGCCTGGCGCAGGCCGGCAGCGTTTTGGCGGCGGGCGGCCAGGATGGCCTCCACCGTGGCGCCCCCCAGGTCGGGCGGCGTCACGGTCACGCCGTCCTGGGCCAGATTGGGGATCTGGCCGCGGATAGCCTCCATCTGCGCCGTCAGGCGGGCGCGGGCATCGGCCGTGTCGCGCGGGTCCAGGCTGTTGGTCGAATGGAATTCCACCACCCCGCCGGGCGCCACGATCTTGCGCCGTCCCGCCAGGAAGGGCAGCAGGGCGCAGGCGGAGGCGCAGCGCCCCTCCACCACCACGTCCAACTGCCGCCCATGGATCAGGCGGGCCATTTCCAAAGCCACGGCCACGTCGCCGCCCCCGGACTCCAGCACCAGCGTCCGTGTCTCCGGCGTCAGGTTGCGCGCCAGCAGATCAGCGTCGCCGAGCGGATGCTCGCCCGGCAGGAAGCGCCGGGGCAGGATTTCACCATGGAAGGCCAAGGTGGCGGCGTCCACCCGCCGCCACGCCCGGTCCTGATAGGCCTGGGCGCGTACCGCCATCGGGTGCAGCAAGGCCACGGTCAGCAGGCTGGCCCACAGGAGCCGGCACCTCACGGGGTGGCCGGAGAAGAATGCAGGCGGCGGCGCGGAAGATGGTGCATGGACGGCCTGGAATGGTTGCGATCAGCGCATCACGGGGGTCGCCGCATGGAACTGACACGATAGCTTGCTACTGTACCCGCAGCGCCCAGGCCCCCGATAGAGCGGCCAAGGGTGTATTCCATTGCATCGAGGAGGATCGTCATGGCCCAGTTGAAGCGCACCGCGAACGCCGTCTGGCACGGGACCGGCAAGGATGGCGACGGCACCCTGACGACGCAGAGCGCAACGCTGTCCAACGTGCCCTATTCCTACATCGCCCGCTTCGGCGACGGCAAAGGCACCAACCCGGAAGAGCTGATCGCCGCCGCCCACGCCGGCTGCTTCAGCATGGCGCTGGCCTTCATGCTGTCCGGCGCCGGCTTCACCCCGGAAGAGATCAAGTCCGACGCGGTGCTGACCATGGAAGGCGAAGGTGGCGGCTGGCGCATCTCCGCAGTGAAGCTGACGGTGCGCGCCAAGATTCCGGGCATCGAGCCCGGCAAGTTCCAGGACCTGGCCGCCGAGGCCAAGGCCAACTGCCCGGTGTCGCGCGTGCTGAATGCCGAGATCACGCTGGACGCCGCCCTGGCCTGATCGACACGGGCCCAGTGCCAAAAAGCAAACGGGCGGAGCCTCACGGTCCCGCCCGTTTTATTTCGACTGCGAAACAGTCCTTTATTCGGCTGCCTCGGTCCGGCGCGGCTGGCCGGACCGGCTGGCCTTCAGGCCTTCGGCCACCAGGAACGCCAATTCCAGCGCCTGGTTGGCGTTCAGACGCGGGTCGCAGGCGGTGTGGTAGCGCTGGGCCAACGCGTGCTCGGTGATGGCCTGGGCGCCGCCGGTGCACTCCGTCACGTCCTGGCCCGTCATCTCGAAATGCACGCCGCCGGCATGCACACCTTCAGCCCGGCAGGCTTCGAAGAAGCCCCGCACCTCGGCCAGGATGCGCTCGAAGGGGCGCGTCTTGTAGCCGGTGGCCGACTTGATGGTGTTGCCGTGCATGGGGTCGCAACTCCACACCACGGTGCGGCCTTCGTCCCGCACCCGGCGCAGCAGCGGCGCCAGCTTGTCCGACACCTTGTCATGGCCCATGCGGGCGATCAGGGTCAGGCGGCCGGCCTCGTCCGTCGGATTCAGGATGTCGATCAGGCGGATCAGCTCATCCGGGTCCGTGGTCGGGCCGCACTTCAAGCCGATGGGATTCTTCACGCCGCGCAGGAATTCCACATGCGCGCCATCGGGCTGGCGGGTGCGATCGCCAATCCACAGCATGTGGGCGGAGACGTCGTACCAATCGCCCGTGGTGCTGTCGACGCGGGTCAGCGCCTGCTCATAAGGCAGCAGCAGGGCCTCATGGCTGGTGAAAAACTCCGTCTCGCGGATTTGGGCGGTCGTTTCCGCCGTGATGCCGCAGGCGGCCATGAAGGCCAGCGCCTCATCCAGGCGGTTGGCCAGGTCACGGTAGCGCTCCCCCTGGGGGCTGCGATCGACGAAGCCCAGGTTCCACTGGTGCACCTTGTGCAGGTCGGCATAGCCGCCCTGGGCGAAGGCGCGCAGCAGGTTCAGCGTGCTGGCGGCCTGGTTGTAGGCCTGCACCATACGCTCCGGATCCGGCACGCGGGCGTCGGCCGTGAAGTCGAAGCCGTTGATGATGTCGCCACGGTAGGAGGGCAGCGAGACGCCACCGATATCCTCCAGATCGGCGGAGCGCGGCTTGGCGAACTGGCCGGCCATGCGGCCGACCTTCACCACCGGCGTGGCACCACCGAAGGTCAGCACCACAGCCATCTGCAGCATCACGCGGAAGGTGTCGCGGATGTTGTTGGGGTGGAACTCGGCGAAGCTTTCGGCGCAGTCACCGCCTTGCAGCAGGAAACCCTGGCCCTTGGCCACGCGCCCCAGGTGATCCTTCAGGCGGCGGGCCTCACCGGCGAAGACCAGCGGCGGATAGTTGGCGAGGCGGGCCTCCACAGCTTCCAGGCGCCGGGTGTCGGGATAGGACGGCATCTGCCGCACGTCCCGAGACCGCCAGCTATCGGGCGCCCAGCGCCCCGCCTTATCCTGTGCCATGACCCACCTCGTGAAACCCGAAAACCGGCCTGAATTCCAAGACTTTAAGAGTAGCGACGGAGGTATCCGACGGTCGCAGGCGCGAACGCCCCTTCAAGTCTGGCAGCAAGCCGGTCTCGTTATGTACTGCCCCGTTTTATACTTTTCCAGTCTTCTTGAGGCCCTTTCGCGCATTACTGTTACCCGGCAAATGCGGTTGCCCGTCACAACGCCCATTGAACAGGCCGCCACCCTATCCAGATGGCTGAGTCCCAGCCTAGCCAAAATGGCGTAGTCTGACCGCCATCGCGCGCCCAGAACGGGCCTTTCATCAGGCCCCAAAGGCGGCCGGGAGAGCACGATATGACGGCCCGGAACAGGCATTCCCGCACGTCCCTTCCACGTCTGGTTCTGCTGGCCGCCGCTTGCGTGCCCGGCGGCGCCGCGGCGCAGACCTACGCCACCGGCTACTCCGCCGGCTGGTGGTCGCAACTGGGCCTGACCAACGCCATCGAGGTGGCGGCCACCGGCGGCAGCGGCATCACCATCGGCTTGGTCGATACCGGCGTGGTGGCGACCCAGGCTGACGTCACCGGCCGCGTGTCCACCGCCTCCGCCTGCGCCGCCCGTACCTTCACCTGCCCCAGGGGCTACACCGACGACAACGGTCACGGCACCGCCACGGCCGCCATCGCCGCCGGCGCCGTCACCAGCAGCGGGGCCGGCATGGCTGGCGTGGCGCCCAAGGCCACCATCCTGTCGGAAAAGGCGCTGAACGTCAGCGGCAGCGGCACGGACACGGATGTGGCCAACGGCATCGTCAAGGCCGCCGACGCCGGCGCCAAGGTCATCAACCTGTCGCTGACCTACCTGCCCACCAACACCATCGTCACCGCCATCAACTACGCCGCGGCCAAGGGTGCGGTGCTGGTGTTCGCCGGCGGCAATTCCGCCACCGTCCTGAACGGCGGCGCCAATTCCACCGGCCTGTCGGCGGCCGCCCTGACCCATCTGGCCTTCGCCGGATCGGTCAGCGGCGCCAACAAGCTATCCAGCTTTTCCAACACGCCCGGTTCCGGCTATGCCGTCACCGGGACGACGCGGGTCAGCTACGCCTCCCTCTGGCTGATGGCCCCGGGCGAAAGCATCGTCGCGCCCGGCATCCAATACGGCGCCAACGCCCTGGCCTATTGGAGCGGGACATCCATGGCCGCCCCCATGGTGTCCGGCGCCGTCGCCTTGCTAGAAGCCACTTGGCCGGTGCTGTACCGCAACGGCACCGCCACCGCCGTGCTGTTCGCCTCTGCCACCGACATGGGCACCAAGGGCGTGGACAACACCTATGGCAACGGCCTGATGAACCTGACGGCGGCGTTCAAGCCGCTGGGCACCCTGTCGGTGGCGGAGGCCAACGGCAAGTCCCTGCCCGTCACCAGCCTGACGGGTAGCCTGATCACCGGCGGTGCCCTGGGTGCGCTGGGCAGCATCAGCGCCCAGTTGGCCAGCTACACCGCCTTCGACGGTTACCAGCGCAACTTCACCGTCAACCTCAGCGGCCTTATCGCCAAGCAGCCGGTCTCCGCCGCCTCCATCACCGCGGCGCTGCCCGCGCCCACCGTCACCACCAGCAGCACCAAGTTCGCCGATGGCGGCCGCCTGATGCTGGCCTACACCGATGGCCCCGGCCTGGACATCGTTGGCCGGCCCCAGCCCCTGGCGCCGCGCGACGGCTATGCCGGCCATGACGGCTGGGCCCTGGCCTACAGCCAGGGCGGCCTGACGCTGGCCGCCGGTCAGGGCTTTCCGGCATCCGCCTCCTTCGCCCAGGCGCTGTGGGGCGACGGCACGCCGGTGGCGGACGCCGCCGGTACGACCGCCGGCACGCTGGGCGTGTCCACGGCCCTGACCGGCCTGGCCCAGGGGGGCGGATTCGCGGCGCTGGGCACGGATTTGGATGGCTGGGTGGGCCGCGCCCTCGGCGGTGCCCGCCTGGCGCTCAGCTGGTCCGGCGCCCCTGGGGCGGACACCGTGTCCCGGCGCGACCTGGCCGGCGGCGACTGGAACCCCTGGCGGGGCCCCGTGCTGACCGGCGGCGGGCTGGATCGCCAGGCCGACGCCGTGGCCGCCGGCCTGAACTGGACCCTGGGGCCGGGCTGGACCACCAGCCTGTCGGCCAGCCTGCTGGATGAGCGCGACGGCCTGCTGGGCAGCCGCTATCGCGGCGGCGGGGTACTGGGCCTGGGCGACCATAACGATACCGTGTCCCTGGGGCTGGCCACCGCCGTCACCCTGTGGCGGGGCGGCAGCCTGATGCTGGATGCCAGCCTGGCCCGCACCGACGCGGCCGACAGTGCCCATGGCGTCGTCAGCGGCATCGGGCCCCTGCTGGCCCGATCCTATGGCCTGGCGCTGGCCCAGCGCGACGCGGTGACGGAGGGCGACAGCCTGGCGGCCGTGTGGCGCCGCCCCCTGCGCGTGGTCGCCGGCGCCGCCACCCTGCTGATGACCAGCGTGGACGACCAGGGCTATGCCACCACCACGCCTACGCGGGTGTCGCTGCGGCCGGACGGGGCGGAAACGGACATGGCGCTGAGCTACGCCGCACCCGTGGCCACCGGCCGCTGGGGCCAGACGCTGAGCGTGATCGGCAGCCTGGAACTGCGCCAGGATGCCGGCAACATCCGGGGCCTGACCGATCAGGTGGCGCGGGTCGGCCTCAACTTCCGCTTTTAAAAGCCGTTCGCCACGTCGGTCATGTAAAATTCAAGCGCCGGGTGACCGCGCGCACATCCGCCGCCCGGGGCGCCCGTATCTTGGCCGCCATTCCAACCCTATCGGAGTGCACCCGATGTCGCTTTCCATGTACCAGGCTTCCGTGCCGGTGTTCCTGCGCCTGCTGGGCAACCTGTCCGCCATCCTGGACAAGGCCGTGGCCCATGCCGAGGCCAAGAAGATCGACCCGGCGGTGCTCGTGAATGCCCGCCTGGCCCCCGACATGCACCCGCTGGCCCGCCAGATCCAGATCGCCAGCGATGCCGCCAAGGGTGCCGCCGCCCGTCTGGCCGGCGTCGATGTCCCCAGCTTCCCCGATACCGAGACCACCTTCGCCGACCTGCAGGCCCGCATCGCCAAGACGGTGGATTTCCTGAAGGGTGTGACCCCGGCCCAGATCGACGGCAGTGAAGAGCGCACCATCACCCTGAAGATCCGGGGCGAGGACGTGCACTTCCCCGGCCAGGCCTTCCTGCTGTTCTTCGCCACCCCCAATTTCTTTTTCCACGTCACCACCGCCTACGACATCCTGCGCCACAATGGCGTGGAACTGGGCAAGATGGACTTCCTGGGCCGTCCGTAAGCGGCATCCGGGTCTTTACAGATCAGAAGGCGGCGTCCCCGGGGCGCCGCCTTTTTCATGCACGCATTACTGCCATATTCTGTCAGCAGAACTTCGTAAAGTGACCCCCGAGACCAACCAACGACACCCTTGGGAGACGTCGCGATGCTCACCTTCTTCCACTGCCCCAGCACCCGCTCGTCCAGCATCCATTACCTGCTGGAGGAACTGGGCGTGCCGTATGAGAGCGAACACATCGACATCCGGGCCGAAGGCGGCGCGCCGGAAAGCTATCGCGCCATCCAACCGCATAAGAAGGTGCCGGCCGTCCGGCATAACGGCGTGGTGGTGACAGAGCGCGCGGCCATCACCCTCTATCTGGCCGATGCCTTTCCGGAGGCGGGCCTGGCTCCCGCGCTGGACGACCCGCGCCGCGGCCCTTACCTGACCAGCGTGGTCTACATCGATTCCGTGGTCGACCCCTGCCTGGTGGCGCACATGAACCAGTGGCCCTACGACGGCAAGGGGGCGGCCTACGGCAAGTTCGAGGACATGGTGACCAACCTGGAGCGCACCTTGAGCGCCCACGACTACGCCGTCGGTGATCGCTTCACCGCCGCCGACACCCAGTGGGGCGTCATGATGTACTGGGCCCTGGATGTCATGGGCCTGTTCAAGGACAAGCCCGTCTTCCGCGCCTACCTCAACCGCCTGGCCGAACGCCCCGCCTTCCAACGCTTCGCCAAGGCTATGGCGGCGTGATCAGGGCTTCCGTACCAACGTGCCACCTTTCATGACAAAGACGACGTTGGCCACGGCGTCAATATCCTGGGTGGGGTCGCCGGTCACGGCCACCAGGTCGGCCAGCAGGCCGGCGTGGATGCGGCCGAAATGGTCGGCCTGGCCCAGGATGCGGGCGTTGGTGGCCGTGGCCGCCGTCAGCGCCTGGACCGGGGTCATGCCGTAGCGCACCATCCACACCAGCTCACGCGCGTTCTCGCCATGGGCGAAGACGCCCACGTCGCTGCCGCAGCCGATGGTGACCCCCGCCTTCAGCGCCCGGCGGAAGGCAGCCTCCGCCGCCTGCATGGCCGGCGTGGGCGGGGTCTGGCCGGGGACGTAGCCCTTGAAATAGCGGCTGGTGGCCTCCGGCGCCGTCAGGGTGGGGAGGTAGGCGACGCCGCGCTTGGCCATTTCCTTGAAGGTGGCGTCGGTACCGCCATAGCCATGCTCGATGGTGTCCACGCCGGCCAGCACCGCCCGGCGCATGCCCTCATCCGACGCGGCGTGCGCCGCCACCGGGCGGCCGGTGTCGTGGGCAGCGGCGATCAGGGCCGCCATTTCCGCCTGGCTGAAGGTGGGACGGGTGCCGCCGTCCGGCCCGGTGCGGTAGTCGGCATAGAACTTGATCCAATCCGCGCCGCGTGCCGCCTGGCCGCGGGCGGCAGCGGCCACCGCCGCCTCACCGCTCGCCTCCTCCGCCCCCTGCGGCAGGTCCATGTCCTCGCGGAACTTGGCGACGGAAGGGCCATAGGCGCCGCTGGCCACGATGGCACGGGTGGCGACGAACAGGCGCGGGCCGGGGATCAGCCCATCCTCGATGGCCTTCTTCAGGCCGACATCGGCATAGCCCGCCCCCTCCGTCCCCAGGTCACGCAGGGTGGTGAAGCCCGCCATCAGGGTCGCCGTGGCCTGACGCCCCGCCCGCAGGGTGCGGTAAGACAGGCTTTCCCGCAGCACCTGGTCATCCCAAGACGCCTCGTTATAGGGGTGCAGGAACAGGTGGGAGTGCAGGTCGATCAGGCCGGGCAGCAGGGTGGCGCCCGGCAAATCCAGCACCGCTACACCGGCCGGCGCGCCCAGGGACGCCTCAGGGCCCGCGGCCTGGATGTGGTCACCCTTGACCAGGACGGCCCAAGCGGCGTGGGGTGCCGTCTCATCCGCCGTCCACACCCGTGCCGGGCGGATCAGCAGCAGGGCATCGTCCGCCCGTGCCGCCAGCGGCAGCAAGGTGACGCATGCAGCCAGGCAAGCCGTGAGCAATCCCCGTGGAGTGAACCGTCGCATGGGATCAGGGCTCGTTCTTCGGGTGGGCCTTGGCGGCGCCCTCGTCCTTGAAGATGCCGAATTCCGGCGTCCCGCCCTGCTTCACCCGGATGCGGTACATGCCGGTGGTGTTGAAGCCCCAGGCCAGGGTGCCGTCGGGGGCAGCGGCGATGACACCGCCGTCGCCGCCCAGGGCCGTCAGGCGGTGCTGTATGACCTCATCCACCGCAGTCTGCAGCTTCATATGCTGGTACTGCACCAGGGCGCAGATCTCCCGCGCCACCGTCAGGCGGATGAAGTACTCACCCGACCCGGTGGCGGAGACGGCGCACGATTGGTTGGAGGCATAGGTGCCGGCGCCAATGATGGGGCTGTCGCCGATGCGGCCCGGCCGCTTGGCCGTCATGCCACCGGTGGAGGTGGCGGCGGCCACGTTGCCCTTGGCGTCCACGGCCACGGCGCCCACGGTGCCGAAGCGATGGGCGTCCGCCGGCTCGAAGTTCCTGAGGTCCAGCAGGGTGTGCTTGTCCGGCTCGGGCGGGGCGCCCGCCGGGCGGGGCGGCACGGGCAGGCCTTTCTCCGTCAGTTCCTTGACCAGCGCCTGCCAGCGCCGTTCGGTGAAGAACCAGGCGGGGTCGGCCTGTTCCAGGCCCGCCTCCTTGGAGAAGGCGTCCGCGCCTTCGCCCGCCAACATGACGTGCGGCGTTTTTTCCATGACGGCGCGGGCCAGGCTGATGGGGTGGCGGGTGTGGGTGACGGTGGCGACGGAACCGGCCTTCAGGGTGGCGCCGTCCATGATGGCGGCATCCATCTCATTGCGGCCGGCGGCGGTGAAGACCGCACCCCGGCCAGCGTTGAACAGGGGGTCATCCTCCAGCACAATCACCGCCGCCTCGACCGCGTCCAGCGCCGTGCCGCCGGACTTCAGCACGGCGGTGCCGGCCTCCAGCGCCGCGGTCATGCCGGCCTGGTAAGCGGCCGCCGCCTCCGGCGTCAGCTTGGCGGGATCGACCGTGCCGGCGCCGCCGTGCAACTCCAGCGCCCAGGGGTGCGCCTTTTCGGCCGCCAGCGCGGTGCCGCCCAGCAGCGTCCACCCCAAAGCCACACCCGCCAGCATCCGCGCACCGGTCGTCGCCATGCCCCTGTCCCTTCAACGCCGTTATCCTTGACCGTCCCCAAGACGGCCGCCGATCATCCCGCAGAATGGATAAGGGATAAAGGCCCATCAGCCCGGAACGTCAGCCTGCGGCCAACCGCTCCCGCGCGCTCATGAACGGGCCGGTGGGGGCGCGGGCGGCGGCGAAGGCGCCGAAGCCGATGGGGCGGGGCATGTTGACATACACGGCCTCCATCCCGCCCTGGCGGCGATAGGTTTCATGCCAGAAGCCCGCACCGGCATCCTTGGCCAGAAAATCCCGCCACCAGGTCTTGTGCGGCTCGCTGCGGGTGAAGCGCTCCAGGCTGTCCAGGTCCCGCCAGTATTGCCGCATGCCGATGTGGCGCAGGCCGTAGATCATCTGTTCGTGCGCCAGCAGGCCCTCGGGAAAATCCCGGGCGATGCGGTTCAGACCCTGGCCCAGCCGCATCAGGCCCCGGATGCCGCGCAGGCTGTTCACATGAAAGCCGAGGTAGATCACCACCAGGTCGGGGTAGGCGGACAGATCGACCGATGCGCGGCGCTGTTGCATGACAGCCTCTCCTTGAAGTTTACTTCGTAAACATAGCGGCATTTAAAGCGGGAATGTTTACAGTGTCAACAGAGAAGGCGGCCTACCATCACGGCAAGCTGCGCGACGCCCTGGTGCGCACGGCCCTGGCCCTGCTGGAGGAAAGCGGGGTGGAGGCCCTGACCCTGCGGGCGGCGGCGCGGGGGGCGGGGGTGTCGGCCATGGCGCCCTACCGCCACTTCGCCGACAAGGCCGACCTGCTGGCGGCGGTGGCGGAGCAAGGCTACACCGATCTGCGCGACCGCCTGGCCCGGGCCGACACGGCGGCGGACCCGCGCCAGGCCCTAGTGGAACAAGGCGTGGCCTATGTGCTGTTCGCCCTGGAACGCCCGGCCCTGTTCCGCATCATGTTCGGGGCGTCCCTCGGCAGCGGCCTGCCGCCGAAACCACCCCCCGCTGGAAGCGCCTACAGCATCCTGGCCACCCGCGTCGCCGGCCTGGTGCCGGAGGAGCAGCGCGAGGCCGCCGTGGTGGCCGCCTGGTCGCTGGTCCACGGCCTGGCCTGCCTGACGGTGGACGGCCGCCTGTACCATCAGGCGGGTGCGGCGTCGCCCGAGGCCCTGGCGCGCCAGGTGACCGGCCTGTTCGCGGCTGGGCTGCCGGCGTGATGGCGTGAAGCCTGGACGGGGGCGTGCCGCGCAGGCGATGATGCCGCCGTCCCAGACGTCCCCACCAAGGGGCCCCATCAAGGGGCCACATCAAGGGCAGCGCCGCCTCCATGACCGCATCCTCGACCCCGCCATCCGCCACGCCCGCCCCCGGATGGACCCTCTGGCTGGATCGCCGGGTGCTGACGGTGCTGTTCCTGGGCTTCGCCAGCGGCCTTCCCTATTTCCTGCTGTTCTCCACCCTGTCGGCCTGGCTGACGGAGGTGCATGTCAGCCGCACCGCCATCGGCCTGTTCGCCATGGTGCGCAGCCCCTTCACCTTCAAGCCGCTGTGGGCGCCGCTGATTGACCGGCTGCCCCTACCCCTGCTGACGCGCGCGTTGGGCCAGCGGCGCGGCTGGGCCCTGGTGACACAGGCGGCCCTGATGCTGGCCTTGTTGGCCATGGCGTCCAGCGATCCCGCCGCCAACCTCTATTGGCTGGCGGTGGCCACGGTCGCCACCTCTTTCGCCTCGGCCAGCCAGGACATCGTGCTGGACGCGTTGCGGGTGGAGCTGCTGCCCGACACGCTGCAGGCGCCGGGAGCCGGCGCCTATCTGGTGGGCTACCGCCTGGGCATGATCGTGGCCGGCGCCGGTGCCCTGTACCTGTCCACCCTGGTGCCCTGGTCCACCGTCTACGTGGTCATGGCGGCCCTGGTGGCCGTCGGCATGGCGGCGGTGCTGCTGGCGCCGGAGCCCGCGCGTCCGCCGGCCCCGCCGCGCCAGCGCTTCGACGTCTGGGTGCAGGACGCGGTGGTGGCGCCCTTCACCCGCTTCGCCACCCGGCGCGGCTGGCTGGCCATCCTGGTGTTCGTGGCCATCTACAAGCTGGGCGACGTCTATGTGAACGTCATGGCCACCAACTTCTACCTGAGCGACGGCTACACCAAGGTGGAGATCGCGGCGGTGACGAAGATGCTGGGCATGGCCTGCGCCATAGCCGGCGCGATAGCCGGCGGTACGGTGGCCGGGCGCACCGGGGCGGTGCGCGGCCTGTTCCTGTGCGGCACCTTCATGATCATCACCAACCTGATGTACGCCGTGCTGGCGACGCAGCCGCACAGCGTGACACTGCTGGGCCTGGTGGTGGGGCTGGAGTTCTTCGCCGGTGGCATGAGCGCCGCGGCCTTCACCGCCTTCCTGTCGCGCCTGTGCGACGCGGGCTTTACCGCCACGCAATACGCGCTGCTGTCCAGCCTGGCCACCCTGCCGCTGGACATCCTTTCGGGCGGCACCGGCTGGCTGGCGGACCAGCTGAATTCCTGGCCGCTGTATTTCACCATCAGCGCCGGCCTGGGCATCCCCGGCCTGATGCTGCTGGCCTGGCTGGCGCGGCGGGCCGACATCCATCACCGGCCGGCGGAAGAAGAAGCCGTTGCCGGTCAGGACGGGCCGCGACCCCTGCCGGCGTGATCGGCAAGCGGTGCCGCCTCCACCGTCACCGGCCCCAGGTCGATGCCGGCCTCCCCTCCCTTGCCCGACAGCCTCACGCTGCCGCCCACCAGGCTGACGCTGTTGCTGATCCCGGCGCCGCCCAGGGTGCGATCCACGCCCGCCAGCAGGCCGCGCAGATTGATGGGCCGGTCGGCATAGATCACCGGGTCCAGCACCTGGGTGCGCAGCACCAGCCGGCCGCTGGTCAGCGAGGCCAGCGGGTCCACCTCCACCACCGCGCGGGCGGCGGTGATGGACGGCCGGTCGGGCGTCAGGGGATTGGCCAGGCTGAAGTCATGCAGCACCAGGCGGGCGAGGACGCCGCGCTGCACCTCCGGCGCCGCCCGCACCACCACGCCGCTGGCGGGGTCGTCGCTCAGGCGCGCCATGACGGTCTGGGCCCAGCCGGGCAGATCCACCGCGTAAGGGAAGACCACCACCAGGACAACCGCCATGAGGATGAGGAACCCCACCAGGCGGAACAGCAGGCGGAAGGGGGCCGTGATCAGGGACAGCATGCGGGTTTGGCGGCGTCCGGGCGGATAGGATGCGGCGGTGACTGTATCGGTGGTACCCTTGCCCCGTCACCTGTTCTTCGCGGCGCCGATTGCCCGGCGCGGCAGGGATTGGCGCCTGATAAGGGCTGCGTTGGGCGGTGCATCGGACCCATGCCGAAAAATGCGCCGTGGCTTTGGCGAGGGCCTTGACAGCGCCGGGTCAGGTGTCCTACATGACGGCCCTCACCAACACCGGCCCGTCCGGTGGCGGTTTATGGCAGCGTAGCTCAGTGGTAGAGCAGGGGAATCATAATCCCTTGGTCGGGGGTTCAAATCCCTCCGCTGCTACCAATTCGGTGGTGTCTAACCCGCACCAACCGCTTACACGAACCCCTGGGGCGACCTGCACGGACCCCAGGGGTTTGTTGTTTCTGAACATCGCGATAGCTTACTGGCCCACGGTGTTGCCAACCGTCCCCGGTTCCGGCACTTCCCCACTCAGGACACGTACGAACAGCAACTCGTCCCCCTCGCTGCTGGCCAGCGTCAGGGTGTCCAGGTCGCGGCCGGGATCACGGGCGCGGGTCAGGGTGGTGGCGTTGGCCAGGACGTTCAGGTAGTCCTGCTCCAGCTTGGCACGTTCCGGCGACAGGCAGGCCATGCGGGTGGTGGCGGCCGGCAACACCTGTAGGTATCCCCCGCCCAGGGTATAGCCACCGCGATAGCGGTTGCAGCCGGCGCTGCCCGACAGGATGTTGGCCGCCCCATCGCGGCTGAAGCGTATGCTGATGGGCCCGCCGTTGCCGCCGGGCATGAGGGGATAGGCGCCGCCGTTGCGCTGCTGCCAGTGCTGCAGTTCCCAGCCCGTGCCCGCCAGATCCTCCGCCGAGACGTTGGACACCGGCGTGGGCATGGAGCACCCGACCAGGGCCAGAGCCGCCAGGCACGTGATCGCGACGGTACGCAGCATCCTCATCCTCCCCAAGGTGTCGGCAAGCCCTTGTTCCGCATGCCGAATGTGGTGGGGCCAGACTACGCGCGGGCAAAACCGCTGGCGATACCCCCTTATGCGTGCACCGTCCGGCTAGGGGGCCTTGCCCTCCGGCCTAAGCGGATCCGTTTTCCAGAACCAGGCGAAGGCGCGCGCGTATTCCGCCCCCGTCTCCGCCGTGCTGCCGGGCGTGGTCGCCAGGCTGTGGTCGGCGCCGGGAATGCGCCGCAGGGTTACGTCGCGTCCGTCGGCGAGCAGCGTGGCGGCCGTCAGTTCCAGTGACAGCAGGGGTGTGGCCTGGTCCTCCGTCCCGCCGGCCAAGTAGACCCGCGCCTTGGACCGCCGCAGTTCCTCCGTGGCCGAGACGCGCAGGAAGGAACTCCACCGCCGATAAGGATGGCCCCAGACGAAGGTGGTGGCGTTGTCGGGGTCGGCGTTGATGGCCCGCACCTGGTCCGCCAACCCGTCCAGCCCGTCACGCCCGACATGGGCCCAACCGCCGCCCAGGTAGGCGAAGGCGATGATGTCGAACAGTTGCGTGGGCCCGCCGGCGCCGAAGGCCGCGACATCGGTGATGGTGGCGTCGTGCCCCGCCAGCAGGGCCGCCATCACCGCCCCCTCGGAATGGCCGAAAGCCAGGGTGCGGGCCGCGTCCACCCCCGGCTGTCCCCGCGCGTCGGCCAGCGCCGCCTGCAGGGCGGCCAGCCAGCGCTCCGCCGTGAAGTCTTGGTTGAAACGGGCATCGCAGCCTTCCGCCCCTGTGCCCTTCGCCCCCTCGGGCAGGCCGGCATAAGGCTTATCCACCGCCAGCACGGCAAAGCGGCCATCCTTGAGGGCGGCACCCAGGGCGAAGAAGCGGGTGCTCCTGCGGCCGTCCGTATCATGGAACAGCGTGGCGCAGCCGGACCCTTGGATGATGACGGCCAACGGCCGCGGCCGCCCCTGGGGTATGGATAGATAGTAGGTGATGTCGCGTCCCAGGGAGTCAGCGACATGATGCTCCAGCACAGGCCAACCCGGCACCGCCGTTCCGGCCGAAGAGGCCGCCACCGCCGCCGCCCATCCCGCGCACATCCAGCCCATGCATGCCCAGCCCATCAGGGCCAGGCGGCCCATCCATCCCCGCATCGTCCACCCCCACGTCACCCGCTTACCAGGGAGTGTATGGAACGTCAGTGCTACAATCCATGTGATGTTGGTGACGGCTCGGTAACGGCCGCGTGCACCAGGCGGCTGATGCCGCCCAGGACCAAGCCATCGGCGCGGCCCGCGAAATAGCGGGGGTTCAACTCCGCCGCGCCCACATCCTCCACCGCGCCGTAGCCCATACGGCGCAGCTCGGCCCCCAGCGCATCGGGGGTGAAGAAGCTCCGCCACGGCTCGCCCTCCGCCGCCGCGCGGTCGGCTATGGCCTGAAAGGCGGCGCGCTGTTTCTCGCTCAGGGTGTCCGGCGGCAGGCTGTAGTCGAAGACAATGGCGCTGCCGGTGGAGAGGGTCGCCACACGGCGCAAGGTATCCAGAATGGCGTCCCGCGTCAGATAGACGGTGACGCCCAGCCAGGCGAAGAAGGCGGGCCGGTTCCAGTCGAACCCGGTGCGGGTGAGGCCGTCCGTCAGGGTGTCGCGTTCGAAATCGATGGCGGCATAGGCCACGCCGGCGGACGGGACGATGCCCGCCGCCTCCAGCATCGAGCGCTTCCATGCCTGGGTCGCCGGGTGATCGACCTCGAACACCCGAACGCCGGGATGGAGGTTGCGATAGGCAAAGGTATCGAGCCCGGCGCCCAGCACCACGTACTGGTCCACGCCGGCGGCCACGGCCATCGCCAGCCTATCCTCGGCGAAGCGGCTGCGCGCCACCAGGGCCGCGCGCAGAAAGCGGGCGGGGGGCGTGTGCAACCGCGCCTCATCCGCCCGGATGCGCGCCTCGGCGTCCGGCCCCAGGATGGGCAAGGCCACCGGGTCGGCGAAAATGACGGGCGCATCCATCACCTGATGCGCCGCCCGTAACGCGGCGACGGCGAGCGCGGTGCGGCTGGGGCGGCCGGCTTCCATGACCATGCCCCGTCAGGCGGCAACGATGGTGTGCGCCTTATCCTTGGCGGGCGTCAGGCGAATTTCCACGTCGACGTCCAAATTATTTAAAAAGCGCAGTAGCCGATCCAGAGTAAAACCCGATAGCTTTCCCCGCACCAATGCAGAAACTTTAGGCTGGTCAATGCCAAGAATCTGCGCCGCCTGCGCTTGTGTTAGCTTCCGCACCTCGATCATATCGCTTATACGCGACAATATTTCCGCCTTCACTAGCAGAATGTCAGCATCGGGCAGGCTCAAGTCTGAAAAGACATTGCCGCTTCCCTGAATGACTTCATCCACCCTGCTTCTCCTATTGGCCTCAGCTGCAATCCTCTTCTGCAGCCTTGAGCCGCATTCGGATTAAATCTATATTTACTAGCGGAGTAGCAATACCGCCTTTAGACTTCTTCTGAAAGGCGTGCAAGACATATATCGAGCCTGGGAAACGGACGGTATAAACGCACCGGTATGTGTTCCCATTGTGATCATCCACTATTTCCAGAACTTGAGAATCACCAAACCCCTTCATAGGTTTAGCGTCAGAATGCTTCGTACCAAGCTGCGCTTGATAGATGGCATAACCAATTTTCTGACGAACTTCTTCTGGAAATTTCAGAATTTCCTTAAGGCTTGAGGAAATCCAACGCACATCCCTTATGTCTTTCATAGGGAATGACTCCCGAACTTGACATGGCCTCACCTCCCAATGTTCCGGCTTTCGTTTTCCGTTTTCCCGCCGGACTTAACCCAATTTCCTTATATGCCAAATATGGCATTAACGCGAGCATAAATTCCTTTCACCCGACTCTCTCATGACTAAAAATTTACGCGGCTCCCACGATCCAACCGCCGCCTAGCACGCGGTCGCCCTGGTAGAAGACGGCGGCCTGGCCGGGGGCGACGCCGAATTGGGGCTGGTTCAGGTCAACGGTGGCCGCCCCCTGGCTATCCAGGAACAGGCGGGCCGCCAGGGCCGGCTGGGCGGAGCGCAACTTGACCGTCACGGGCACGCCGTCGGCTGGGGTGGCGCCGCCCAGCCAGTTGACCTCGCGCACGGTCACGCGGGTCCTGGCCAGCGCCGCGCGCGGGCCCACAACCACCTGGGCGCTGGCGGCATCCACGCGCACGACGTACAGCGGGTCGGTGTCGCCGCCGGGCTCCACCGCCAGGGTGGCGTTGCCGCCCAGCCCTAAGCCTTTGCGCTGACCCACGGTGTAGTTGATGACGCCGTCATGCCGGCCCAGCACACGGCCATCGACATGGACGATGTCGCCCGGCGTGACGGCGCCGGGACGCAGGCGGTTCACCACGGCGGCGTAGGAGCCGTTGGGGACGAAGCAGATGTCCTGGCTGTCCGGCTTGTCGGCCACCGGCAGGTTGTAGCGGTCGGCCAGCGCCCGGGTTTCCGTCTTGGGCATGCCGCCCAAGGGAAAGCGCAGGAAGTCCAGCTGCGCCTGGGTGGTGGCGAACAGGAAATAGCTCTGGTCCTTGGCCGGATCGGCGGCGCGGTGCAGTTCCGCCCCGTCGGCGCCCTGCACCCGGCGCACGTAATGCCCGGTGGCCAGTGCCTCCGCCCCCAGATCGCGGGCCTGGTCCAGCAGGTCGCGGAACTTGACCCGCTGGTTGCAGCGCACGCAGGGGATCGGCGTCTCACCGCGCAGGTAGCTGTCGGCGAAATCCTGCATCACCGCGTCGGAGAAGCGGGATTCATAATCCAGGACATAATGGGGGATGCCGATGGTCTCAGCCACGCGGGAGGCGTCGTAGATGTCCTGACCGGCGCAGCAGGCGCCCTTGCGCCCTACGGCCATGCCATGGTCGTACAGCTGCAGAGTGACGCCCACCACGTCGTAGCCCTCCTCCTTCAGGAGGGCCGCGGTGACCGAGCTGTCCACCCCGCCGGACATGGCGACCACCACGCGGGTGTCGGCCGGCGCCTTATCGAAGCCTAGGGAATTCATGGGCCCGCATATGGGCCAAGATGCGCCAAAGCGCAAGCGCGGCCTGGCGGTCATTCCCGCAAGGCCGGCCTGTGTGTTTGCACGCCCTCAGACGCCGGGCGCCCGCATCCGCGGGCTTGGCTTCCTCGCTCCGCCCTTCGGTGCTCGCTCCGGCGCCCGCGGTCGCGGGCTACAACGGCATGAGGAGAACCTCATGCCGTCGGCATCACTTGGCGCCCGGCAGCTGCACGACCAGGCCGTCCAGCTCTTCGGAGATGCGGATCTGGCAGCCTAGGCGCGAGGTCTTGGTCAGGCCGAACGCCAGGTCCAGCATGTCCTCCTCATCTTCCTTGGCATCCGGCAGCAGGTCGTACCATTCCGGCGCCACGACGACGTGGCAGGTGGAGCAAGCCAGCGAGCCCTCGCAGGCGCCTTCCAGATCGATGTTGTGCCGACGCGCGACCTCCAGGATCGACAGGCCCAGCGGCGCGTCCACCTCGCGGCGGGTTCCATCGGTCTCAACGAACGTCATCTTGGGCATGGGATCTGGATCACTCTGATAAGGGTTGGCCAATAAATGGGTCATCACCGGCGGGCGCCCCAGACGCCGCCCGGATCAGCCTGCTTTGGTAGAGGGCGGCGGCCCACTTGTAAAGATGGCGTCACGCATGCCGGCCGCCAACGGTGCGCCTGCGGCCGGGCGCGTCATGGAACCGACACGGACGGCGCTGTATGAAGGTCGGGAATCGCCGCCCATGACAGACAAGGCCCGTCCCATGCTGCCCCTTCGCTGGCTGTTGCCATCGTTCCTGGCCCTCGCCCTGATGGCCCAGCCCGCCGTCGCGGCCAAGCCCCAGGGCACAAAAGCGGCGCCGGACGATGGTCCCCAGGGCATCATCAACCTAAATCCCATCGCCCTTGAGTATGGCGTCAACACCCTGGACAACTTCGCCCCCGACGGGCGAACGGCCATCGTCATCCGCGCCTGGCGCGATAACGGCAACGCCTGGGGCCACGCCACCTACATGGTGATGATGAAACCAGCCGGCGGCGATCGCCACGGCTGGAACCTGGTGTCGGTGGAGGCGGAGACGCCACCCGGCGTGGCGGAAATTGTACGCGACAGCCCGCACACCGGGGAGGACGCCTTGCGCTCCGTCGTCTTCGCCCATGGCACGGTGGAGGGCAAGCCGCAGACCTTGCTGCTGATCGCCACCCGCAAGATGGGTGACTCCGTCACCGACCCGGCCCCCACCACCATCGCCGTCTATCAGCTGACCGCCAACGCCCAGGACGACGACCCCGTGGGCACCACCCCCGACACCTTCCGCCGCATCCGCAGCTGGCAGACCAAGAAGCCCTATTGCAGCAGCGACGCCGCGCTGGCAACCGAGCTGCACATCCCCCGCCCCGCCGACAGCGAGGCGCCGAAGACGGCGGACGGCTGTTCCTGACCCCATCCCAATCCCCGCTTCCGCCAGGATCCGTAATGGCTTAGCTTGACGGCCAAACGGTTCGGGCGCTTGACCGCCCGCAATGGGACTTGGCTGGATGGGGAATGGCATGACGATGGGCAAGGGCGCGGCGCGCGCGGTGGCCGCCTTGGGTTTGGCGTTGACGCTGGCGGGGCCCATGGCGGCACCGGTGGCCCTGGCCCAAGGGGCGGCCCAGGGGGCGGCGCAACAGGGGCAGGACAAGCCCTACAGCGTGCCGGAACACTACACAAAGTACGAGTACCGCGTTCCGATGCGCGACGGCGTGGAGCTGTTCACGGTCGTCTACGTGCCCAAGGACCAGTCCAAGACCTATCCCTTCCTGATGGTGCGCACGCCCTATGGTGTCGGCGCCCGGGTGGGTAGGGAGCTGTGGTACGGAAGCGAGGCCTATCCCAAGCAGCTGGGCCCGTCGCCGGACTTCGACAAGTCCGGCTACATCTTCGTCTTCCAGGATGTGCGCGGCCGTTTCATGTCCGGCGCCAGCTGGGTGGAAATGCGCCCGCACATCGACGTCAAGAAGTCCAAGACGGACACCGACGACAGCAGCGACATGCACGACAGCGTGGACTGGCTGCTGAAGAACGTGCCGGGCAACAACGGCAAGGTCGGCATCTGGGGCATCAGCTACCCGGGCTTCTTCACCTCGGCCAGCATCATCGACAGCCATCCGGCCATCAAGGCGGCCTCGCCCCAAGCGCCGGTGACCGATCTGTACATGGGCGACGACGCCTATCACGGCGGCGCCTACATGCTGGCGGCCAACTTCAGCTTCTACGCCGCGTTCAAGCCGCAGAAGAACCCGACCACGGAACCGCGCGGCTGGTCGGATTATGATTTCGGCACCACCGACGGCTATGACTTCTACCTGAGGAAGGGCAGCCTGGCGCAGATCAGCGACCTGTTCAGCAAGGAGGACGGGATCAACTGGCGCGAAATGGTGGACCACCCCACCTACGACGACTACTGGAAGCCGCGCGCCATCGCCCCGCACCTGAAGAACATCAAGGCCGCCGTGCTGACCGTGGGCGGCTGGTTCGATGCGGAGGATTTGCACGGCCCCTTCACCACCTACAACGCCATCGAGACGCAGAACCCCGGCACGCCCAACAACCTGGTGATAGGCCCGTGGGTGCACGGCGGCTGGGCCCGGTCCTACGGCCGCAAGCTGGGCGCGGTCGACTTCGCCTCAGACACCGGCGATTATTACCGCAAGAACATCCTCTTCCCCTTTTTCGAACAGCATCTGAAGGGTGCGCCGGATGCCAAGCTGGCCAGGGCCACGGTGTTCGAGACGGGCACCAACGTCTGGCGCCAGTACGCGTCCTGGCCGCCCAAGCAGGCGCAGACCCGCACCCTGTACCTGCAGCCCGGCGGCGGCCTGGCCTGGACGGCGCCGGCGGCGGCCAAGAACGGGACCAAATTCGACGAATACGTCAGCGACCCGGCCCACCCGGTGCCCTATGTCGGCTACGTCACCACCGACGTGCCCAAGGAGTACATGGTGGCCGACCAGCGCTTCGCCACCACCCGGCCCGACGTGCTGGTCTACCAGACCGCCCCGCTGGAGAACGACGTCACCATCGTCGGGCCGGTGTCGCCCAAGCTGTTCGTCTCCACCTCCGGCACCGACAGCGACTGGGTGGTGAAGCTGATCGACGTCTATCCGCAGAACCTGCCGCCCGGCCAGGCCGGTGGGGCGGAGGGGGCGACCGACCCCAAGGCCGACGTGCCGCCGCCGTCGGTCGATCTGGGCGGATACCAGCAGCTGGTGCGCGGCGACCCGCTGCGGGGCAAGTTCCGCAACAGCTTCGAGAAGCCGGAACCCATGGTGCCGGACCAGGTGACGCCCATCCGCTACGCCCTGGCCGACGTCAACCACACCTTCCGCCGCGGCCATCGCATCATGGTGCAGATCCAGAGCAGCTGGTTCCCGCTGACGGACCGCAACCCGCAAACCTTCGTCGATATCCCGAACGCCAAGCCGGAGGACTTCAAGGCCGCGCGCGAGCGCGTCTACCGCAGCCCCGACTACCCGTCGGCGCTCGAGGTGCGGGTGATGCCGGGGGTGGGCGCGCCCTGAGCCGTCAGCGCCGGGCGGGGGCGCGCCGCAAGTCATCGATCAGCGGCACGATGGCCAGCAGGAGGAGCAGCAGGGCCAAGGGCACCGTCACGGAAAAGCCGATGACCTTGAAGCCCAGGGCGCCCAGTACCCCACCGATGAAGAATGAGCCGACCAGGCTGGCCAGCAGGCGCAGCTTGGCCAAGTCGGCGTGGACGCGCGTGGCGTCCTGGCCGGCGGCAATGACGGCGTCCGCCGTCCGGCGGTTCCAATAGAGCATCTTGCCCAATTCGATCCCGATATCCGTCACCATCCCCGTCAAATGGGTGGTGCGGATACGGGCGCGGGATATCTTGGTGATGATGGCGTTCTGCAGACCCATGATGAAGCACAGCAGCGGCACGGCCACGTTCAGGAAATAGGGAACCGCGGGGCGCAGCATGCCCATCGCGCCGAAAAGCAGCAGCAGGGCGGCCTCCAGCGACAGGGGCAAGGCGTACTGGCTGGTGTTGGCCCGGCGCCGGCCCCAGTTGATCAGGATGGCGGAACAGGCGGCGCCGGCCAGGAAGGCGCCCAAGGCGCTCAGCCCCATCAGAACCAGATCCGTGGCGCCCAGCACCAAATTGTCGGCAAGACCCGACACCACCCCTGACATGTGCGAGGTGTACTGCCCCACCGCCAGGAACCCCCCGGCATTGGTCATGCCGGCGACGAAGCACAAGGCCACGGCCAGCTGCGTATCCTCCCGGTCACCGCGTTCCGGCGCGATCAGGCGTCGCAGACGGTCGAGCGGCCCCGCAGGGCCCGGCCGCCGGTCGCCGCCGTCAAAGGAGGAAACGCTGGTGTAAGTCTTGTCCATGCCCCGCACCCGGTGCCTGCCGGGCGGTCCAGGCGCCGCCCATTGCCAAACATAGCGCCCGAGGGCGGGGGATGATCAAGGATTGGGGATCGATAGGCCGGGAATCAATCCACGTCAGGCGGCGTCACGGCGCCCAGCGCCTCACCCAACTGCTGGCACAGGGCCAGGCGCTCGGCCAGTGCCGGCACGGCGGCCAGGTTGTCGTTGTGGAAGGCGGCGGACAGGTCCACCAGGGTGCCGGCGATGGCGCCGATGACGCCCAGGGTCGCCTGCTCCAGCTCCTCCTCATCCACCGGGTTGGCGGCGTGCAGTTCCGCCACCTGGGCCGCCAGATCGGCCATGTCGGCATCCTCCGGCCCCTTGCCCGGCGTGCCCGGCAGGTCGCCGTCCGGGCGCACCAGATCCAGGAGATAGCGGGCGCGGGCCGCGGGATCGCGCAGGGTGGTGTAGGCCTGTTCCACCGCCTGGCGGTGCCGGTCGGCCAAGGCGCGTTCCTGGGGCCCGCGCGACTTCAGCCGTTCCGGATCCAGAATGCGGGTGAAGCCGGCGCGCTGGCGGTCCAGCACCGCGCGCTCGACATCGAAGCGGCGTTCCAGGTTCAGGCGCGCGAACGCGTCCAGGTCGGCCGGCGGCTGGATGGAGCCGCAGTTGTGGCAGAACAGCGCCCGGCCGGAGACCGGCTTGCCACAGGCCCAGCAATCCCCCATGCCGCCCGGCACCACGCCGGAGACACCCTGTCCCGCCCCGTTCTGCGGGGCTTTGTTCCCACCACTACCCTCGGCCATGCGCCCGCCTACCCCTGCTTCACCCCGCCCCGGGGAGTCATACCCTAGCCTGGCCTTCTTAAGCCAGCCGGGGCGCAACCCTACTGCTGCCGCGCCGTCTGGGAAACGACAGACTGCCTATCCTGTGGCGATAGGTGCGCCTGCTGTGCCGCCGGCGACGGCACGCGGCGGCCATATAGGGCGACCCATGCATCGGCGAAGTGCTGCACCTCATCCTCGGTGGTCGACCAGCCCAGGCTGACGCGGATGGCGCAACCGGCCAGATCCGGGCCCATCCCCATGGCCGCCAGCACGTGGGAGGCCGCGACCTTGCCGCTGGAGCAGGCGGAGCCGCTGCTGACGGCATAGCCGGCCAGATCCAGCGCCATCACCTGCGTCTCGCCCCGCCACCCGGGGGTGACCAGGCAGCTGGTGTTGGCCACGCGGTCCGCGGCGGCGCCGGCCACCACCAGGTCCGGGGCGGCGGCCCGCAAGCGGGCCTCCAGCCCGTCGCGCAGGGCCGCCAGCCGGTTGAAGGCGCCGGCGTCGCAGGCCGCCGCCGCCGCGCCGAAGCCGACGATGCCGGCCACGTTCTCCGTCCCCGCCCGTCGCCGCCGCTCTTGTCCGCCGCCGCGCAGGATGGGGACCAGGGGGGCGCCGTCGCGCACGGCCAGGGCGCCCACCCCCTGGGGCCCGCCGATCTTGTGGGCGGAAACGGTCAGGTAGTCGGGCGCGAGGGCGGCCCAGTCCCAGGCCAAGCGGCCCACCGCCTGGCTGGCGTCGCAATGGAACAGGGCGCCGTGCCGCCGCGCCAGGGTCGCCACCTCGGCCACCGGCTGGATGACGCCGGTCTCGTTGTTCACCGCCATGAGCGACAGGAAGGCCGGGCGGCCGGCATCCCCCAGCATCATGTCCAGCGCGCGCAAATCGACCACGCCATCCGGGGTGACCGGGCAGCGGGCGGCACCCGGAGTCGCCTCCAGCACGCTGGCGTGCTCGATGGCGCTGGTGATGACGGGGCGGTCGCCGGCGCTGGCCAGCGCCAGGGCGTTGGCTTCGGTCCCGCTGCCGGTGAAGATCAGGATGGCGGGGGGCAGGTTCAACAATGCCGCCAACTGGCGGCGCGCCACCTCCACCCGCCGCCGCGCCTCACGCCCCTGGGCATGGACGGAGGACGGGTTGCCCGGCAGGGACAGCGCCGCCACCATGGCCGCGACAGCCTCGGGCCGGGGCGGGCAGGTGCCGTTATGGTCGAGATAGGTCGACGGCATCAGGGTGAACCGGTTGGAAGGGACGGTCGGGCCGCTCAGCAGGGTGGGCGGCCAGGTTTGCCGCACTCCTCATCCCCGATGCCGGCCCGAACCAGCTGGGGGGTGATCATCTCGGGGGTGACCAAGGGGACGATGGGGGCCGCCTGCTCCAGCTCCTCGATGCGGCGGCTGAGGGTGCTGACCTGGTCGGTCAGCGCCTGCAGGGCGCGGGCCACAGGATCGGGCAGGTTGTTGCAGGGCGTGCCGTAGGCCAGGAACTGGTCCTTTTCCGTCTTGGCCTTGGCCGTGACGGCGCGGGCCGGGATGCCGACCATGGTGGCGCCCGCCGCGACGTCGGCCACCACCACCGCGTTGGCGCCGATGCGCGCCCCCGACCCTATGGTTATGGCGCCCAGGATCTTGGCGCCTGCGCCGATGATAACGTTGTCGCCCACGGTGGGATGGCGCTTACCCTTGCTGAGCGAGGTGCCGCCCAGGGTGACTGCGTGATAGAGATGGACATTGCGGCCGATCTCCGCCGTCTCGCCGATCACCACGCCCATGCCATGGTCGATGAAGAATCCCTCGCCTATGGTGGCGCCGGGGTGGATTTCGATGCCGGTGCCCATGCGGGCCAGGTGCGAAATGAATCGGCCCAGCGTCGGCCAGCCGTTACGCCAGCAGTGGTTGGCCAAGCGGTACAACAGCACAGCATGTAGGCCCGGATAGCACAGCAGCACCTCTAGGGTGGAGCGCGCCGCCGGGTCTCGGGCTTTAATACCCTCGATCTCTTCTTGAAGACGCTTGAACACCGATGCGCTCGCTGTGGTATAAATCGCGCCCGGAATGGTCGTCTGCCATCATTGCAGCCTGGCCGTCCCGAGAAACGGGGGGTCAGATTGTCCGATGCGTCCGCACATCGCTCCAGGAGGCCCAGCCTTGCGATATAAGATCGCGTGCCTGCGGGGTCAAGCGATGCCAGCGCCACGGGCCTTGATGTGGCTGTTTTCCCCCCGTGCGGGTTCCAACGGTACGGGTACCACGTCCCATACAGCAGCGGAAACGGAGCACGATGCCTGAAGTCATCATCAATGGACCGGCCGGCCGGATCGAGGGGCGCTACCTTCACGGCAAGTCGACCAACGCCCCCATCGCCCTGCTGCTGCATCCGCACCCGCAGTACGGCGGGACCATGAACAACAAGGTGGTCTACACCCTGTTCCACGCCTTCGCGCAACGCGGCTTCTCTTGCCTGCGCTTCAACTTCCGCGGCGTCGGCCGCAGCCAGGGTACCTATGACCGGGGCGAGGGCGAGCTGTCGGACGCCGCGTCGGCGCTGGATTGGCTGCAGACCTACAATCCCAACGCCACGGCCTGCTGGATCGGCGGCTTCTCCTTCGGCGCCTGGATCGGCATGCAGCTGCTGATGCGCCGGCCGGAGATCGACGGCTTCGTGTCGGTGGCCCCGCCCGCCAACATGTTCGACTTCAGCTTCCTGGCGCCCTGCCCCTCCTCCGGTCTGATCGTCCACGGCGACAAGGACGAGCTGGTGCCGGACGCGGCGGTGGCCAAGCTGGTCAACAAGCTGTCCAACCAGCGCGACATCAAGATCGACTTCAAAAAGGTCGAGGGCGCCAACCACTTCTTCAACGACCGCTCCGACGCGTTGAACGAGATCGTGGGCACTTACCTGGACAGCAACCTGGGCAAGACGCTTGCCGCCGAATAAGGCCGGCCCGGACTTTCCCCGCATATGCACCCGGCCCGGACGACGCGCCCCGATGGCGGTTTTCCGGGCGGTGGTCCTTTTGTCATGCAGCGCCGCGCTAGGCTATGCGCCGGTGGCGCGCGCGGTCATCGATGACGCGCCCCCACCCAACCCAACGCTGGTGATGGTCTTCGCGGAGCAGCCGCCCGTGCTGAACTGGAACCGCGAGACGCAGCAGCCCTATGGCCCTCTGGTCAACACCATGAACCGGGTGGCGGCCCGCGCCGGCCTGACCCTGGTGTGGCAGGAGCCGTGGACCCGGCGGCGGCTGTTGAACGACCTGGACGCCGGCCGCCAGCCCCTGTGCACCCTGAACTGGGCGCTGACGCCCGACCGGGCCCGCCGTTTCAAATTCACCGATCCGTTGGGGCCGGCACCGGATTGGGTGCTGCTGGTCCGGGCGAGCGACCCGCGCATCGGCACCAACCCGACGCCGGCGGACCTGCTGACCCGCCCGGACCTGGTCTTCGGCTTTTCCGACGGGTCCTGGGCGGACGAACGCTACGTCCAGCCTGCGCCCCCTGGCCAACCAGCGGCAGCCCCCGCGCCCGACGCCCCCAACCGCGAACGGGTGCGCGGCGGCCAGAGCACCCTGGTGGCCATGGTGGCCAAGGGCCGCATCGACTTCGCCCTTATCAACCGCCTGGCGTTGGACCGCATGCTGGCGGACCGGCATATCTCCCCGGCGGACCTGCGGACCATACCCGCACCCGACGCCGGCCCCAGCCAGCCGGGCCGCGTCATGTGCACCCAGTCAACCGCCAGCGCCCTGATCGATCGCCTGAACCAGGCCATAGCCGAAGAGGCACGCGTGCCCATGGCCGGCGACTGAGGCCACCCACTTCACAGCACCATGCCGCCCGACACCTCGATGCGCTGGCCGTTGACCCAGCGGTTTGCCTCGGTCAGCAAGCCGGCGATCATGGGACCGATGTCCTCGGGCACACCGGGACGGCCCAGGGCGGTCATGTCAGACACCCGCTTGTTGACCTCGGGATTGTCGCGGACGATGCCGCCGCTGAAATCGGTCATGACCGCGCCGGGGGCGACCGTGTTGGCGGCGATGCGGCGCTCACCCAATTCCTTGGCCAGATAGCGCGTCAGAACCTCGACCGCCCCCTTCATGGCGGCATAGGCGGCGCTGCCGGGGACGCAGACGCGGGTCAGGCCGGTGGAAACGTTCACGATGCGGCCGCCATCGTTCATCAGGGGCAACAGCGCCTGGGTCAGGAAGAACACGCCCTTGAAATGCACGTTGTAGAGGGCGTCCAACTCCGCTTCCGTCGTCGTGGCGATGGCGTTGTGGTGCGAGGTGCCGGCGTTGTTCACCAGGAAATCGAAGCGCTCCACGCCCCAACCCGCCAGCACGGTCCGCACCTGGTCCACGAAGCCGCCGAAGGTGGCGGACGCACCGGTGTCCAGCCGCAGGGCCGCCGCCTTGGCGCCCAGCCCTTCGACCGCCGCCACCACCTTGTCCGCCTCAGCCCCATTGGCGCGGTAGGTGAAGATCACGTCCATGCCGTCGCGGGCCAGGGCCAGAACGGTGCTGCGCCCCAGGCCGCGGCTACCGCCCGTCACGATCGCCACCTTGCCCTTTGACATCACTGAATTTTCCAGGCTCATCACTCATCTCCTCGCGAATAGGTGTTGACCTGGAGGATAGGCGCCGGCCCGTTTCGCTTGAATGCCGGAACCCTGCTGGTTCTTGCCTGATCCTGCTCGGCTTCCCACTTCCTGACGCAACGGCCCCCCAAGCGAGAGTATGGGACATGTTGGACGCCCTGGTTGAGGCGGTGACCCGCTACACGGACGCGCAAAGCGGAGCCAGCCCCTATCTCACCGCCATCGACGGCTTCATCGTCATGCGCACCAACCAGCAGAAGCCGCCATCGCACATCATCCACAAGCCCGCCCTGTGCCTGGTGGTTCAGGGCGCCAAATGGACGGCCTTCGGCGACCGGCGCTACCACTACCGCGCCGGACAGGCCCTGATGGTCAATGTGGAGATGCCGGCCTCCGGCCAAGTCAGCGAGGCCAGTCCGGACAAGCCCTACCTGGGCATCGTCATCCAGCTGGACCTGGGCATCCTGCGTGAGGTGTGGGAGGGGCTGGACACCCCCCTGCCCGTCAGCGACGCCACGGGGCCCGGCGTCTTCGTCACCGATTTCGACGGCCCCCTGGCCGACTGTGCCCTGCGCGCCGTGCGCCTGCTGGACCGGCCCCAGGCCATTCCGGTGCTGTATCCCACCATCATGCGCGAGATCTGCTACTGGCTGCTGAGCGGCCCGCACGGTGCGGAGGTCGCGCGCATGACCCTGGCCCAGAACCACACCCAGCGTGTCATCAACGCCATCCACATGCTACGGGCGCGCTACACCGATGCCATCCGGGTTAATGAGCTGGCGGCCGTGGCCCAGCTGAGTCCCTCGGCCTTCCACCGGCATTTCAAGGCCCTGACCTCCATGACGCCGCTGCAGTACCAAAAGCGGCTGCGCCTGCTGGAGGCGCGGCGCCTGATGGTCTCGGGTGCGGCCAACGTCGAGGACGCGGCCTTCCAGGTCGGATATGAAAGCCCGTCGCAGTTCAGCCGCGAATACGCCCGCATGTTCGGCGCCCCGCCCCGGCGCGACACGGAGGCGCTGCGCCGGCTGGAGGGCAGCCGGGCGGCCTGACCAAGGGCACGACGCCGACACACGCGTTGCCGGCACCCATTCCCGACGAAGAACCCGGCTGGCTTTACGGGCCGGCGTTTTATAGGAATGGGGGATGTGATAACAGACGTCTTCCTTTTCGACAGACGTTTCCCAGCTGGCAGAGTTCATCCATGAGCAGCGCGTCCCCCTACGCCCCCAAGTCCGAGTTCCTGCGCGTCATGACGGAGCGCGGGTTCTTCCACCAGTGCACCGATATGGAGGCGCTGGACGCCGCCTTCCTGGCCGGGCCGGTGACGGGCTATATCGGCTTCGACGCGACGGCGGACAGCCTGCACGTGGGCAGCCTGGTGCAGATCATGATCCTGCGCTGGCTGCAGCGGACGGGGAACCGGCCCATCGCGCTGATGGGCGGCGGCACCACCAAGATCGGCGATCCCTCGGGCAAGGACGAATCCCGCCAGCTGCTGACCAACGACGCCATCGCCCAGAACATCCTGGGCATCCGCAAGCCCATGGACCGGCTGCTGGATTTCAACGACGGCCCCAACGGCGCCATCCTGGCCAACAACGCCGACTGGCTGGATGAACTGGCCTACATCCCCTTCCTGCGCGACGTGGGCCGGCACTTCACCATCAACCGCATGCTGACCTTTGATTCCGTGAAGACGCGGCTGGACCGGGAACAGCCGCTGACCTTCCTGGAATTCAACTACATGATCCTGCAGGCCTACGACTTCGTGGAACTGAACCGCCGCTATGGCTGCCAGCTGCAGTGCGGCGGGTCGGATCAGTGGGGCAACATCGTCAACGGCGTGGAGCTGGGCCGGCGCGTGTCGCAGGCGGCATTGTTCGGCCTGACCGCCCCGCTGCTGACCACGGCGTCCGGTGCCAAGATGGGCAAGACCGCCAACGGCGCCGTCTGGCTGAACGCCGAGCGTCTGAGCGACTGGGACTTCTGGCAGTATTGGCGCAACACCGAAGACGCGGACGTTGGCCGTTTCCTGCGGCTGTTCACCGAGCTGCCGCTGGATGAGATCGCGCGGCTGGAGGCCCTGCAGGGGGCCGAGATCAACGAGGCCAAGAAGATCCTGGCCAACGCCGTCACCGCCCTGATGCGCGGGGAGGAGGCCGGGGCCGCCGCCGCCGAGACCGCCCGCCAGACGTTCGAGCAGGGTGCGACATCCGAGGGCCTGCCCAGCATCGACGTGGGCCTGGCGGAACTGGAAGAGGGCATCCCCGCCTATGCCCTGTTGCTGCGTTCCGGCCTGGCGGGCAGCAACGGCGAGGCCCGGCGCCTGATCAAGGGCGGCGGCGCCAAGGTCAACGACATCCGTATCGCCGATGAGCAGGCCAAGATCACCGCCGCCGACATCACCGACGGCGACATCATCAAGCTGTCGTCCGGCAAGAAGAACCACGCCCTGGTGAAGGTCGCCCGCTGATGCCCTTTCAAGTTAACGGGGGCCGGGGCATGATCCTGCGCCTGGTGCTGGTGGGCATGGCGGCGCTGGTCGCCCTGTTCGGCACGCTGGGCGTGGTCGTGGGCCTGCGGGTGTCGGCGGTTCTGCTGGGCCTGGGTTTCCTGGCCGCCCTGTTGCGGGTGTGGACCAAGGTGAAGCCGGAACGGCGCCTGCGCGCGACCCTGCGGCTGGTGCTGTTCTCCGCCCTGATCCTGGTGCTGATCGAGCGGCTGGCCGTGCTGGGCGGCTATGGCGTGCAGTTGCATGAGGGCCTGCGCCTGGCCTTCGGCCTGGCGCTCTGACCCCCGCCTGTCCATAGGACTCAAGGGGCGCCACGCGCGACGGCATTGCCCGTCCGAACGGCATAGGTGCGGCATCTTGCGGGCTGCCGCGAACGTGCCAGACTGTGTCCTCGGGTGGTCACCGGGGGCGGCGCCATCCCGGAGATAGGCAGGGGCGCCATGTCGGGGGACGGCAGGGATCAAGGGGCCGCGATCGCGCAAACGGTCGATGCGTCCATAACTGGGGTAGCGGTTTCGGCACATCCGCCGGCCGGTCCCGTGGCCCGTTGCCTTTACCGCGTCCGCGCCAGCCTGGGCCGGCGGGGGACCATCGCCTGGACCTTGGCCCTGATGTGGCTGGGCGCCCTTCGGCACCGTGCGGGTGCCGCCCTGTTCGGACGCGCCCGCGCCTGGGGGCAGCGCCTGTCCCTGTTCCTGACCCTGACCGGCCCGCAGGCCGCCGCCGGCACCTTGCGCCACTGGCGCGACCGTGCGCTGGACAATGCCGCGCGCCACATGCGGGACCAGCACGGCACCGGCGCGTCCGCCCGCCTGCGCCGCGCCTGGATCGCCCTGGCCGTGCGGGCGGGCTATGTCCTGGACCACCAGGCGAGCCGCCTGACCTGGCGCTTGGCCCGCACCCTACGGGTGATGGAGCGGCAGGCCGCCGCCCCGGCCCGGTTGGGTCCGCCGCCCCGAAAGGGCCCGGGCGCCCCGTCGCGTCTGGCCGCCCGCTTGGCCCCCTACCTGGCCGCCATAGGCTGGGGCGTACTGGAAAGGCTGGCCAAGGGCCTGGATGGGGCGGGCCGACTGGTTTGGCGGGTCAGCACGGCAGGCAGGGCGGGGTCTGGCCGGTCCGGACGCGCCGTCCTGCGCCTGGGTCGCACCTGGAGCGTGGCCGGTCTGGCGTTGCTGCGCCGGTTCCACGCCCGTCTGCGGCCGGCGACCGCATCGGCCCGGCACTGGCTGGCGCACCGTCCGCGCCGTGTCGGGCGAATGGCACGCGGCATCTACCAGACCGCCTTGGCCCGTGCCCGCGTCTATCCTTGGCGCCGCCTGGGGGCCCGCCTGCTGGTGCCCGCGCAATGCGCCGCCGGTATCCTATTTGGCCTCAGCCTGCTGCGCCGGGGCGACACCGTGCACATGCTGGCCGGCGGCCTGCTGGCCACCGCCTTCGTGTTGATGGCCATCATCTACACCTGGATGCAGGCCCACCAGCCCAAGGCGGAAGCGCCCGGCACGGCCGCGGCCGAAGAGACGGCCGCGCCGGCGGACATGCCGGAACCGGCGCCGTCGGGGGAAGTGCTTGTCGAGGAGATGGCTGACCCGCCGCCCTTGGCAGCGCTGGAAGTGGTAGCGCCGCCCGAGATATCGTCATCTGAGGCGCCGCCCAAGCCCCGGCGCAAGCGGACACGGCGTAAGGCCACAGCATCGCCGACGCCCGCCCCACCATTGGTCGGCGACCTGGCAACAGGCGCCTGAGCCAAGGTGACGCACAAGCGCCAGCTGAAATTGGCTCCCCGCCATCGACCCATAATGGCATTGATTTGCGACGCCCCTGCAATACCATGGACGCTAACGCCCTGATTTTCAGGGATGAACGCGGGGGATTCAGAAACCATGCTGCAGATCGACGGTCTGACGCACACCTATGCCAACGGTGTACAGGCGCTGCGCGGCCTGACCCTGGACATTCCGCGGGGGATGTTCGGCCTGCTGGGGCCCAACGGCGCCGGCAAATCCACGCTGATGCGCATCGTCGCCACCCTGCAGCAGCCGACCAGCGGCCGCGTCACCTTCGACGGGGTCGACGTGCTGGCGGAGCCGCAGCGCCTGCGCCAGGCGCTGGGCTACCTGCCCCAGGAATTCGGCGTCTATCCCCGCGTTTCGGCCGAGGACATGCTGGACCACCTGGCCGTGTTGAAGGGTCTGGCGGACAAGGCGGAACGGCGGGAGCAGGTCACCGCCCTGCTGCAGCAGACCAACCTGTACGATGTGCGCAAGAAGGCCCTGTCCGGCTTTTCCGGCGGCATGCGCCAGCGCTTCGGCATCGCCCAGGCGCTGCTGGGCGACCCGCGCCTGATCATCGTTGACGAGCCCACCGCCGGCCTGGATCCGGAGGAGCGCAACCGTTTCCATGGCCTGCTGTCGGAAATCGGGGAGAACGTGGTGGTCATCCTGTCCACCCACATCGTCGATGACGTGGCCGATCTGTGCCCGCGCATGGCCATCATCGAGGGCGGGCAGATCGTGGCGCAGGGCGAACCCACCGCCCTGATCGAGGGCATGCGCGGCCGCGTCTGGCGCAAGGTGGTGGCCAAGGCGGAGGTTGAGGCCTACCGCCAATCCCACCAGGTCATCGCCACGCGACTGGTGGGCGGGCGCAGCGTGCTGCACGTCCTGGCCGACGGCGAGCCCGGCCCCGGGTTCGAGGCGGTGCCGGGTGATTTGGAGGACGTCTATTTCGCGGCCCTGTACCAGCGGCGCCATCCCGCCGTGCTGGCCGCCTGACGCCCGCTTTCCCAATCACCGCCCTTCCCCCATGCAACGGACAGGTCATCCCATGGCCGCGCTGTGCCTTATCGCCCGCATCGCCTGGTTCGAGCTGCGCTATCAGCTGCGCCAGCCGGCGTTGATCATCAACTTCCTCATTTTCTTCCTCATGACCTTCCTGGCCACGACGGTGGAGCAGATCCAGGTGGGCGGCCGCAGCAACGGCGTCCACATGGACAGCCCCTTCGTCGTGCTGCAGATCGCGGGTATCCTCAGCCTGTTCGCCATGACCATGGTGCTGCGCGGCCTGACCGACCCGGTGCTGCGCGACGCCGATACGGGCATGGCCGGCATGGTGGGGGCGACACCGGTGCCCCGCCCCCTGCTGCTGGGCGGGCGCCTGATCGGTGCCATCATCGCCTGCGCCATCGCCATTTCCTCCTGCCAGTGGGGCATCGCCGTCGGGCGCCTGGCCTGGTGGGTGGATCCGGAGCATTTCGGCGCCTTCCGCCCCCTGGATTACCTGTTCGCGCTGGGCGTGTTCAGCGTGCCCAACATGCTGGTGACGGGTGCCCTGTTCTTCGCCGTGGCGGCCTTCACCCGCCGGCAGATGGCCACGTACATCGTCATGATCGCCCTGATCGGCGCCTATGCCGTCAGCAGCAACGCCTTGGGCGACCCCAGCTACCGCACGCTGATCGGTTATCTCGACCCCTTCGGCCTGTCGCCCTATGCCAACGTCACCCGTTATTGGACGGTGGTGGAACGCAACACCCAGCTGCCGGAGCTGGCCGGCGCCCTGCTGGCCAACCGCGCGATATGGGTGGCTGTGGCCGTGGCCCTGTTCGGCATCGGGCTGGCGGGTGACGCCTGGGCCGTGCGGCGCGGCCCCCGCCCGGCCGCGACGCCCAAGGCGGTCAAGGACGCGGCCCTTCCCTCGGCCGTCCTGCGGCCCGTGACGCCCCGCCTGGGTCTGGGCGCGGTGTGGCCCATGATCCGCTGCCGCCTGGTGTTCGAGGTGGGCGCCACCCTACGCAGCCCCAGCTTCTGGATTCTGCTGGCGCTCAGCACCATCAACATGATGGCGTCGCTGCTGCTGCAGAACAAATGGTACGGCACGGCCACATACCCCGTGACGCGGCTGATGGTGCAACTGATCCTGGCCACCTTCACCATCGCCCCGCTGGCCATCGCCAGCTATTACACGGGTGAGCTGGTGTGGCGGGAACGCCAGGCCGGCATGGCCGACATCGTGGGCGCCACGCCGGCCCCCGGCTGGGTCTTCACCCTGTCCAAGTTCCTGACGGTGGCCATGGTGCTGGCCGGACTGTGGCTGGTGGCCATCCTGCCCTCGGTCGGGGTGCAGATCGCCCGCGGCCCCGTGGCCATCGAGCCGGGGCTGTACCTGACGCCCCTGATGGGCATGGCCTTCCCCGACATGCTGATCGTGGCGGCGTTGACCCTGTTCGCGCAGGTGCTGTCGCCCAACAAGTTCGTCGGCTACGCCCTCATGGTGGTCTACACGGTCCTGCTGACCGTGGCGCAGCGCCTGGGGCTGGAGGACAACCTGCTGCTGTACGGCGGCGCGCCGGACCTGCGCCTGTCCGACATGAACGGCTATGGCCATTTCCTGGTGGGCCATACCTGGTTCAGCGTTTATTGGGGGGCGGCTGCCGTGCTGTTGCTGCTGCTGACCCACCTGATGTGGCCGCGCAGCCGCACCCTGACCTGGCGCGACCGGGGCCGGGCGCTGATGACCGGCTGGACTCTGCCCACCGGCGCCCTGGCGGGATTGCTGCTGGCGGCCTTCGTCGCCAGCGGGGTGTGGATCCACCATAACACCCATGACCTGAACACCTTCCATACCCGGGACGGGGACGAGGCCCAGGAGGTGGCGTTCGAGCAAGCCTACCGCCGGTACGAGACCCTGCCCCAGCCCCGCATCACGAGCGTGTCGGTCGATGTGGACCTTTATCCCGCGGTTCAGGGCTTTGACGCTCGGGGACGCTATGTCCTGGAAAACCATACACAGGCGCCGCTGTCCCAGGTGCACATGGTCCTGCCCGTCGGCATCGACTTGGAGAAAGCGTCGCTGGAGGGGGCGCGGCTGACGACCGAGGACCACGCGCTGAACTACTACATCTTCACCCTGGACCAACCGCTGGCCCCCGGGGACCGCCGCTCCCTGGACTTCACCATCGGCCAGCGCCACCCGGGTTTCACCAACAACGCCCGCGCCCCCATGGTGGTGGATAACGGCAGCTTCATCGGCTATGGCCGCGCCCTGCCTGTCATCGGCTTCACCAAGGCCCGGCTGTTGGAGGACCGGTTCCGCCGCCGCAAGCATGGGCTGGAACCCATCGACCGCATGGCCAAGCTGGAGGACCAGAGCCAGTGGACGGTGTCGGATCTGGGCCCCGACGCCGACTTCGTGGATTTCGAGACCACCATTTCCACCGTGCCGGACCAGATCGCCATAGCACCGGGCTACCTGGAAAAGGAATGGGTGGCCAAGGATGCGATGGGCTGCGACCGCCGCTATTTCCACTATCGCACCGACACCCCCATCGCCCATTTCGAATCCTGGCTGTCCGCCCGCTACACCGTGGCGCGCGACACCTGGGGCGAAGGCGAGCATGCCGTGGACCTGGCGGTGTATTACCATAAGCCCCACGCCTGGAACGTGGACCGCATGATGCTGGGCATGAAGCGGGCGTTGACGTACGCCAGCCAGAACTTCGGCCCCTATCAGCACCGGCAGTTGCGGGTGCTGGAGTTCCCGGACTACAGCCGCTTCGCCCAAAGCTTCCCCAACACGGTTCCCTATTCCGAGGGCATCGGCTTCGTCAGCGACCTGCGCGACAAGACCAAGATCGATCCGGTGTTCTACGTCACGGCGCACGAGGTCGCTCACCAATGGTGGGGCCACCAGCTGATCGCCGCCAACGTCCAGGGCGGCACCCTGCTGGTGGAAAGCCTGGCGCAGTACACCGCCCTGATGGTGATGGAGCATGAATACGGCCCCAACCAGATCCGCAAGTTCCTGAAGTTCGAACTGGACCGCTATCTGGGCGCCCGCGGGCACGAGGATCTGGAGGAGTTGCCGCTGGTGCGGGTGGAGGGGCAGCCCTACATCCACTACCAGAAGGGCTCGCTGGCCATGTACGCGCTCAAGGACTACCTGGGCGAGGAGACGGTGGACCGGGCGCTGGCCCGCCTGCTGAAGGAAAGCCGGGCCCGCACCGACCGCTACGCCCTGTCCACCGACCTGGTGGCGGCCCTGAAGGCGGAGGCGCCGGACCAGGCCGACCTGATCAGCGACATGCTGGAAAAGATCATCCTGTACGACCTGAAGGTCACGGCCTCGCATGCCGAGGCCCTGCCCGACGGCCGGTACAAGGTCGGCCTGACGGTGCACGCCGCCAAGCTGCAGGCCGATGGCCAGGGCAAGGAGACGCCGCTGCCCTTCACCCAGGCCATCGACATCGGCCTGTTCACCAAGGAACCGGGCAAGGGCGATTTCGCCGACGGCGATGTCATCCACCTGGCCAAGCATCCCATCCACGACGGTGACCAGACCCTGGAACTGGTGGTGGACAAGAAGCCGGAGTTCGTCGGCATCGATCCCTACAACAAGCTGATCGACCGTAATTCCGACGACAACGTGGCGCGTCTCGGCCCGTAAACCTGGGCGGGGCCGGCATCAGCGCACGGCAGTGACGAGGCGGCGTGGCCCCCGTCACTGCCCGTGCCGTTTCAGCCTTTAAAGTGCGGGCGTTACACAGATTTCACCCGTTGCGGGGTGGGACGGGACGGCCCAGCCTGCTAGGGTGCCCGCGAAGCCGGGGCATACGCCCCCAAAACCATATCCGGAGGCCACCCCCCACCCATGGTGCATGAGACCCCCCTGATCGCCATCATCGTCGGCGGCCTCGGCTGCGCCTTCGTCCTGGGCGCCATCGCCACCCGCCTGTGCATCTCGCCCCTGGTGGGGTATTTGCTGGCGGGGGTCATCCTGGGCCCGTTCACGCCGGGCTTCGTCGCCGACCAGCACCTGGCGTCACAGCTGGCGGAGATCGGCGTCATCCTGCTGATGTTCGGGGTGGGCCTGCACTTCTCGCTGTCCGACCTCATGTCGGTGAAACTGATCGCCATTCCCGGCGCCCTGGCGCAGATCGGCGTCGCCACCCTGATGGGCATGGGCTTGGCCCGCCTGATGGGCTGGGGCCTGGGGGCGGGGCTGGTCTTCGGCCTGGCCCTGTCGGTCGCCAGCACGGTGGTGCTGCTGCGCACGCTGCAAGAACGCCGGCTGATGGAGACGCAGGGCGGCAAGATCGCCATCGGCTGGCTGGTGGTGGAGGACATGGCCATGGTGCTGGCGCTGGTGCTGCTGCCGGCGCTGGGCGACCTGCTGGGCGGCATGGGCTCGCCCCCCCTGTCGCAGTTGGCCCTAACCCTGGCGTTGACCCTGGGCAAGGTGGCCCTGTTCGTCGCCCTGATGCTGGTGGGCGGGCGCCGGCTGATCCCCTGGGTGCTGCACCGCGTCACCCAGACCGGCTCACGTGAGCTGTTCCGCCTGGCCGTGCTGGCGGTGGCGCTGGGCGTGGCCTTCGGCGCGGCCGAGCTGTTCGGCGTGTCCTTCGCGCTGGGCGCCTTCTTCGCCGGCATGACCCTGGCCGAATCCCCCCTGGCGCATGAGGCGGCGGAGGAATCGCTGCCGCTGCGCGACGCCTTCGCCGTGCTGTTCTTCGTGTCGGTGGGCATGCTGTTCGACTGGCACATCCTGATCGACCACCCGCTACCCCTGCTGGGTACCCTGGCCATCATCCTGGTGGGCAAGGTGGTGGCGGCCTACGTGCTGGTGCGCGCCTTCCGCCACAGCGTCCCCACGGCGCTGACCATCGCCGGCGGTCTGGCGCAGATCGGTGAATTCTCCTTCATCCTGGCGGCGTTCGGCGTGGATCTGGGACTGCTGCCCCCCACGGGGCAGAGCCTGATCCTGGCGGGCGCCATCCTGTCCATCCTGCTGAACCCGCTGGTGTTCATCGGCCTGCAGCGCCTGGCCGCCCAGCGCCAACGCAAGGCGGCGACGGCCACCGGCGAGGCGGAGACGGCGGAGGCCCCGGCCAAGGTCAAGACCTTCTCTGCACCGGAACCTACCGCCCTGACCGACCATGCCATCATCATCGGGTACGGCCGTGTCGGTCGCCTGGTGGGCGAGGCCCTGCGCCAGGACGGCACCCCCGTGCTGGTGGTGGAAGAAGACAACGGTATCCTGGAACAGCTGCGCGGCGCCGGGCAGGAGGTGATCGCCGGCAACGCGGCCCAGCCGGACGTGCTGGCCGCCGCCAACCTGGATGGCGCGCGGTGGCTGTTCGTGGCCGTGCCCAACAGCTTCGAGGCGGGGCAGGTGGTGGCCCAGGCGCGCAAGCGCAACCCGCATCTGGACATCATCGCCCGCGCCCACACCGACGCCGCCGTGGACCATCTGCGCCAGCACGGCGCCAGCCTGGTCATCATGGGGGAACGGGAAATCGCCCAGGCCATGCTGTCCCACACCCACGGCCTGCGCATCCCCGACCCCGCCCCCAGCCGAACGGATCCGCCCGACGGCCTGGTGGCGGAGGCGGTATAATCAAGTTTTGCGGCCGAGGGCCGTTTCCAACAGGGGTGATGGGCTGTCGGCAAAGGGGTTGACCAGGGTGACCCCGCCCAAAGCCCGACCGTCCTGGCCATCTTCGGTGATCAACAATCGACACCCGGCCCGTTTGGCGGTCGCCCACATCATGGCATCCCAGAATGACCAGTTATGGGCGGCTACCGCATCCATGGCTTCCACCAGGCAAATCTCGTCCGCCGCCACGACGGGCATGGCGTCGCGCCATACCTGAACCATGGCCGCCGCCCGCGCAGCCGGCACCTTGTGACGCCCCGTCAACGCGCGAAACAATTCCGCCAGAGCCTGAACCGTCAGGACGCAGTCACGCCCACGAGCCCGCGCCAAGACGTCCACCGCCTTGCGATGCCTTTCCCCGGCCTGGTTGTCAGCGGCGTAGACTAGAACGTTTGTGTCGATTGTAAACCGCATGGATACGCTCAGCGGTCCTCATACAACCCATCCCGGCTGAAGGTTCCGCCCCCCAGGGGCAGTCCTTCCTCAAGCATCGCCAACAGCCTATCCCAAGCCCCCTCATCCGCCGGAGCCGTATAGGGCACGAGCTTGGCAACCGGCGTCCCCCTGCGGGTAATGATCACGGTTTCCCCGTCAGCGGCTTCGCCAAGAATGTCCGAGAACTGTTGATTGGCATCACGGGCCGAAACGATGCGGGTCATGACAGTCGCCAAGAGACGGGGTTGAGAGCCACCCTGCCAGCATGGCCCCCGTGATCCCGTGAATCAAGGGCGATGTAGGTACATACCTACATCGCCCTTTCCGCTTTCACCGACCCGTCTCCGGCAGCACCGGCTTGCGGTCCGGGTAGGCCGGGCGGGTGAAGGTCTGGGGCGGGGTCTTGGCCAGCTGGTCCAGCGCCACGGCCACCGCCTTTTCAAGCTGCGGGTCGTGGCCCTGGCGCACCAGGGCCGGGTCCTGCTCCACCTCTACATCCGGCGGGATGCCGATGTTCTCCACCTCCCACTCGCCATGGGTGCCGTAGAGGGCCCAGCGCGGCGCGGTGATGGAGCCGCCGTCCATTAGCGGGGGATAACCGCCGATGCCCACCAGGCCGCCCCAGGTGCGCACCCCCACCAAGGTGCCCAGCTTGGCCTTGCGGAACAGCCAGGGCAGCGCGTCGCCGCCGGAGCCCGACATCTGGTTGATGATCATGACCTTGGGGCCGTAAATGGCCTGCGCCGGCTCCACCATCTCCTCCCCCTCGCGGGTGGCGTCGATCATCTGCGGCGTCTTCTTCATCTGTTCGACGATGAAATCCGCGATCTGGCCGCCATGGTTGAAGCGCTCATCCACGATGGCGCCCTGCTTGCCCACTTGCGAGTAGTAGTAGCGGTTGAAGTTGGCGAAGCCACCCGCCGCCGTGTCCGGCAGGTAGACATAGGCCAGGCGCCCGCCCGACAGCTGGTCCACCTTGCGCCGGTTCTCCTCCATCCAGGTGTGCAGGCGCAGCTTGGTTTCCGAGGGCAAGGGCACCACCGTCACCTGGCGCGACCCGCTGCCATCGGCCTTGGGGCCCACGGTCAGCACCGTCTGCTTGCCGGCCGTACCCAGGAAGTAGCGGTAGACCTCCTGGTCCGTCTTGACCTCATTGCCGTTGACCGCCAGCAACAGGTCGCCCACGGCGACGTTGACGCCCGGCTGGGTCAGCGGCGCCCGGGCGCCGGGCGTCCAGTTCTCGCCCTCCAGGATGCGGGCGAACTGGTAACGGCCGGCCACGACGCGGTAGTCGGCGCCCAGCAGGCCGACGCTGACCTTGTCCTGCTTGGGGAAGGCGCCACCGCCCACGAAGGTGTGGCCCAGGCCGATGTGGCCGGTCATCTCCGCGAACAGGGTGTTCAAATCAACCCGGCCCGCCAGCGCCTCCAGGAAGGGGGCGTAGACCTGTTCGGCCTTGGCCAAATCCAGGCCCTGGGCCTTGGGGTCATAGAGGAAGTCGCGCTCGATGCGCCAGGCCTCGTGGTACATCTGCCGCCATTCGGCACGCGGGTCGACCCAAACCTGCATCTCGTCCAGCTTCAGGGCGCCGGCCCCGGCGTCGGGCGCCTTGTCGGCGCCGTTCACGAACCAGCGGCCGTGCTGGGCGTACAGCACCTTGCGCCCGTCGGCGGAGACCAAGAAGCTGCCGGCGTCCACGCCGTCCAGGAACTTGTCGGTCTTGCGCGTCTTCAGGTCGAAGCGCGCGACCTCCAGGCTGGGCGGGCCGTTCTCGTCGCCGTCCAGGTAATCCTCATCCGTCAAGGCCACCGGCTGGGCGGCGGCGAAGACGATGCCCTCCGTCCCGACCTCGATGCCCGCCAGGTTCACGCGCGGGATGGGCAGGGCCAGGGTGCGCTGGTCGAGGCCGGCGAAATCGATGCGGACTTCCGCAGCCTTCTTGCCGTCGCCCTTCTTGTCATCCCCTTTCTTGTCGCCGTCATCCAGGCCGGACTTCTTGCCATCGGCCGCCGCTTCCTCGTCACTCTCCGGCGCCAGGGGTGAGGGCAGGTCGCGGCGCAGCACCATGACGTAGACGCGTCCGTCGGTGGCGCGGCCCATGCTGGACATGTCCAGCCAGCCCTGGTCCAAACCGTTGTTGGTGAAGGCCACGAAGTACAGGTACTTGCCGCCGCGATCGAAGCGGGGGGATGTGGCATTGCTGCGCCCGTCCGTCACTATCTGCGTCTTCTTGTCGGCCAGGCTGTAGACGTAGATGCCGTGCAGATGATTGGGCAACTGCTTGGCGTAGGCGATCCAGCGGCTGTCCGGCGACCAGGCGGGGTTCAGCTGGCTGGCCGGGCTGTCATAGCGGTCGGTGTCCACCTTCAGCGGCGTGGGGTGGTCCCCCGGGCGGTCCACGTCGACGACCCATAGGTTCAGCCGCTTGTCGGTATAGGCGATCTTCTTGCTGTCGGGGGACCAGAGCGGCCCGTAGAAATAGCTGGGTGGCTGGCCCAGGCCGATGATCTTCACCGGGCCCAGGCCGTCGGCGGAGCGCAGGTGCAGGGCGTACTCCCCACCCTGGTCGGAGAACCAGGCCACGGTCTTGCCGTCCGGCGACCAGGCGGGGTCGCGGTCGGCCACGCCGGGGCTCTGCGTCAGGTTGCGCACGTCGCCCTTTTCCGCCGGCACGGACAGGATCTCGCCATGCGTCTCGAACAGCACCCGCTTGCCGGTCGGTGAAATGGCCGCGTGCAGGATCTGGCCCGGATCCAGGGTTTCCAGATGGGCCCGGGTCTGCGGCAGTTCGCCGGAGATGGTCACCGGCACGGCATGCGCCTGGCGGGTGGTGGTGTCGTACAGGTTCAGGGTGCCGAACTGGTCATAGACGATGCCGCCCGGGCCGGCCGCCGCCGACTGGATGTCGAAGCCCCTCTCATTACGGACAACGGAGGTGACCTTGGCCGTCTTGACGTCATAGGCGTAGAGGGCCACCGGCCCTTCGCGGTCCGACAGGAAATAGACGGTGTCGCCCACCCACAGCGGATTGCGGTCGTTGGAGTTGTCGCGCGGGATCTTGACCACGCTGCTGTCGCTCAGTGCCGCGATCCACACGCGCGAGGTCTGGCCGCCGCGGTAATGCTTCCACGCCGGCTGCCACTGCGAGAAGGGCACGTAGGCCAGGCGGCCGCCATCCGGCGAATAGCTGGCCTGGAAGCCGGAGGGCAGCGGCAGCTGGGTGGCGGCGCCGCCGGTGACGGGGATGGTATAGAGCTGCTCCAGGTCGCGCGGCGTGGTGCGCGGTGTGCGGAACAGGACGTTCTTGCCGTCCGGCGTCCAGCCCACCGCCACGTCGCGGCCGGGGTGCCAGGTCAGGCGTTGCGGCTGGCCGCCGGTGGCGGGCACGACATAGACGTCGGTGTTGCCGTCATAGGTTCCGGTGTAGGCGACCAGGCTGCCGTCGGGGGAGAAGACGGGGCCGCTGTTCTGCCCCTGGCCCGCCACCAGCAGGGTGGCCTGGCCGCCGGAGCGCGGCACGGTCCAGATCTGCCCGCCGTAATCGAAGGCGATCAGGCTGGCCGACAGGCTGGGATGCTGCAACACCAGGGGCGGTGGGGCGGTGGCGGGCTTGGCCCCCGGGGACGGCGCTTCGGGCGGCTTCGTCTGGGCCTGGGCATAAGAAGACAAGGAAACGGGAAGTAACAGGCACGCAAGCGCCACGCCAAGCCAACGCATCAGACACCGCCGGGTTGTGAAAGGTCTGACAGTAATTGTTCCATACCGTGTCGGCCGGCGCCACGGCGCTCAACCGGCCCGCAACGATTTCTGGCATCGGCACCTGAGAACGATTTCATTTGTCAAAATACGCGCCGCAAATGGTGGCGTCATAAGGCAAGATCAGGGGTCACGCCGCCGCCGGGGGGATGCGGTGCGGCCTGCGGGGGACGGTTCAATGGGGTGGACAAGGGTGGCCGCGGCACTATTGTGCACGGCCTTGGTGACGACCAACGCGCGAGGTGCCGGCACTGCCGCGCCGCCGGCAGATGAGGCGCATCCAGCACCGGCGCGCGCGCAGAACGATGAGGTCTTCACCATCGTCTATCCCCGCGCCACGGAAAGCGCCACCGACCCCCGGGACGAATATCCCCTGGGCCTGCTGCGCCTGGCCCTGGACAAGGTGGGCGCGCGCTACACCATCCGGCCCAGCGCCACGGTCATGGAGCAGGCCCGTGCCGCCGTGGCCCTGCAACAGGGGACGGAAGTGACGCTGCTGTGGAACGGCATGTCCGCCAAGCTGGAACGGGAGCTGCGGCCCATCCGCATCCCCCTGTTCCGGGGGGTGCTGGGCTATCGCCTGTTCATCATCAACAAGGCGGCTCAGGCCAAGTTCTCCGCCGTCCGCACCCTGGACGACCTGAAGCGCCTGACCGCCGGCCAGGCCCTGGGCTGGCCCGATGTCGACATTCTGCAGGCGGCGGGCCTGCCGGTGGAGGCCTTCCGCTATGACCTGCTGTTCCGCCTGGTGGGCCTGCACCGCATCGACTATTTCCCCCGCGGCGCCAACGAGATCTTCGCCGAGGTCGCCCAGCGCACGCCCGACGTGCCCGACCTGGCGGTGGAAAGCGATCTTGTCCTGGTCTACCCCTTCGACAGCTTCTTCTACACCAGCAAGGCCAACGAAGCCCTGGCCGCCGCCATCGAGAAGGGGCTGCTGAAGGCCTATGAGGACGGCAGCTTCCTGAAGTACTTCAACGACAGCCCCTACATCCGCCAGATGCTGACCGAAGCCCATCTGGACAGCCGTCGCCGCATCGAGATTCCCAACCCGCTGCTGTCCCCGGAGACGGCGGCCCTGCCGGACCGGTTCTGGTATGGCAAGGACAGGCGATGACCGGGCGAAGCGTCACCGGCCCTTGCCCAGCTTGGCCAGAACCTGGGTGATGGCGGCGCGCACGCCCGGCTTGTCGATGATCTCCCCGCAATAGAGAACAGGCAGCGCCTTGCCTTGCTGCGGGTTGCCTTCATCCCGCGCCACCGGCATGTCGCCCTTGGCCAGGGCCGCCATAACGGCCGCCTTCACCGGCGCCAACATCTCAGGATCACGGCCCCTGCCTTGCACGATAGTCTCGCCCCAGCCATAGCCCTGCTCCTTCAGGTAAGGCTGATCCTGCGCCACCAAACAGGTGGCAACGGCGTAGCCCTCCACATCCCGCTGCGCCTCACTGCGCCCCGCGGCGAGGGCGGCGGACGCGGTCAGGCATGCGAGTAGTATCAGTAGATAACGCGACATCGTCATGTCACGGCACCTCATTTAAAGCGCCTCTCACAACACCGGCACAGGCCCCAGCGGGAAGCGCTGCTTGATGCGGGCCAGCAGGCTGTCGCGCACCTGGCGGTAGGCGGCCAGGCGGGTCTCGCGGTTGCCTTCGATGAAGCTGGGGTCGAAGGTGTGCCAGAACTCCACGTCGCAGGCGGTGGTGCGGGTCATTTCCACGGCGCGGTGCTGCGCTTCCGGCGACAGCGACACCACCAGGTCGAAGCTGGTGTCCTCCAGCTGGTCGAAGGTCTTGGCGCGATGGCGGCTGATGTCGATGCCCATTTCCTCCATTACCGCGGCGGCAAAGGGATCGGGGTCGCCCTCGCGCACGCCGGCGCTGTCGACATAGAGGCGGTGGCCGTGCAGGTGGCGCAAAAGCGCTGCGGCCATGGGGGAACGGATGGAATTATGGGTGCAGGCGAACAGCACGCTGGTGATCTGGGCCGGATGCACGGCAGGGGCGAAGGCGGCGAAAGGATCCGGGCGCTCCGCCATCTTTCCCCTCAGCCCCGGATATGCAGGACGCAGATGAGGGTGAACAGGCGGCGGGCGGTGCCGTGGTCCATGGTCACCTTGGCGGCCAGCCGCTCGCGCAGCAGGTCGGAGCCCTCGTTGTGCAGGCCCCGCCGGCCCATGTCGATGGCCTCGATCTGCGACGGGCTGGCGGTCTTGATGGCCTTGTAATAGCCCTCGCAGATCAGGAAATAGTCGCGGATGACCGTGCGCAGGGGCGTCAGCGGCAGGGTGATGCGGTCTACCTCCGCATCCCCCTCGTCCCGCAGGTCGAAGACCATGCGGTTGTCCTCGATGGACAGGAACAGGCGGTAGGGCCCGGCGTCCGGATGGTCCACCAGCTGGAACTGCTGGTTCTCCTCTACGAGGTCGAACAGCGCCACCGCCCGCTCATGCTCCACCTCCGGCCGGCGGCGGATGGCCGTCTGCTCGACCAGCTCGACGTGGACGATGCGCTGGCGGCCAGCGTCCGGCTTCGGGGCGTCCGACATGCCGGCGCCCCTTCAACGGCCCAGCCGGACGCGAACCGACAGCGCGTGCGCGCCCAGCCCCTCCGCATCGGCCAGGATGGCGGCCTGCGGCCCCAGCCGGCCCAGGCTGGCGGCGTCGCAGCCCACCAGGGTGGTGCGCTTCATGAAGTCCAGCACGTTGAGGCCGGAGGAGAAGCGGGCGCTGCGGGCGGTGGGCAGCACGTGGTTGGGGCCCGCAATGTAGTCGCCGATGGCCTCGGGCGTGTAGCGGCCCAGGAAGATGGCGCCGGCGTGGTTGACCTTGGCCGCCAGCGCGTCCGGATCGGCCACCGCCAGCTCCAGATGCTCCGGCGCCAGGCGGTCGACCAGGGCCGCCGCCTCGTCCAGGTCGCGCACCAGGACGGTGGCGCCGTTGTTGCGCCAGCTGGCCCCGGCGATGACGGCGCGGGGCAGGGTCTTCAGGTGGGTGTCCACCGCCGCGCGCACCGCCTGGATGAAGGCGGCGTCATCGCTGATCAGGATGGACTGGGCGCTGCTGTCATGCTCGGCCTGCGACAGCAGGTCGGCCGCGATCCAGCTGGGATCGTTGGCGCCGTCGGCCACCACCAGGATTTCCGAGGGGCCGGCGATCATGTCGATGCCCACGGTGCCGAACACCTGGCGCTTGGCGGCGGCGACATAGGCGTTGCCGGGCCCCACGATCTTGTCCACCGGGCGGATGGTGGCGGTGCCATAGGCCAGCGCCGCCACCGCCTGGGCGCCGCCCACGCGGTAGATCTCATCCACGCCAGCGATACGGGCGGCCGCCAGCACCAGGGGGGACAGCGCCCCCTCCGGCGTCGGCACCACCATGGCCAGCCGCTTCACGCCCGCGACCTTGGCCGGGATGGCGTTCATGAGGACGGAGCTGGGGTAGGAGGCGAGGCCACCGGGCACATACAGGCCCACGGCCGACAGCGGTGTCCAGCGGGCGCCTAGGCGCACGCCCGCCTCGTCCACGTAATCGTAGGTATCGGGCGTCTGGCGGCGGTGGAAGGCCTCGATACGGCCGGCGGCGACCTTCAGCGCCTCGATCACCTCGGGGTCGCAGGCGGCCACGGCGGCCTCGATCTCGCACTCCGCGATACGCAGCCGGTCGGGTGTCAGGTCCAGCTGGTCCCAGCGGCTGGTGTATTTGATCAGCGCCTCATCCCCGTGCAGACGCACGTCGCGCAGCACCTCGGCCACGGCGTCGGCCACGTCGCTCTGGGATTCCCGCTTGGCATGCAGCAGCCGGTCGAAGTCCGCCTCGAAGCCGGCATCGGTGGTGCGCAGTTCACGCGGCATGGGTGACAACCTCCGTGAAACGGTTGATCCAGTCCTGGATCTCCGGATGGCGGGTCTTGAAAGCGGCGCGATTGACGATAAGGCGCGAGGTCACGTCGGCAATATGCTCGATCTCCACCAGGCCATTGGCCTTCAGGGTGGCGCCGCTGGACACCAGATCGACGATGCGCTGGCACAGGCCCAGGCTGGGCGCCAGTTCCATGGCGCCGTTCAGCTTGATGCATTCCGCCTGCACGCCGCGGCGGGCGAAGTGGCGGCGGGTGACCTCGGGATATTTGGTGGCCACGCGCACGTGGCTCCAGCGCGAGGGGTCGTCGCCCTGCGCCTCGGCCACCGGCTCGGCCACGGCCAGGCGGCAATGGCCGATGCCCAGGTCCAGGGGCGCGTAGATTTCGGGATAGTCGAATTCCATCAGCACGTCGTTGCCGCACACGCCCATCTGGGCGGCGCCAAAGGCGACGAAGGTGGCGACGTCGAAGCTGCGCACGCGGATGATCTCTACATGCGGCAGGTTGGTGGCGAAGCGTAGCGCCCGGCTTTTGGGATCGTCGAACGCGGCCTCGGGCCGCAGGCCCACGGCCTCCAGCAGCGGCCGCACCTCATCCAGAATGCGGCCCTTGGGCAGGGCCAGGGTCAGCCGCTCCGGCGCGCCGGACGCGGCGGCGCTATGCGCGTGCCCGGATGTCGAAACCGGGGCGGTGGCGACCGGGGACAACGGGGCGGATGGTGGCGGCGCGGCGGCAGGCATGGAAACGCGGGCTCCGAAGGACGAACCCCATTCCGGGTCCGGAGGGCCGCAGAATAGCAGATCGTCCGCCCCCGCCAACGCCTTGGGTTGGAGGGCAGCCCTGTCTGTTTGCACAGGGGGCCGCCCTACGAACCCGTCCTTGCTGGCCCGGCCTTACTGGTTCTGGGGTGCTTGGCCCTTGGCCGGCAGGGTGGCCAGCGCCGCCTTGCAGTCAGGCGACAGCTTGTCCTCGTGCGCCTTCAGGCAGGCGAGGATGCGACCACCGCCGGGCTGTTCGTCTTTGCACAAGGCCTGACGGTCAGGCTGGCAGGCCTTCATGGCGGCGCGCGCAGCGGGGTGGGCCGGCTGGCCATCCTGGGACTGGGCGAGGGCCGCCACGGGTGCCAGGACCAACGACAGGGCGAGGGAAGTGCCGACAAGCGTCTTGGACATCATTTCAGGTATCCGTGTTGGAGGGGGACAGGGACGGCCATTTCCGCCGCCTGGCCCTGGTACGCCACGCCTCCCGCCAACTATTCGATCCCGTTTTTCAAAAATCCTGCGACCCCGCCCGAACACGGAAGGGCACGGCCTGCGTATCAGCGCCAAATCCACCGTTTCCCGTGAGGTTCGGCCATGGCCATCCTGGGTGGCGCCAGCGTCCTTCCCCTGAAGTTCTACCCCTTCGTCGCGGCCGCCGTGGCGGCGGAGGTGGCGTGGTACGCCACGCGGCGGCGGCCCTATCCCTGGTCGGAAACGGCAACCTCGGTGGCCGTCCTGCTGATGCGCATCCCCATGAAGCTGGTGCTGGCCGGCGTCGTGGCGCCGGTGGCCTGGTATGCCTGGACCCACCGCATCGCCACCGTGCCGCTGGACCGCTGGTGGGGTCTGACCCTGCTGTTTGCGGGAGAGGAGTTCTGCTACTACTGGGGCCATCGCCTGGGTCATGAGGTGCGCTGGGTCTGGGCATCGCACAGCGTCCACCATTCCCCCGCCGCCTTGCATCTGGCCAGCGCCTTTCGGCTGGGGGTGACGGAAGTGCTGTCCTGCGGCTGGCTGGTCTACGTTCCCCTGTATTTCCTGGGCTTCAGCCCGGTGGCGGTGGCGGCGATGCTGGCGCTGAACCTGTTCTATCAGTTCTGGCTGCATACCGAGGCGGTGGGCACCCTGGGCCCACTGGAATGGGTGCTGAACACCCCCGCCCACCACCGGGTGCACCATGCCAGCAACCCGGAATACCTGGATCGCAACTACGGCGGCGTGGTCATCGTCTGGGACCGGCTGTTCGGCACCTTCGGCCAGGCGTCGCCCGATGTGCCGTTGACCTACGGCCTGGCCCATGTCGCACCCAGCAGCAATCCGCTGGTGGTGTGCCTGCGCGAATGGACGGCCATGGCCCGTGACGTGGCCCGGGCACGGGGGGTAAGCGCCCGCCTGCGCCAGCTGTTCGGCCGCCCCGGCGACAGCCTGAGCGCGCGGGGCGCGTCCTTGCGACAGGACATCCCGTGACGGGCCAGCAGCCCTGGGGCCGCCTGCCCGCCGCCCATGGGGACGATGGGGCGGACGACGACGTCCTGATGGCCCGCGTCGCCCAGGGGGACGAGCGGGCGCTGCGCCAGGTGGGCCAGCGCCACTATGCGGCCACCTGGCGACTGGCCAAGCGCCTGCTGACCTCGGAAGCGGAAGCCGACGACGTGGCGCAGGAGGTGTTGGTGCGGGTGTGGAACCATGCGGCACGCTGGACGCCCGGCCGCGCCCAGCTGTCCACCTGGCTTTACACCGTCACCTACCGGCTGTGCCTCGACCGCCTGCGCGGTCGCCGGCACGCCCCGCTGGAGGCGGCGATGGACGTGGCCGACCCCAGCGACGGGGCCGCCGAGACTATGGAACGCCGGTCGGAACAACGGCGCGTGCGCGATGCCTTGGCCAGCCTGCCGGAAAAGCAGCGCGCGGCCCTGGTGCTGTTCTATTACCAGGAAATGCCGGGGCCCCAGGCGTCGGCCGTGCTGGGCTTGAACCTGCGCGCCTACTGGTCGCTGCTGTACCGTGCCCGGGGCGCGCTGGAGCGGGCGCTGACCAGAGGCGGCAAGGAGCCTTTTGGAAGGAAGGGTGAGCCATGACCATTGAGGAATTCGCCCAGTTGCTGGCGGCCCACGGGCCGGACATCGACCACTGGCCGTCGGCGACCCGGCGCGCCGCCCGGCGCGTGCGTGCCCAGGACGCGGACGCGCGCGACCTGTGGGAAGCCGCCTTGCGCCGCTGGGCCCCGCTTGCCGGCGACGGCCTGGAAGAAGATGCGCCGGGCGCCGTCCGCGTCCAGGCCGGCATCGACGCCAGCCTGCGCCGCATCCGCCAGCGGCAGGTTCCGGCCCCGTCGACCCCCTGGCTGTCCTGGCGGCCGGCCGGCGCCGTCTTCGCCACCATGGCGGTGGCCGGCTGGCTGGCCGGCACCTGGCTGACGCCGCCGGCCGAGGCGACGGCGCCAGCGACGGCCTCGCTGGCCACCCTGTTCACCCTGGCGGGTGTGGGTGGTGACTGGCTGGTGCAGTAGCGCCCCCGTTTCCCGTCCGCCCCGTTCTTCACCGAAGGTTTACCCCCATGCGGTCACCGGTTCTGCGCTTCCTCTTCCTTCTGTCCCTGGCCCTGAACCTGTTCCTGCTGGCCTTCCTGGGCGCCCAGCAATGGCGCCAGCGGGCGGCCCTGGGCGCCCTGCCCCCGGCGCTGGCCCGCTCCGCCGCCGGAAACGCGCTGGCCACCCTGGTGGGGCAGTTGGCGGAACAGCTGCCGGCGGGGGATCGCAGCCTGCTGCGCGGCGCCATCGTCAGCCACATGGCGCAGCTGGAGGCGGCACAGGGCCGCTTCACCGCCGCCATGGATCAGGTGCGGGCGGAGATCGACCGCACGCCGCTGGACCCCGATGCCCTGCGCGCCGCCATGGCCAACGCCCGCGAACAGCGCCAACCCATCGGCCCGGTGTTGGAGGACATCATGATGGAGGTGCTGCCCAAGATGTCGCCCGAGGGCCGGCACGTCCTGGCCCGATACCGCGGACGCTGACGCGCCTCTCACGGCAGGACCGCCCGGTGCAGCTCCACCGCCGCGAAGGCCAGGAAGGCCAGGCCGGCGGTGATGTCCAGCGCCCGCGCCACGCGCGGCGCCATCATGCCGCGCAATGCCGCCACCCCCGCCACCAGCACCACCCACCACAACAGCGAACCCGCCGCCACGCCGGCCACCGTGGTGGCGATGCGCAGGCGTGCCACCTCCGCGCCGGAAAGGGCCGAGAGGGGAACGAAGGCCGTCAGCATCGCGGCGAAGACGATGATGGTGGGCGGATTGGTCAGGGTCAGCAGGAAGGAGGAGGCCCAGGCGCGCGGCAGGGACAGCGTCGAGAGGGCGGCCGGCCGGTTATCGCCCTGTAGCGTTTCAGGGCCGGCGGGCTTGGGCCGCAGGGCGGCATAGGCCAGCCAGCCCAGGAACAGCCCGGCCAGCAGGTGCAGCGGCCGACCATGGTCGGTGACGAAGGCCGAGACCTCCGTCAAGCCCAAGGCGGCGATACCGGCGTAGACGCCGTCGCCGGTGGCGATACCCGCCCCGGTGGCCAGGCCCAGGCGCCAGCCGCCGGCCAGCGTGCGCCGCATGCACAGGAAGGCCATAGGGCCCACCGGCGCCGCCACGCCCAGGCCCAGCAGCATGGCCTTCAGGAAGACGCCAGCGAAGGCGGCGGGCAAGAACAGGTTGGGCGCGATGGTGATCAGCGTGTCCAAGTCCATGAGAACCATCCCAATTTTAAAAGGTCGTTCCCGCGCCGCGCCGGCATTGCCAGGGCGGTGACGCCACCGCCCCGCAAGGAATGGGACGGCGGCATCGGCGGGATTGGGGAAAACAAAAAGCCCCGCGGGCAGCTGCTCGCGGGGCCTGTTATCGGGTGTGTCGGGGACGGTGCTTAGCCGTTGTCCCCCAAACCCCGTGTCATAAACAGACAAAGCCCCGCCCCAAGCGGCACAGCGGTTTGCTGGCTGAATTGGGTGACGAGGCGCATCGGAATATGACCCTTTGTTGTGATGGGCTGCAGGCTAAGCCGCCGGGCCGCCCGGCCACAACCTGAAAGTGCGCGTTTGTTAAAGAAAAATGTGACCGGGTGGCTTTTCGGGCACACCCGGTCACCAGGTTCCCTGGTGCCAAGGCCTGTTCCCGGTGGGGGATCACGGGGAAGGGCCGGTTTGGGGGACGGGCTCCAGGGTGGGATGGGGTGTCAGGGGATGGCCGTCTCCGGCCGGCCGGCGCCCTCGCCCTGGGCCAGGGCCCGGCGCACACCCGCCGCATAGTCGGCATGGACCAGGGCGAAGTGACCCAGCTGGCGCTCCACAATGGCCTGCGGCACGCCCCGCATGGCGGCGGCGATGTTTGCGAACAGCCGATCCTTCTGGCCCTGGTCCATCAGGGCGAACAGGGCGCGCGGCTGGCTGTAGTCGTCATTGCCCGCGCGGTGGTCATGGCGGCCGACCTCGCCCGACAGGCGCAGCGGCGGTTCGGCCACGCTGGGGTCCTGGGCCGGGCCGCCCAGGCTGTTGGGTTCGTAATAGGCGTCGGGGTTGCCGGTGTCGTTGCGGAAGAAGCGCATGGCCCCGTCCTTGTGATAGTGGTGCACCGGACACTTCGGCTGGTTCACCGGCAGCGCTTCGTAATGCGTGCCCAGGCGGTAGCGGTGGGCGTCGGCGTAGGAGAAGATGCGGGCCTGCAGCATCTTGTCCGGGCTGTGGCCGATACCGGGGACGACGTTGGATGGGCTGAACGCCGCCTGCTCGATCTCCGCGAAGTAGTTGTCGGGGTTGCGGTTCAGTTCCACCACACCCACGTCGATCAGCGGATAGTCGGCGTGCGGCCACACCTTGGTCAGGTCGAAGGGGTTGTAGGGCGTCTTGTCGGCGTCGGCCTCGGGCATCACCTGGACCTGCAGGGTCCAGCGCGGGAAGTCGCCTGCCTCGATGCTACCGAACAGGTCTTCCTGATAGCTTTCGCGCGACCGCCCCACCACCTGGGCGGCCTCATCATTGGTCAGGTGCTTGTGGCCCTGCTGGGTCTTGAAGTGGAACTTCACCCAGAAGCGTTCGCCCTGGTCGTTCCAGAAGCTGTAGGTGTGGCTGCCGTAGCCGTTCATGAAGCGCGGGCTGGGCGGCAGGCCGCGATCCGACATCAGGATGGTGACCTGGTGCAGGCTTTCCGGCGACAGGGACCAGAAGTCCCACATGGCGGTGGGGCTGCGAAGGTTGGTGCGGGGATGGCGCTTCTGCGTGTGGATGAAGTCCGGGAACTTCAGCGGGTCGCGGATGAAGAAGACGGGCGTGTTGTTGCCCACCACGTCCCAGTTGCCTTCCTCGGTATAGAATTTGACGGCGAAGCCGCGCACGTCGCGCTCGGCATCCGCAGCCCCCAGTTCACCGGCGACGGTGGAGAAACGGATCAGCAGGTCGGTCTTCTTGCCCACCGCCCCGAACACCTTGGCGCGGGTGTAGCGGGTGATGTCATGGGTGACGGTCAGGGTGCCGAAGGCGCCCCAGCCCTTGGCATGCACCACACGCTCCGGAATGCGCTCACGGTTCTGGTGCGCCAGCTTTTCCATAAGCTGATAGTCCTGCATCAGCACGGGGCCGCGCGGGCCGGCGGTCAGGCTGTTCTGGTTGTCGGCGATGGGGGCGCCCCCGGTGGTGGTCATGCGGGGTGGCTGGCTGGTCATGACTATCGTCCCTCGTCGTCTTCTGATGGGCTTGGGCGTCCGTGCGCCCGACGAGGAAAAGCTACGCCGTCCGACCTTCATGCGTAAAATCGATTGTTCGTATCATCACGATAGACCACATATATCGTCAGTGCGCTTTCGAAAGGGCGTCCTCGTGAACCTTCGCGACCTGCGATACCTGCTGGCCGTGGCCCAGCACCGCCACTTCGGCCGGGCCGCCGCCGCCTGCAACGTCAGTCAGCCCACCCTCAGCAGCCAGGTGGCCAAGCTGGAGGCGCGGCTGGGCGCCCCCCTGTTCGAGCGCACCAACAAATGGGTGGCGCCCACGCCGCTGGGGGAGGAGGTGCTGGTCCATGCCGCCCGGGCGGTGGCGGAGGCCGACGCCATCGTGGCCCTCGCGGGCGCCCGCGATCCGCTGGCAGGTCCCCTGACCCTGGGCGTCATCCCCACCCTGGGGCCTTACCTCATGCCCCGGGTGTTCGCGCCCTTGCGCCGGCGCTGCCCCGCCCTGACCCTGGAATTGTGGGAAGACACCACCGACGCCGTGGTGGAACGGCTGCGGCGGCGCCAATTGGATGCCGCCCTGATCGCCACCCCGGTGGTGGGCGGGGATCTGGTGGAGCAGCCCCTGTTCCAGGAAAAGTTTCTGGCCGCCCTGCCCCCGGATCATGCGCTGGCGGACAGCGGCGAAGCGGTGGACGAGGCAGCGCTGGCGGCCGACCTGCTGGTGCTGGCCGACGGCCATTGCCTGCGCGACCAGGCCCTGGCCGCCTGCGCCCGGCCCGACCCCGGTGGCTGGTCCCTGCGCGCCACCAGCCTGGAAACCTTGCTGAACATGGTGGCGGCCGGCTACGGCACCACCCTGGTGCCGGCCCTGGCGGCGGCGGTCCATGCGGGGCGCCGGGACGTGGCCTTCCGCCCCCTGGCCGGCGCGGGGACCGGCCGCCTGATCCGCCTGGTCAGCCGCCCCACCTTCGCCCGCCAGCCGGCGCTGGACGCTCTGGCCGGCCTGATCCGAACCGTGGCGCCCGCCAAGCCGGCGGACACCCCGCTCACGGGATGACGCCATAGTCCTTGAAGGTATCATCGATGCCGGCGGCGTTGGCCCGGGCGGCGGTCAAATCGGCCTGCCCTTCCTGCGCCATGCCTTTGCGCAGCTTGGCCAGCCCCCGGCCATAGAGGCTGGCCCCACTGGTGGCGCGATCCTTCAGCGCCTCATCATACTGGGCGATGGCCTCGTCGTAGCGCCCCAGGCGCAGCAGGACAAAAGCTCGGCTGTCCTGGATAGAGCTGGAGGTCGGCTGCAGTTTCAGCGCCGCGTCGCAGTCGGCCAAGGCGGTATCCAGCGCGAAGCCTGCAGTCGCCTGTTCCCAGCACAAGCTGTTCAGGCCGGCCGCCTGGCCCGCCACCTTGTCGCGCGCCTTGGCGAAATCCTCCCGCGCCTGCTGATCGCGGTGGATGTCGGCGTAGAACCGGCCCCGGTTGATCAAGGCATATCCCTGGGCCTTATCGCTGGCCAGACTCAATGCCCGATTGAAGGTGGCCTCCGCCGCGACGTTGTCGCCCAGGCGCGCCTGGGCCATGCCCAAGGCCGTCAGATAGTCGCTCCGGTTCGGGTCCAGCGCCAAGGCGGCGGTCAGATCGGCGACCTTGCCCTTTTGGTCGGATGCCGGCCGCGCGCGGGCGCGCTGGGCATAGACGGGGGCGGTGGGCTTCAACGCCAGGGCACGGTCGTAGACCGCCACCGCTTCATCCTTCCGCCCCAGGATTTCCAGGGCCACGCCCTTCAGGGCATAGGCTTCGGCATCGTTGGGCCGCGCGGCAATGGCCGCCTCACCCTCCGCCAGCATGGCATCCATCTCGCCCCGCTGACGCAGGACGTTAGCGCGAACCTGATAGGCATCCAAACGATTGGGGTCCAGCCGCTTCAGTTCCGTGGCATCGGCGAAGGCCTGGTCAGGCTTCTGCAAACGATAATAGGCCTGCATCCGTTGCCCCAAGGCGTAGAAATCGGTTGGCCATAGCTGCAACATGCGCGTGGTGAGCAGGATGGTGTCGTCGTTACGCCCCTGGTTCAGAGCTAGCTGGGCGTTGCCGTTCATCGCCTGCTGGCAGGCGGGGTCTAATATCAGGGCCTTGTCAAAATCCGCTTGAGCAGCCTTGGCATCTCCCATTTCCATCCGGATATAGCCGCGCACGCCATAAGCCGGCGCCCAATCGGGCCTCAGGGTGATGGCCTTTTCCACATCTGCTAGGGCCCCGGCCTTGTCGCCGCGTTGGAATAGGATGTCGGCGCGGCCCACCAGCCCTTCCGGCGTCTGGGGCACCTTGGCCAAGAACAACTCCTGCTCCTTCGCCGTGCCACGGTAGTTCAACGGCGTCATCAGATAGACTGCCTCTTCCGATAGGCTGCGGATTTCGGCGGCGGCAGTATCGGCATCCACGGTTGATCCCACATATTCCGGCTTCAGGGCGCGCGTGCTGACATCCAGGATCATGATATTGCGCTCCACCTTCAGGTCGCGATGGAAGGCCATTTCCATTACCGTTTTGTCGACGGCACTGCCGTGAACGGTGGCGCCCAGCGCTTCGGACGGCAGGATGACGGTCTTCCGCGTCCGCTCATAATAGGGAAAGCTGACGGCGTAAGGGGCATCCTGGTGCGGGCCCGGCTGGCGCTTGGCATCTGCCTTCCAGCCCAGTTCCCCGTCCGGCAGTTGCAGGTATTGCGCTGTGGTTGCCGCCAAGCGCTTCCATTCCAGCGTCTGTTCACCGTCCACCACCAGGGTCTGTCGCCCCGTGGCCACGTCAAAATGATCGCCCACGGTCTTTGGCTGCAGGGTGGGATAGTGTTTGGTCCAGAAATTCCTCAGCGCTCGGTCACGCGCTTCGGCTGATAGGTTGTCCAGGCCGCGTTTCACCTCCAGGGCGCCGTCGCCAGTCAAAAGCTTTTCGCCGTGGACGTGGACCGGCATGGTGATCCCAGCGGACGCATCGATAGTAAGCGTCGTCAACTCCGACGGCTCATCCAGGGCCGGCGGCACCAGGGGCACCAAGGCGCCATCCTCGGGCAGCAGCGGCAGCGCCCAATGGAAATAGGGCACCGGCAGCCGGTCCAGGTCGCGGCCGGCATCACCCTCGCGGGTGCCGTCCAGCCAATAGTCATGGCCATCGATATGCGCCCGCACCAACACATGGTCGAACAGGCCCGGCATGGGCAGACGGGCATCCATACCATCACCGGCCGCCGTGCTGACCAGGGCCGGTTCGGCCGGAATGTCCAGGGCGTGCAACAGGGCCAGCAGCAGCGCCGTCTTGCCCTTGCAGTCACCGAAGCGGCGCGTCCAGGTCAGGTCGGCCGCCGCCGGCACCAGAGCGCCGTTGTTCATGCCCAGAAACAGATAGCGCACCTGGTCCTCCACCAAGGCCAGCGCCAGGCCCGCCCGTACCTTGGGCTCGCCCGACACGGCGCGGATGCGCGCCACCTCCGCGTTCAGGGGCGAATCCGGTGCCAGCACCGATGCCTCGGCGAACAGTGCCGCCATCTGGGCGGAAAGCTCGGCCCACGACGCGTAAGAGCTGAACTCCAGCTGGCGGAAATTGAAATAGCGGGCCGGCGCGCCCTCCGGCCCGTGCAGTTCCGCGACATCCCGCATATCCAGGCTCAATTCGCCCGGCGCCGTCTTGGGCTTGTCCAGTCCATCGGTGGCGCGCCAGCGCAAGGGCTGGGACCGGGGCCAAGTGGCCCGCACATGGACGCGGGCCGCTGGCGCTATCCAGAGTTCGGTGAACAGCTCCCCCACTTGGCCCTGCAGGACGGGATCGTTGCGCGTCAGGGTATAGGCGGTTTCCAGCACGTCGCCCACCTGCAGGCCCGGCGGCTGCAGGGTGACGGTCAGCGTGCCGTCCAGGGTCGCCGCCTCCAGATTGCGTTCCCGCCGCAGGATCGTGAAGGGCTGGGATGCCGGCAGCAGATCGATGACTTGGTCGCCCCGACGGATCTGGTACTGATGCAGGGTCAGGACGTCGGTGTTGGGGTTCCAGCTCAGTTGCAGGGAGCCCAAGGCGCCGAGCCCCTGCGGCGTCTGCGCCCGCAGGACGCTATGGTTGTAGACCGACAGGCCGGCGGCGGCTTGGTTCAACTGCCAGTCGGTCAGCAGCACCTGGATCGCGGCGGAGGCGCTGCCCCCCGCCAGGGCCACGGGGGCGGTGACCAGCTTCACCCAGGACTCCGGCGGGGCCACGACGGGCTTATCCGCCGCCAAGGCGTAATTAAAGCCGCCGCCCAGGCACCAGGCCAGGACCGCACCCGCCAAACACCCACGCATATCCATCCCCCACGCCAACCAACCCGGCCAACACCACCGGCCCCGGGACAGCATTCTAGACGGGAGGGCGGATCAGACCAATGGCATTTGCCCGCAGGACGTGTGAATGCGCGATCCTTATCGCCGGGGCGCCTTGGCGCGGCGGGGGGCCGGCGCGCGCTGGGGCACGGTCACCGGGGCCGTGGCCACGGGGCCGGGCTTGGGTTCGGCCGCCACCTCCACCGGCGGGCTGGTGGGTTCTTCAGTGATCACGGAGGTCTCGGCGGGCGGGGGCTCCGTCGGCGTGGGGGCCGCCTTGGCCCGGCGCACCTTGGCGGCGGTGGGTTTGGACCGGGGCGGCGTCGGCGCGCTGGGTTCCGCCGCGGCGGCGGGGGCAGCCGCCGCCGGTGCCTCGTCCAGCACCGGGTTGGGCAAGGCTGTGTCCGGGGCAGGAGTGCTGGCGGTGGTCGAGGCCTCGCCAGGGGCCTTGGGCGCCTTGGCGGCCAGGTCCTTGAACAAGGCCACCACGCTATCCAGCCGTTCCCGGCCCTTGGTGTCCAGCGGACCGGCGGCGCCGGCCACCATCACCAGGCCTTCCGAAAGGCGGGTGATTTCCTCCGCCGTGGCGCCAGCCAGCAGCTCGGGCAGGGTTTCCAGGGCCGCCGCCGGGTCCAGCAGCAGCATCAGGAACTGATCGCGCACCAGCTGCTTGAACTCCGCCAGTTCCAGGCCCCGGCCGTGGATGTCGCGCAAACCGCGCAGGGCGTTGAAGCCGCGGGCATCGGCCATGCGCTCCGCCAGCGCCACATGCAGCAGGGCGCGCATGCCGGCCTCGCGCAGGCCGCCCTCATGCAGACGTCGGCGCAGCTCCGCCCCCTGTTCCGCCAGGAAGCGGCGGTGTTCCGGGGTCTCGCCGGGATGGCTCCGGGGCGGGGCGTCGTCGGCGTTGAGGCCGAACAGCGCCTGGGTCAGCGGGTGCCCGTAGATGCCCATGAACAGCGCCTCCGCCGTCGCGTCGCGGCGGTCGCGGTAGACGTCCAGCGCCGTTTCCATCTGGCGGGCCAGCCGCTGTTCCAGGTTGCGCCAGATGTTCTCCGACCCAACCGGGCGACGGTCGCGCCGGGCGGCGGCGGCCAGCTCCGGCACGCCGTTCAGCCAGGGGTTGGTGTCGGAGAACAGTTCATAGCTGAGGCGCAGGGGGTGGAGGCCGCGCAGGATTTCCGCCGCCGTCTCCCCCACCAGCTGGCGCACCCAGGGCTGCAGGAGGTCGCGGTAGAGACCCAGCGTCACTCGGGAGAGACGGGACACGGTGGCGAAGCGGCGTTCGTCATCCGGCAGGGGTTCGACATGGGCCGCCACGTCATTGATGCTGCGGGCGGCGAAGCGCAGGACGTTGGGGTCGCCCTCCTGCCCGGACTGGCCGGAGGGGGCGGCCTCGGCCGGCAGGATCTGCGCCTCGTACAGGCCAGGGGGCAGCACGTCGATGAAGTCGATGTTCGACGCGAACTCGCGATGTTCCTTCCGCGCTACGGCGGCGGAGACGAAGATGCCCAGGTGGCCCACGCTTTCATGCACGGCGTAGACGATGGTCTGGCCGTGGCAGCGGATGTCGTCCACGCTTTCATACAGGTCGCAAATCCAGCCCAGCGCCTGCGGCGGTGGGGAGATGTTGTCACCCTTGGAGCAGAAGACGATGATGGGGGAGCGGATGGCCCGCAGGTCCACGCGCACGCCGTCCTTGGTGACGATGTCGGCGGTGGCCAGGCGGTTGCCGACGAACAGCTTGTCGACGATGTACTGGATTTCCTCGCCGTTCAGCAGGACGTGGCCGTTCCACCACTTCTCGAAGCCCAGGTAGCGCGGCGCCTCGGTGTCGACCTTGTCCCACAGGGCGTACTGCTTGCCCACCAGGGTGTTGGCGGGGTTCAGGTTCTCGAAATTCTGCACCAGCCAGGCGCCGTCGAACAGGCCGGCGCCCAGGTCGCTGGCGAAGGCCGTCAGCCAGCTGCCGCCCAGCAGGCCGCCGCTGTAGCGCATGGGGTCCTGCCCGCGATGGCCGGCCCAGAAGGACAGGGGCGTGCCGGCGATGATGATGGGGCCGAACAGGTCGGGGCGGATGGCCGCCGTCATCATCAGCTGCCAGCCCGCCTGGCAGTTGCCGATGACCACCGGCTTGCCCTCGGCCTCCGGATGCAGCTCGATGACCTTTTCCAGGCAGGCGGCCTCGGCCGCGATCACGTCCTCCACCGTCTGGCCCGGCACCGGGCGCGGCAGGAAGCCGATGAAATAGCAGGGATGGCCGGCGGCCAGGGCCACGCCGATCTCGCTGTCCGACTTGAAGCCACCGATACCGGGGCCGTGGCCGGCGCGGGGATCGACGATGACGAAGGGGCGCTTCTTAAGGTCCAGCTCGACGCCCGCCGGCGGAATGATGCGCTGCAACGAATAATTCACCGGCCGGGGCAAGGTGGCGCCATCCAGCACCGTCTCGCTTTCGAAGCTGAGCACCGTGGGCGCCGTCTGGGCCATGTGTTCATGGTACTGGGCGCCGCGCTGGCGCAGCACGTCCATCACCAGGGCGGTGCGCTGGAAGGCGTCGACCGTGTAGGCCAGCCCGTCCTGCCACAGGCGGAAAGGCCAATGATTACTGGGGTCAAGGAAGCCCGCGGGCATCTCGAATGGGCCCTTTTGGTCAAACGGGCCCCTAGGGCCGGTCGCGTCGGTAAAGGCCATCAGCTTTCCCTCTTCAGTCGGTCCCGCGCGCCGCTTGCCACCGGCGCCAGGGGATAACCCCGCGAGGCCGCAGTATAACCAAGCGCTCTCGCAGCCGCGAAGAAGGTTTTGCGTCGCACAAAGGGAATAGGCCGCCGGGGGGTCCGGACCGGCGGCCTACCCAGGGCGGGGCCCCACTTCACGCCGCATCGGCCAAAGCGGTACCCCGCCCGCAAGACGCACCTAATGCGCGGCATTTGAACGTAACCGTTCAAATGCACCCTCACGCGCCGGGCGGCGGACATCCGTCCGCCTAGGCTTGTCCTCGCTGCGCCCTGCGGTGCTCGCTCCGGCGGCCCCGGTCGGGGCCTACAGCGGCACGAGTCACCATCTCGTGCCACTGTTAGGTCAGAAGCTGAGGCAGCGGCTGCCCTCTTCGCCGGCGGCGCGCTCCAGCACCAGGGCCAATTCCGCCGCCACGGTGCGGGCCTGCCGCCAGGAGGCGCAAGGGACGCGGTAGCGCCAGGGCACCGGCTCCCCCGCCCACAGGACCACCTGGGCCAGCGCCTCGGGCCGGGCAATGTCGGCCGGCCGGATGGGCTGCACCGCCACCTCCGCCAGGGGGAAATCACCGGCACGGCGGGGATCACTGATCCACACCCGGCCTGCGGCCAGGTCGACGCACACGGAACCGCCGGCCGGCAGATGGGCCGGCGTGGCGAAGGACCAGTCGGCCGCGCGTGGCGCCGGCAGCGGCTGGTCAGCCGTGGCGATGTCAGGGGTATGGGTGATGAGGTCGATCAGGGTGGTGAAGCCCAACATGGCGGCGTGTCCGGCGGGGGTCGTCCAGGCCCCCATTGAGCCGCCATCAGGCCATTAAAATTCCATAGCAGAAGGGGCCGCCGTTCATTAAAGCCCCGAAAAGGAACGGCCCGGCATCCTGCGATCCCGGGCCGCTGGAGCAGGCGTCACAGCCGGATCAGGCCGCCTTCACCCCGATGATGAAGCGCGACACCTCGGCGTTCAGATCCTCCGCCTGGTGCGACACGTCGCGGGCGGAGTCCTGCAGCTGGCCGGCGGCAGCGGCGGTGGCCACCGCCGCCTGGTGCACACCGGTGATGTTGCGCGACACGTCCTCGGTGCCCTTGGCGGCCTCGTTCACGCTGCGGGCGATTTCCGAAGTGGTGGCCGACTGCTCCTCGATGGCGGAGGCGATGGCCATGGCGATGTCCGACATCTCGTTGATGGTGCGGCTGACGCTCTCGATGGCGGCCACGGCCTGGGTCGTCAGGCCCTGGATCTCGCCGATCTGGCTTTCGATGTCGCCGGTGGCCTTGGCGGTCTGGTTGGCCAGGCTTTTCACCTCGCTGGCCACGACGGCGAAGCCCTTGCCCGCCTCGCCCGCCCGGGCCGCCTCGATGGTGGCGTTCAGCGCCAGCAGGTTGGTCTGCCCGGCGATGTCGCTGATCAGTTGCACGATCTCGCCGATGCGCTGGGCGCTGTCGGCCAGGCGCCGGGCGGTGCCGCTGGTGTCGTTCGCCTCCTGGATGGCCTTGGTGGCGATGGTGCGCGACTTTTCCACCTGGCTGCTGATCTCCTGCACCGTCGCCACCATTTCATCCGTGGCTGAGGCCACCGTCTGGACGTTGGCGGAGGCCTGCTGGGCGGCGGCGGCCACGGCACTGGACTGGGTGTTGGTCTGCTCCGCCGTGCTGGCCATGCTCTCGGCCGTGGCCTGCATTTCCGTCGCGGCACCGGCCAGGGCGTCCACCAACTGGGCCACCTTGGCCTCGAAGCCCTGGACCAGGCCCTCCAGAGCCACGGCGCGGCGTTCCTTGGCCTGACGCTCCAGCTCCTGCGCCTGGGCCAGGTCGCGGGCCTTGACCATGCCGTCGCGAAACACCTCCAGCGCGCGGGCCAGCGTGCCCACCTCGTCCCCCCGGTCGGTGTCGGTGACGGTGACCCCAAGGTTTCCGGCCGCCATGGTCTCGACCACGCCGGTGGTGCGGGCAATGGGACGGACGACCCCCGAGACGATGACCACCGTGGCGCCGCCGCACAGCAGGGCGGTGACGGCGATGGCCACCCAGGTCATCCACACGGCGCTGTCGGACAGGGCCTGGCCCGCGTCGGCGGCCTTCTTGCCCTCTTTCCCGTTGAAGTCGTTGTCCGCGATGATGGCATCGCGCGCCGCCTGGTATTGTTTCAGTCCCTCGCCCAGGTAGAGCGGCAACGCCTGCGCCACCTCGCCCTTGGTCACCATGTCCTGGACCCGCGCGGCGATGGCCCTGTACTGCACCCAATTGGCGTCGAATTCCTTCATCAGCCGCTCGTCATCCGTGCCGGCGGTTATCAGCGGCTGATAATCGGCGCGCGCCTTTTCCACGGCGGCGGTCGCGCCGGCGTACTGCTTGACCGTGGCCTGTATCAGCGTCGTGTCGTTGGCGCTGGCGGCGATGATCACCCGCCCCTCGACCACGCGGGCGTCGGCCACCGCCACGCCCAGACGGCCCAGCAACGCCGTCGATGGCAGCCAGTTGTCGCGCATGTCGGCGGCGGTGCCGCTTACCGCTTCCGTCCGGCTGAGGCCGAACAGCCCCAGGCCCAGCGTCGCCAGGAAGACCACCAGGAACGCCGTCAGGACCTTCAGGCGGATGGAGAGGTTGCGCCAGGCTGTCATGATAAGGGGTCCTTTCCTGGATGCGGCGTGCTGTGGACGGCCAATGGCGGTCCGGTGAAATGACGCCCCCTTGATCCCCCTCCCCCAATTAAAGAGGGATTAACAGACACTTGCCGGAATCTGCTGCGGGAACCATATTAATTCATTGATTATTATAGATAATTTTTCTCAATGCTTTAGCTGTACTGTGGGATAGCCGGAGGGTACGTGCGTAAATGTCGCACCCCCACAAGACGGCTGCACGCGATGACGCCAAGTTTACCCGGGCGACCTAATGCTCAAGCCTTAACGACTGGTTAGGACTGACGGCGTAGTCTTCAATCCCTTGGGCAACCCTGGCCCCCGGGATCAGGGGTCGCTCAGGAAAAAAGCCGCCGATAAGGTCGGCCGTACCAAGGCCCAGAAGGGCCCGCCACCACCAAGCGACAACGGCCCTTTGGCAGAAGGGGCCGAAGGGATGTGTTTGCGCCATGATGCCCGCCCCGCGGTTCAGCCAGCGGCAGCCCGTCTTGCGGCTGCCCCTCGCCCTCCTCATCCTCACCTTCCTGATACCCGCCTTCTGGGCTGTGTCCGCCCTGGCCGCCAGCGATGATCCCATCGACACCGGCGGCCTCGCCATGCCTGGCGCCTCCGTCCCGGCCCCGGCGCCGCTGGTGGTGCACGCCCTGAACCAAGGCACGGCACCCGCCTACGTGCTGAAGGTACTGAAGCTGGCCCTGGACAAGAGCGGCCGGCCCTATGTGCTGAAGGTCGACAACCACACCCTGCCCACCGCGCAGGTGTTGCGCCTGCTGGAACAGCCGGACAACGGCACGGTGGATGTCTATTGGCTGCCCACCGCGCCGGCGCTGGAGGCACACTTCCAGCCGGTGCGGGTGCCGCTGGCTCGGGGGCTGATGGGCTATCGCCTGCTGGCGGTGAATGAGGCGGCGCAGGCCAAGATCAACGCCGGCACGCCCCTGTCGCCGGGGCAGGTGTCGCTGGCGCAGGGGCCTGGCTGGCCCGAAGCCCGTCTGCTGCGCGCCGCCGGCCAGACGGTGCATGAGACGGCGGGCAACCTGTACAACGAGGTCGCCACCGGCGGTGCCGACGCCGTGCCGCGCAGCAGCCTGGACATCGACCAGGAGGTGGAGCGGGCGCAACAGGCCGGCGTGCCGGTGACGGTGGCCCGCGACGTCGCGCTGTTCTATCGCGACTTCTACCTCTACTTCTTCGTGGCCAAGCATAACGACCGGCTGGCCGACATGCTGCAGGACGGGCTGTACCAGGCCTACGCCGACGGGGCCTTCATGGCCCTGTTCCGCAACGACCCGCAGATCCGCGCCGCCATGGCCTACACCCGTCAGGGCCGCCGGATGCTGGTGCTGGCCAACCCCGACGCCACCACGCCCACCCGCACCATCGCCGCCAGCCTGACCGAAAGCCTGGAGTAGGCGCCGGTTACTCCACCAACCCCATGGAGACGATGAAGACCAGGTAGAAGGTCAGCGCCAGCAGGGCCACCCACAGCAGCACCATGGTGCGCCACAGGGCGCCGAAGGTGCCGAGGCGGTAGGCGCCCTTCAGATGGGCGTACATGTGGACGGGCGGCGCGAAGCACATGAGGCTGCCGATGGCGGCCGCCCCCAGCCCGGCGCGGGAGCCGAGAGCGGCCACCGCCGTCAGCACGGCCATGAAGGACAGGGAGTGCAGCGCGAAGACCACGTGGTCGTAGAGGTAGATGCCGCGCTTGAACAGGAACATCAGCCAGATGAAAGGCACGGATAGCGGGACCAGCAGGAAGGACAGCTTGGAGGCCGATTCCTTCATCTTGTAGAGCGTCAGCTCGGGGTTGCGCAGGGCGTGGCGGATGTGTTCCTCCAGCTTCGGCATGCCGAGGTCGACGTCGAACATCTCCTTGGAATCGGCCAGCCGCTTGGCCGCCCGCGCCCAGGATGGCTCATCCCCCGTGGCCGGCTCCTCGTCCGTGGCGCCGAACAGCTTGGCCATCTGCTGCTGGCGATGCTCTTCCTTGGTGGGTTTATGGGGCTGAGCCTCGGGTCCGGCTGAAGATTCCGCCGCATCGGGGGCGACCGTAGGCGCTGGCGGCGCCACCCCTTCCGCCGGAGCCGGGGCGCCGGCCGGGGCCGGAGCTGAAGCGGTGGACGCCGCTTGGCCAACCTTCTCCGCCGCCACGTCGAAGGCCTTCAGCACGGCCTCCGCCACCTTCAGTTCCTGTTGGCGCTTGTCCCGGCGGGCGGTGGCCTTGTCGACGTTGCCGCCGTCCTGCCGCGCCTCGGCCAGGTCGTTTTCCGCATCCTGCAGTTCCGCCTTGGCGTCGTTCACCGCCGATTCCAGCTCGACCCGGCCGTCGGCCATGGATCCGTGGTCCAGGTTCTTCAACGCGTTGCCGTTGATCACCTTGTTGGGCGTATCGATGAAGGACAGAGAGAAGAACATGAGGAAGACGCAGAACAGGAACAGCGCCAGGGGCGAGACATAGCGCACGCGGTGGCCGTGGACATAGTTGCGCGTCAGCTTGCCCGGCCGGAACGCCAGCATGGGAAAGGTGCGCCAGACCTTGCTGTCGAAATGCAGGATGCCGTGGAAGAACTCTTCCGCAATGTGCAGCATGGACCGGTGGACGTGCCCCGGCTGTCCGCAGGCATGGCAATAGGCGCCTGCCAGATGCGCACCGCAGTTGGCGCAACGGTGGTGCCCGTCCTCATGGCTGACGGCCGTGTGGTGCCGTTCGCCCTCGATGGCCCTGGCCACCAGGCTGGCTTCCGCCAGGCCACCGGCCGCGTCGATCTCCCCGCTCATCCCCGCCCCCCAAAGGCATTCGCTCCGCCGCCACGCGGCGCTGGCCCCCGCGGTTGCGCGGGGTCGGGGCCGAGGATGCGGGCGGCCCGCTTTAATTGCAAGATTGACAGGCCGGCTTAAGGATTTAGGGGATGAAGTAGAAGGGATTGGCCAGCTTGAAGGTGCGCTCGGCGTGGCCGCCGGCCAGGTCGCTGTCCTGGTCGCCCATGTTGGCGATGATGGTGTAGCCCTGCGCCTCGATGCGCGCCCGCTCCGCCATCTTGTAATCCGCCGCCGAGCCGTGGGCGCCGGGGGCGCGCAGCACCAGGCCGGCCCAGCCCTCATACCCGGCCGCCGCCAGGTTGCGGGCGGTGGCCTCGCGCTCCGCCTCCGGCCGGCCGGTGATGAAGAACACCGCGACGCCTGCTGCCCGCGCCTGGCGGTAGAGTTCCAGCGTCGGCGCGATGACGGTGGCGCGTCCCATCATCTCCCACGCCGGGGCCGCGCAGGGCCCCCGGTCCAGATCGCAGCCGCCGGCCTTGATGTAACCGAAGTCGTTGATCTTCAGCTGCGGCCAGTTGCTGAGCGACGTCTCATCGATGTCCAGCACCAGGGCGGGGTGGGATCCGGCCGGCAGGGTGGCGGCGCGCGCCGTGATCCAGGCCCCAGCCTCCCCCGCTACGCGTGCCAAGTCGCGGTCATAGGCGCCGCTGTCGTGATAGGCCACCAGCTGGGTCTTCACCACGCCCAGGTTGGGCAGATCCGCCACCGGTGTCGCCTGGTTGGCGCAACCGGCCAGCACCGTCAGGGACAGGGCGAGGATGAGGGCGCGGACGGACATGGTTGCTCCTTCAGGGGGCCGGGCAGGCGCAGCGGGTGTAGGCCTCCGCCAGGGTGTTATCCAGGGCGCAGAGATACAGGGCCTGGTTATCCGGAATCATGGCGGAGGCCTGGGGCCGGGCGACACTGTAGATGCTGCGGTACAGCGCGCGGGCGGGGGCGCTGTCACGGATATGCGCGATGATGCCGCGCAGGGCATCGGGGCTCAGCGGCCTGGCGCCCCAGGCCTGCGCGGTGTCGTATTCCGGCACCCAATGCGCGCTGGCCACGCTGGGCTGGTCGCTCAGGTTGGTCAGGTAATAGGTGGTGAGGTGGGCGATGGTGCCGTCGGGCGCCGCCTGGCCCAGCTTGAACGAGGGGCTCTGCTGGTAAACCGGGCTGACGGCCGGGGTCACCAGCACGGGCACGCCAGCACCCGGCGGCCCCACCAGGCGCAGGTCGTCCATATGGATGTGGCCCGCGAACAGCACCTTGATGATGTCGTGATACTGCGCCAGCTCCGCCTCGAACCGCGCCTCCATGCCGGGGGCGAACAGTTCCACGGGCGCGGTGCAGGCGGGTATCGGTTGGCCGGCCGCCGCCGCCGCCTTGGCCGCCTTGGACCAGTTGTTGGCGGTGGCGAAGCCATCGATGCCCGGCACCACGTGGGTGATCAACCAGACGCTGTCGCCTGCAGCCCTGGCGTCGGCCAGGGCTTGGTGCAGCCAGGCCAGCGTGGTGTCCTGGGGCGTGTCATCCGCCCGGCCGCAGTTGTTCTTGTACTTGCGGGTCAGCATCACCGTGTCGAAGGACAGGATGCGCACGCCCTTCAGGGTCGGATGCGGCATAACGTAGTTGCCGGCCTGGCGCCAGTCGCGCCCGATGCCGGCCTGGTCCGCCCGGCTGTTCAGGGTGCGACCGAAGCCCTGGGTCAGCAGCGGCAGGGTGTCGCCCAGGAACTGGCCGCTGGGTTCCACGGCGTAGTCGCCGCAATAGCTGTCGTTGTTGCCCAGCGCCGTCAGTATCGGCACGCTGGGGAAGGTGTGCCGCAAGGTTTCCAGCAGGGTCGTGACCGTTTTCAGGGCGAAGACGCGGTAGGCCGCCTCATCCCCTTTGTGCGCCGGCAACGCCGCTTCGAACGTGTCGCGGAAATCGTGGGCCAGCATGTCGCCGGTGTGCAGGATATAGGCCGGGTGCGGCTGGGCGTGCCGCATGGCGGCCATGGCGGAACGCAGTACGAACCAGTTGCTGTCCCGGCCGAAGGGCGACAGGCGGCGGCCGGCCGTGCCGTCCAGGATGGCCGGCCAGTCCTTGGCCGGCGCCGCGTCCAGCCGTGCGGCCAGACTGGTGTCGTCCAGCGGGTTGAAGTGCATGTCGCTGACGACCAGGAAAGGCGCCGATTCCCCCGCTGTCGGCCTGGGCGTTCCGGCTTGGGTCGCGCGGGCGCCGGTGGCCCCCAGCAGCGACAGCCCCATCGCCACCACCACAGCCATGACCGGCCAGGTCTTTGCCTTCACCACCAACCGCCCCCTTTGGTTTCGCAACCGCAGTATCGCGCCCCGTTGATGGCGGGCGATCCCCGCCCTGTCAATGGTCCCCGCCATGTGGCGGAAAAAACATGACCAGATGGACAGGATTTGTCACAACTATTGAATATTTGTTTCCGCGAACCCTTTGGTATTCCTGGTTGTATTCAGCCGAAAGGCCCGATACCGTTTCGTATTAACGCCGCGTTTCAGCGCGGGCGGCCTTCCGAGGGGATGGGGACATGGGACGGACGGGATGGAGTCTGGCGGTCGCGGCGGCGGCCCTGCTGGCGCTGGGCGGGTGCAAAAAGAAGGAAGAGATCGTCTACGATACCTATCATGGACCAGTCGCGACGGGCATTGCCCCGATGGAGACGCCGATTGAAGCCGCACCCCCACCCCCATCGTCATCCGGGGCAATAGCGGCCCATACCTATATCGCCGTCAGCCACGCCTTCACCCTGAAGCTACCGGCCGCGGCGGTGGAGGCGACGCAACAGCGCCATCTCGACACCTGCGCCAAACTCAACTGCGTCGTGCTCAAAACCATTCTAGAGCATGGCCCGGACGGCATGATCCTGGCGACCACGGAGTTGCGACTGCCGCCACAGGCAGTGGAGGCGTTCACCAAGGACTTGAGCGCCCCACCGGCGGAAGTGACCGCCCATTCCCGCACAGCGGAAGACAAGACGTTGGCGGTCCTGGATGTGGACAAGCGCCTGGAGACCAAAAGCGCGCTGCGGGAGCGGCTGACCACCCTGCTGCGCGGCACGACCTCGAAAAGCGTCCATGACCTGCTGGAACTGGAACAGCAGATCGCCCAGGTCCAGGGCGACATCGAAAGCACCACCGCTCAGCGCGATCACCTGCGCACGATCACCGACACCGTCGAGATCACCATCAATTATAATGGGGAAGCGCCGGCGAAGCCCCTGAAGGAGGGCCTGAACTGGGCGCCCATCCAGGATGCCATCAAGGAATTTGGCCAAACCCTGATCGGCTCGGTCGCGACCCTGGTGGACTTTGTCGCCATCGTCCTGCCCTGGCTGCCCCTGGTGGTGCTGGCCGCCTGGCTGCTGCGCCGCTTCGCCCGGCGGCTGAGGCAGCGCAAGGCGACGGTGACCTGAGAAAGCGGCACCGCAGGTGATACCTGCCCGCGCCCGTATCACCCGCCATGACCCGCCTGATCCTCAGCCTTCTCGCCCTCCTGCTGTTCAGCCTGCCCGCATGGGCGGCGGCACCCCGCACCTTCCTCTACATGCCGGCCGACGCGCTGGAGCGGCACGATGCCGTCCTGCGCCGGCCGGAGGTGGAGGGGGTGCAACTGGTCTATTCCTGGAAAAGCCTGGAACCGGCGCGGGGCCAATACGACTTCGGCGCCATCGACGCGGCGCTGGCGCGGCTAGAACCGCTGGGCAAGAAGCTGGTCATCCAGGTGCAGGACCGCTTCTTCACGCCCAAGGCGCGCCACCTGCCGGACTATCTGCTGACGGACCCCGCCTATGGCGGCGGGCTGGTGGCGCAGGTCGACCGGCCGGGCCAGGGCAAGCCCGTTGCCCAGGGCTGGGTGGCGGCCCAGTGGAACCCGGCGCTCCGTGCCCGCTACCAGGCCCTGCTGGCCGCACTGGCCGCGCGCTTCGACGGCCGGGTGCTGGCCATCACCCTGCCGGAAACGGCCGCCGACATCGATCCCAGACAGCCCAACGCCGGCTTCAGCTGCGACGCCTATGTCGACGCCACGCTGGACAACCTGGCCGCCGCCCGCCGGGCCTTTACCCGGTCCCGGGTGGTGCAATACGTGAACTTCTGGCCCTGCGAATGGGGGGACGACCACCACTACATGTCCCGCCTGTTCGCCTTCGCCGCCGCCAACGGCGTGGGCCTGGGCGGGCCGGACATCGTCCCCGGCCGCAAGGCCCAGATGGCCAACGCCTACCCCTTCTTCAACCGCTACAAGGGCCGGCTGCCCCTGGTGGCCATGGCGGTGCAGGAACCCACCCTGACCTACACCGACCCTAAAACCGGCAAGCCCTTCACCAAGGACGCGGTGGTGGAGTACGCGGAGCGTTATCTGGGCGTGGACATCATCTTCTGGACGCCCGCCGCCCCCTGGTTGCGGCCCTGAGCCGATCGTGGCGACAAAGCCACGATTCCTCCGCACATCCGCCACCCTTGGTTTTTAACCTGCGCGCCTCACACAATTTGCCGATGGGGATCGCGAATGATGGGGTATGCCCGCAGGCCCAGCCTGCCACTGGTCCTGGCCGCCTGCCTGGCCGCCGCCGCCTGTGGCAAGGCGCCGGAAAAAAAGGAAATGGCGACGGTGGCCCGGCCGACGGGGCCCATTCCCGGGGCGAAAGAGGATTTCGTCACCTCTTTCGGCATGGCGCCGCAGGGGCTGGACGCCATGAAGCCGAAATACGTGGCCGTCAGCCACAGCTATACCCTGCATCTGCCGGCCGACGCGGTGGAGGCGGCACAGCGGCGCGACCTGGACGCCTGCGCCAAGCTGGGGTGCCAGATTCTCGAGTCCCAGTTGAACCGCAACGGGTATCGGGGCCAGATCAACGCCCACACCAGCCTGCGCCTGCCGCCGGCGGCCTTGGCCCCCTTCACCGCCAGCCTGGCGGCCCCGCCGGCGGAGATCGCCGCCCATTCCGAAACCAGCGAGGACAAGACGCTGGCCGTGCTGGATGTCGACAAACGCTTGGAGACCAAGATCGCCCTGCGCGAGCGGCTGACCACCCTGCTGCGGGAGACCAGCACCAAGAACGTCGGCGACCTGCTGAACGTGGAACACACCCTGGCCCAGGTGCAGGGCGACATCGAAAGCGCCACCGCCCAGCGCGACTACCTGCGCACCCAGACGGAGATGGTGAAGGTCGACATCCGGTACGAAGGCATCCAGCCGGATGAGCCCAAACCCAACGGTGTGGACTGGCGCCCGCTGAAAGCCGCCGCCAAGGACTTCGCCGACATCCTGGTGGACTCGTTGGCCAACGTCATGACCTTCACCGCCCGCATCCTGCCTTGGATGCCGCTGGCGGCTCTGGCCGGCTGGCTGCTGCGCCTGGTCTGGCGCCGCTGGCGACGCAAGGCCGCCTAAGCCAGCTTGGCCACCAGCGACAGGGGCAGCAGCCTCATGATCGGCGCCATGTAGGCCCAGGGCCAGGCGGGGACGTAGGCCTTGGCCGGTTCCCGCTCGATGGCCTTCACCAGCAGGCGGCTGCCCACATCGCCGGGAATGGCGAAGGGCAGGCGCTTGGCGCCCTCGTTCAGTTCGGTGCGGATGTAGCCGGGCAGGATGCTGCTGACCCGGATGGGGCTGCGCAGCAGGTCGGCCTGGATGCCCTCTGTCAGGGCGGCCAAGCCGGCCTTGGTGGCGGCGTAGGTGGTCATATGCTTGGGCAGGCCACGCAGCGCGCTCATGGAAGAGATGACCACCAGATGGCCTTCGTTCCGGGTCCGGAATATCTCAAGTGCCGCCTCGCACTGTGCCAGGGCCGCCACGAAGTTGGTCTGGGCCGTGGCCAGGTTGTCGGCGAAGTGCCCGGTGCCGATGCGCCGGCCGGAACCGATGCCAGCGTTGACGATGATGCGGTCCAGCCCACCCATTTCGGTATCGAAAGCACGGAAGGTCTCGAACACCGCCGCATGGTCGGTGACGTCCAGCGGGCGGATGGATACCCGGATGCCGGGGTGGGCCCGCAGCAGCTCGTCCCGCAGCGCCTCCAGCCTGTCGGTGCGGCGGGCGCACAGGGCGAGGTCGCGGCCCAGGGCGGCGAATTCCCGGGCCATGCCCAGGCCCAAGCCGGAGCTGGCGCCGGTGATGAGGATGGTCTTGGCCGGCATCTCGGTTCCTCAGCGATATGTCAGCAGGCCGTCCGGCCCGTCCAGGCCCGCCTGCTCGTTCAGGCTGGACAGCGACCAGCCCGCCCCCACCCGGCCCGCGGCCTTGGATGAGGCCAGCAGCTTGGTGACGCCGCCGTTGACCAGGGCCCAGTGCACGTGCCGGGCGCCGGCATCATCCAAACCCAGCACCGCCTGCACCGCCGCCATGATGGGCCCGCCGGAGGTGAAGACCAGGACGGTGTTGCCCGCCTGGGCGCCCGCTTGCGCCGCCCGGGCCAAGCCGGCCAGCACACGGTTACGGAACACCGGCCAGCATTCGGTGTAGTCGCCATCGTGCTGGCCGCCCATCCAGCGGGCCACCGCCTCGGCGAACAGGGCCTGGTAGGCACGCCGGGGATCGGGCGCGGTGGCCAGTTCCGCCCTGAGCGCGGCGGCGTCAGCCAAATCGGGACGATGGCAGGCGACCACGTCGGCCGGGTCGTACTCATTCAGGTCGGGATCGATGGCCAGGGCCACGCCGCCCCGGCCCATGGCCTCAAGGCAGGCGGCGGCGGTGTCGCGGTGACGGTTCAGGCTGCCGCTGACGGCGACGATGTCCGCCGCCCCCAACCGGGCGCCCAGCTGCCGGCCCACCACCCGGCCCTGGGCGATGCCCAGCGCCGACAGCCGGTCGTAATCGTCCGCCCCGAAGGAGGCCTGGCCATGACGGATGAGGTGCAGCGCCACCATGGGATCAGCGCCCCGCCAGGCGCAGGATGCGGCGGCAACGCCAGTCCAGGTAGGTCACCAGCAGCCAGAAGCGCTTGAAGGCCGGGTTGCGGGTCTGGCGGTGGTGGTAGCGGTAATAGATCTGCTGGGCGATGACGGCCAGGCGAAACAGGCCGAACACCTCATAAAAGGTCCAGTCCACCGCCTTCGCGTCCAGCCGGTCGCCCATGGCCGCCAGGTAGTGCGCCACCACCTGGTCCCGCGTCAGCATTCCCGGCAGGTGGGTGGGCTGGCGGCGGATGGAACGCATGAAGAAATCGTCGTCCGCCTGCACCCAGTAGGCGAGCGCCCCGCCCAGATCCATCAGCGGGTCGCCGATGGTGGCCATTTCCCAATCCAGCACGCCGATGACATGGGTGGGATCGGCCGCGTCCAGCACCAGATTGTCGAAACGCCAGTCGTTATGGATGACGCACGCGGCGCTGTCCGCCGGCGTGTTGGCCGCCAGCCAGGCCCGCACCTTGGCGAAGGAGGGCACGTTCCAGGTGCGCGCCTTCTGGTAGCGGCCGGACCACCCCTCCACCTGGCGGCGGCAATAGCCGTCGCCCTTGCCCAGGGCCGAAAGGCCGGCGGCCTCCGGATCCACGCGATGCAGGGCCACCAGCTTGTCCACCATGGCCAGGCACAGGCGGCGCACCGCGTCCGGCCCCAGGTCCAGGCCGCGCGGCAGATTGGCCCGGGGGATTATTCCGGCGATGCGTTCCATGACATAGAAGTCGGCGCCGATGACCCGTTCGTCCTGGCACAGCCCCACCATGGTGGGCACCCAGGGAAAGACGGGCTTCAGCGCCTGCTGCACACGGAATTCACGCGCCATGTCATGGGCGGACTTGGCCTTGGTGCCGGCGGGCGGCCGGCGCAGGATGAAGTCGCCCTCCATCCCGTCTTCGCCATAGGCCAGGCGATAGGTCCAGTTGCTGGCCCCGCCTGAATATTGCGTCACGGCCGGCAGGCCCCGCAGGTCCGGCCGCCGTTCCTTCAGCCAGCGGTCGACCACCGCGACGTCCAGATCCTCGCCCGGCCGAACCGGGCCCGCCCGGTCGGTCACGGGACGGGGCGAGGCCTCCCCCGCCGCCACGGACGCCGCCGTCATCCGCGCGACCCGGTCGAGGGGGCCGCCGGCTGCTGGGGCTCGCCGGCGGCGGTGCGCGACGGTCTTGCCATGCTGCGCGCCCGCTTGTCGATCATGGCCACGTACCAGGCGCGCGGCATCAGCCGCTTCATCAGCCAGAAGCGGCGGCCCTCCTTGTGCGGCAACAGATGGCAGCGGCCCGCGGCCACACCCTGGTAGACATATTCCGCCACGTCGTCGGCCGTGATGCCGGGGCGGTTCAGCAGCTTGTCCACCCGGGCCCGCAGGCGGGGGTCGGTGGTCCGCAGGCTGCTGGCCAGGTTGGTCTTGAAGAAGGACGGGCAGATGACGCTGACGCCGATGCCGCTGGGCGCCAGTTCGTGCTGCAGCGTCTCGGAAAGGGAGACCACCGCCGCCTTGGTGGCGTTGTAGGCGCTCATCGTCGGCATATCGAGCAGGCCGGCCATGGAGGCGGTGTTCACGAAATAGCCGTGGCCCTGCGCCTTGAACATGGGCGTGAAGGCCCTGCAGCCCCGCACCACGCCCATCAGGTTGATGTCGATGATCCAGCGCCAATCATCCAGCGGCGTGTCGTCGATGTTGCCGGCCTGGGCCACGCCGGCGTTGTTGACGACGATGTCGACCCCGCCCCAGCGCTGGGTCAGGGCCTGGGCGGCCGCGTCCAGCGCCGCGTCATCGCGCACGTCGCAGGGGATGGAAAAGGCATCGGGAGCGATGGCCGACAGTTCCGCCACCGCCGCCGCCATGGCGTCGGGGTTGATGTCGCCCACGGCCACGCGCCAGCCGGCGCGGGCGTAGCGCTTGCCCAGCGCCAGGCCCAGGCCGCTGGCCCCGCCGGTGATGAAGATACGCCCGCCCTGAGGCCCCGTCTTCGGCGTGATACCCATCCCCTCAACCCTCCCTTATTTTCATTGGCCTTTAAAAGGCCCCTCAATCGCCGGGCGCGGCCGTCCGGCCGCTAGGCTTCCTCGTTTTCCGGTCCGCTCCGCTGCCCCGAAAACTCCGGCGGCCGCGGTCGCGGCCTACACCGGCAGGAGCTGGCGGCTCATGCCGGTGCTTTCTTGTAGCCGCGCTTGGCCAGCTCGATACGGGCGATCATGGCCTTGTGCACCTCATCCGGTCCATCGGCCAGGCGCAGGGACCGCGCCTGGGCGTAGAAGCCGGCCAGCGGCGTGTCGCCCGACACGCCGGCGCCGCCATGCATCTGGATGGCATCGTCCACCACTCGTTCCAGCACGCTGGGCGCCACCACCTTGATGGCGGAAATCTCGGTCAGGGCCGCCTGGGTCCCCACCTTGTCCATCTTCCAGGCGGCATAGAGGGTCAGCAGACGGGCCTGGTCGATGGCCACGCGGGCCTCCGCCACGCGTTCGCGGTTGCCGCCCAGATCGATCAAGGGGCGGCCGAAGGCGGTGCGGCTGGTGCCCCGGCGGATCATGAGGTCCAGCGCCGCCTCGGCCGCGCCCAGGCAGCGCATGCAGTGGTGGATGCGGCCGGGGCCCAGGCGCCCCTGCGCGATCTCGAACCCCATGCCGGGGCCGGCGATCAGGTTGGATGCGGGCACGCGCACCCGGTCGAACACCACCTCGCCATGGCCGTGGGGGGCGTCCCAGGCGCCGAAGACGGGCAGCATGCGTTCGATGCGTACGCCCGGCGCGTCCAGGGGCACCAGCACCATGGAATGCTGGTGATGGCGGTCGCGGCTCTCATCCGGCGTGCGGGCCATGACGATGGCAATGCGGGCGCGGGGATCGCCGATGCCGCTGGACCACCATTTGCGCCCCGTGACCACCACCTCGTCCCCCTCGACCACCGCCGTCGCCGCCATGTTGGTGGCGTCGGAGGAGGCCACCTCCGGCTCGGTCATGCTGAAGACGCTGCGGATTTCCCCGGCCAGCAGCGGTTTCAGCCACTGTTCCTGCTGCTCCTTGCTGCCGTAGCGCCACAGCACCTCCATATTGCCGGTGTCGGGGGCGTTGCAGTTGAACACCTCCGGTGCCATCAGGCTGTGGCCCGTGGCCTCGGCGATAGGGGCGTATTCCAGGGTGCTGAGACCGGCGCCCAATTCCGCGTCGGGCAGAAACATGTTCCACAGGCCCTCGGCCTTGGCCCGGGCCTTCAGCTCTTCCATCTTGGGTGGCACGCGCCAGGCGGTCCAGTCGGGACCGTCATGGGCGGCCACGTCGCGCCAGTACTGCGCCTCCACCGGGGCGATGTGGTCGGCGATGAAGCGGCGGACACGATCCAGATAGTCCTGGCCGCGGGCGCTGGGCTGGAAGTCCATCGGCGTTCTCTCCCTTTTGTTGAGGGGAGTGTAGCGCCGGATTGACATGAACGGATGGGAAGTTTATGCGCGATATACCATGAATAATGTTCATGATATTCGCCTGCTTTCGCGGCTGGACCTGAACCTGCTGCGGGTGTTCGACGCCGTCTACCGGGCGCGTAGCTTGACGCGGGCGGCGGATGAGCTGGCGCTGTCGCAATCGGCCGTCAGCCATGCCCTGGCCCGCCTGCGCGACCAGCTGGGCCCGCACTTGGGCGCAGGTGATGAGCCCCTATTCCCCCGCGATGGCCGGGGCGTGGCGCCCTCCGCCCTGGCCCGCCGCCTGGCCCCTCGGGTGCGCGAGGCGCTGGCGGCCCTGGGTCGGGCCCTGGCCGACGCCCAGGATTTCCAGCCGGACCGCGACCTGCGCCAGGCCGTCATCGCCATGCCGGAGGCGGTAGAACCCGCCCTGCTGCCGGCCATGATGGCCCGCCTGCGCCGGCACCTGGCGGAGGGATCCAGCCCCCGGCTGGACAGCGTGCGGCTGGACCGGGCCACCATGAAGGCCGACCTGGCACGGGGCCGCATGGACCTGGCGGTGGACGTGACCCTGGCGCCCGATCCCGACCTGCGCCACCTGCCGCTGTTGAGCGACGACTACTGCCTGGTCGCGGCCGCGGGCCATGCCCCTGTTGATCTGGAGGGGTATATGGCGGCGGCGCACATCGCCGTCTCCTCCCGCCGCAGCGGTCCGGCGGTAGAGGACTACGCCCTGTTGCGCCTGGGCATACAGCGGAAAATTTCGCTGCGCTGCCAACGGTATGAGACCGCCTGCCGCGTGGTAGCGGAAGCGGGCCTGAAAGGCGGCGGCTTACTGCTGACCATGGGTCGCCATCACAGCCAGCCGCTGGTGGACGGCAGCCGGGGAACCCTGGTAACCCTGCCCCTGCCACTGGACATGCCGCCATTGGCGTTTAATCTCTACTGGCATCGCGCCAGTGACGATGACCCCGCCAACCGCTGGCTGCGCGACGTTCTGCGCCCGACCTGACGGGCCCCATTTTCGGCCAAGGACTGACCCCATGCCGCGATTCCTGCCCCAAGCCGCCCACCACGTCTCGAAACTGGCCCTGCCCCTGGCCATTGCCGCCCTGCTGGCGTTCGGCGGGGGCGCCAGGCCGGCCTGGGCCGACAACGCGTCCGACCTGGCCATGGCGCGCCTGGCCATGGCCAGGCACGATTACGCCGGGGCCCTGCCCACGCTGACCCAGCTGGCGAACCAGGGCGACGCCGGTGCCATGGTGGAGCTGACCAAGATTTACGGCCAGGGCCTGGGCGTGACGGTGGACCAGGACAAGGCGCTGGCCTATCTGCGCCAGGCGGCGGAGAAGGGCAACGCCCAGGCCCAGGTGGGGCTGGCCGTGCTGTACGACCAGGGCAGCAACGGCCTGCCCAAGGACCCGGCGGAGGCCGCGCGCCTGTACAAGCTGGCGGCCGAGCAGGGCAACGCCCGCGGCCAAGTCAGCCTGGGCTGGCATTACGAGAACGGCAGCGGGGTACCCAAGAACGTGGCCGAGGCGGTGCGCCTCTATACCCTGGGCGCCCGCCAGGGCGACCCCGCCGGCCAGACCAACCTGGGCTGGATGTATCAGAACGGCACCGGCGTGCCCCCCAACCCAACGGAGGCGGCGCGCCTATACAAGCAGGCGGCCAACCAGGGCTTCGTCCGCGCCCAGGGCCAGATGGGGGCCATCTACCTGGCCGGCGTGGGCGTCACCAAGGACCCGGTGGAGGCCGCGCGCTGGAACATGATGGCGGCCGAACGCGGTTGGGTTCCCGCCCAGTTCGCCCTGGGCTTCCAATACCGCCAGGGCGAGGGTGTCGCCCGCGACGACGCCCAGGCGCTGCACTGGCTGCGCAAGGCGGCGGACGGCGGCGAACAGGGCGCCATAGCCCTGCTGGCGCAGATGTACGAGAACGGCGACGGCGCGCCCAAGGACCCGGCGGAGGCGCGGCGCCTTTGGGCCAAGCTGCCCCCCGATCGGCGGCCGGGCGCCAAGGCGAAGTAAGTCTCCTTCCCTTTCCAGGGTTGTGCCTTCTATGAGGGCGGCTGCCGGGAATTGGCCAGTAGATCGCCGCGCGACATGCGCACGATGTGTTCCGGCGTTTCCGTCCAACCGCCGATCAGGTCGCCGGCAATGAAATCGGCGCCCACGCGGTCCACCAGCCCCTCCATCTCCACCGAGTCCACGCCCTCGACATAGAGTTTCAGGCGATGGCGCCGGGCCTCGGCCGCCACCAGGCCCAGGTCGGTCGCCACCCGTTCCGGGCTGGGCCGCTCCGCCCCGGGGTGATCAGTGGCCGTCCTGTCCCCGGCGCCGGGCAGCATGACGCCCACGCCCTTGACCCCCGCCGCGGCCAGCGTGGCCATGTCCTGGCGCCCCAGGGCCACGCCCACCATCAGGTTGCGTCCGAAGGGGCGCAAGGCGGTGACGAAGTCCGCCAACCGCCCGGTGGGTGTGCCCTCGGGCAGGCCCACCAGATGATAGGTCAGGAAGGGGATGAGATGGGCCGGGATGCGGCTGGCCAGCGCCACGTAAGACCGACGGCGCTGCAACCCGGCCAGCGTCTCGTAATGCACCGGCAGGGAAAGGAAGAAGCGGAAGCGGTTGTCGTAGAGTTCCAGGTAGGCGGCGATGGCCTGGCGCATCGCTTCCTCATCCAGGTCCAGGATGGCGTTCAGGGTTTCGGCCGACAAGGTCGCACCAACCGCCGCCTGGGGGATCGAGTCATAACCATAGACCGCCTGACCGCCCCGGCGCATGCGCCGCCCCCGGGTGATATAAAGACATAGCGCCTGGTGGTTGGCGTCCCAGACGGGGCGGTAGACGATTTCCAGCGGTCCAAGTTGACCATGCGCCGCCCAAGCGGCCGTGACCTCGCCCTGGCGGAAGCCCGCCGCACCGCCGCCCGCCCGGCCGCCCTGGCTGGGCAGGGGCATCCAGCCGGGGGCGCCGGCAACGCCGGCCGCGCCCTGGATAAGGGTACCGCCCGCGTCGCGGCCCGGTACACCGTGCAAATCGGTCCAGCCGGGCGCAGCCTTTCCCGACGCCGCCGCCTCATCCTCCCGCCCCTTGGCCACGGCCTCGGCGCGGGCAGTGCCGGCCAACAGGTCCGCCAGGCGATGGGGTTTCAGCACCAGGTCGCCTGTCACCTGGCGCACGGCGGTGCGCACCACGATCGTGGCGGTGTCGGCGTCGCCCAGAAGCAGGCGCTGCAGGTCCTGCAGCACGCGGGCGCACAGCAAGCCGGCCGCGCGCTCGTCCATCTGGGCGAAGACCACCAGGTAAGTGTCGGGGCCATAGGGAAAAACCACGTCGCCGGGGCCCAGCGACTGGTTCAGCAGGCGTTCGGTCAACTGGTGTACGCGGTCGCGTACCGAGGGCCAGCGGGACCCGAGCTTTTCCTTCAGGCTTTCCAGGCCCAGAAGCTGGACGGTTCCGGCACTGACCCGCGCCTGATGCTCCAGGATGGCGCCCAGCCTGTCCTGGATATCATCCGGGCCCGCGTCGGGCGTGATGGGCTCGACGGCACCGGGACGGGCGGTACGGGCAGGTGCCGCCGGCTGCTCACCCTCGCCCAGCCACCAGGTCGCGATTTTGTTGATCAGATTTGGCATGCCGTCGCCAACACTCCCGTTCGCACAGCGCCGAATGGCTATGGTGCCGCTACCGCAAGCCGGGGAGAACTCGCACGATCGGGGTACCCCGCCGGAGCGGGTGGCTCAAGCGCCGCTGGTTTCCGCAGCCGCGGCCGTCGGCGGGGGATCCGCATCGCGCCGGCCAACCCGTGTTTCGGATCCAAAATAGATGACCAGCAACAGCGCGGCCACCATCAGGCCGCAGATGGCCAGCGCCAGGGTCCCCAAGCCGGGCACCAGCGCCGCGATGGCCAGGCATTGGGTCACCAGGCCGCCGGCCTTGCTGCAGCCGGCGACCCAGCCGGTGGCGCGGCCGCGCAGGCCTACGGCATAGTTCTCGGCCGTGTAGGGCAGCAGCACGGCCAGGATGCCGTTACTGCCGACAATCAGCAGCGCCACCGGCGCCACCACGTCCAGCAGGCCGGCCCCGTCGCCCAGCCGCATGACGCCGGCCAGGCCGGCGATGGCGACGACGATCATCAGCGCCAGCGTCCATTTCGTGCTCCAGCGGAAATAGAGCAGCGCCGCCACCGCGATGGTAGGGCACGCGATGAGGGCGGACGCCGCCAACAGGCGGCTGGACACGACCACATCCATGCCCCGGGCCGTCAATTCGGCCGGCAGCCACAACAGCAGCCCGAAATTGGTGAAGCTCCAGGCCAGGGCGGTGACCGTCAGGGCCAAGGTGCGGCCGCTGAGGAAATGGGTTTCGCCCCCCTTGGACGCGGGCGCGCCCTCCGCCTCGCGCGTCAGGGCGGCGCCGAAGCGGGCCAGCGTGCGCTCCGCCTCGCGCAGGCGGCCGCGCAGCAGCAGGAAATGGGGGGACTCCGGGATTTGGCCATTGAGAAAGACCAGGATCAAGCCCGTGGGCAGGTTCAACAGCCACATGATGCGCCAGCCATACAGGGGCTGGAGCAGGGCGGACAGGCCGCTGGCCGCCAGGTAGCCGCCAATGCCCCCCAGGCCGCCCACCAGCACCAGGTTCCAGCCACGGTGGCGCAGCGGCATGGTTTCCGCCAGCAGCGCGTAGGCCACCGGCAACATGCCGCCCGCCGCCGCCCCCATGAGAAAGCACATGGCCACGTTCCACCAGAAATCGGGCATGGCCCCGCAGATGGAGGTGCCGACGAACATGACGGAGGACAGCAGGATGGAGGCGCGGCGGCCATAGACATCCGCCAGCGCCCCCCAGATCAAGGAACCCACGACCGTGCCCGCCAGCGCCGCCATGGGCAGCCAGGCCACCGTCATCTTGTCCACGCCGTATTCCTCGCGCATGCCGGGCAGGACGAAGCCCAGGCTGGCCGGCTTCATGACGTCGATGACCAGGGCCACGACGATGACCGCCATCAGCCGCCAATGCGCCGCACGCAGCGGGCCGTCATCATGCACCACGGCGAGGTCGATGGCCGCCACCGCCGTCTTGCGCGGCAGCAGGCCATAGGCGGCGATGAGGACCCCCACGATGATCAGGCCCATGCCGATGGTCATGCCCATGTCCATCGGCATGTCGGCCAGGCGATAGCCGACGTCCTTGGCCATCAGGAACATGGGCAGGTGCAGGACCACGCCCACGGTCACCACGGCGCACCCGACCCAGAAGGCCAGCACCGCCCGCCGATCGGCCAACACCCTGTCACCGTCCCCGGGACCAGTCTCGAACAACGACGCCACCGGAACCACCCTGTCGGAGAAAAGGAAGCGGCGCGCCCGTGCCCAGGCGCGCCGCCCAACCTATAGCTGTGAGCGCTATCAACCGCCAGGAGGAAGGCTCAGCGGCCGGCCGCTTTCCACACGCCCTCCATCTCCTCCAGGCTGCGTCCCTTGGTTTCGGGGACGAAGCGCCAGACGAACAGGCCGGCCAGGATGCTGAAGGCGCCATAGAGGTAATAGGCGAAGCCATGGTTGAACATGGCGTTCAGCGCGGCGTTGCCGTCCAGCACCTTGAACGACCAGGACACCACCCAGTTGGCGATCCACTGCGCCGCCACCGCGATGCTGAGCGCCTTGCCCTTGATGGGGTTGGGAAAGATCTCCGCCAGCAGCACCCAGACGACGGGCCCCCAGGAGAAGGCGAACCCGGCGACGTAGACCACCACCGCCACCAGCGCGCCAATGCCCATCTGGTGCTGATTCAGGAGGAAACCCAGGGCCAGCATGGCGATCGCCATGACGGCGGCGCCGGCGATCAGCAGCGGCTTGCGTCCCAGCCGATCCACCGTGACCATGGCCACCAGGGTGAACAGCACGTTGGCCGCCCCCACCACCACGGTCTGAAGCAGCGCGCTGTCGGTGCCCGCCCCCATGTTCTCAAACATCAGCGGGGCGTAATAAAGCACGGCGTTGATGCCTACCAGCTGCTGGAACAGCGACAGCATGATGCCCACCGCCAGCACCAGTCCGCCGTAGGCCAGCAGGCGGTCGGTATGCTGCACCAGGCTGCCCTCGATCTCCCGTCGGGTGAGGGCGGCCTCGGCCGGGCCCATCAGGCGGGTCAGCGTGGCCTCCGCCTCCGCCGTGCGGCCCACCTTGATCAGCCAGCGCGGCGTGTCGGGCACGAAGGCCAGCAGCACCAGGAACAGGGCGGCGGGCAACGCCTCCGATCCCAGCATCCAGCGCCAGCCGACGCTGTTCAGCCAGGCGGTGTCGCCCTGGGCGGCGATGGCCCAGTTGACGAAATAGACGCCGGCGATGCCCAGCACGATGGCCATCTGGTTGAAGGAGATGAGGCGGCCGCGGGCATGCGGCGGCGCGATCTCCGCGATGTAGAGGGGCGACAGCATGCTGGCGATGCCCACGCCGACGCCGCAGATGACGCGGTAGATGATGAAGGGCGTCAGCGCCGCCGGCCCCATGCGGCCGATTGTGCCCAGCCCCAGTTCCGGCAAGGCCGACCCAATGGCGGAGACCAGGAACAGCACGGCCGCCAGGAACAGGCCGCGCTTGCGCCCGAAGCGATCGGCCACCCACCCGGCGACCATGCCGCCGAAGATGCAGCCGATGAGGGCGCTGGAGATGGTGAAGCCAGACAGGCTGTCGCGCGCCGTATCGGCCAGGCCCAAGGGGTCGATGAAGTTGGCGTCGATGGACTTCACGGCCCCCGAGATGACGGCGGTATCGTAGCCGAACAGCAGGCCGCCCAGGGTGGCGACCAGGGTCAGCATCACCACCAGGCCGGAGCCGGCATGCGCGTCATGCCCGCCCTTAAGTCTCACATCACTGGCCATGACGGTCCTCCCGCGCGGGACCGGTACCCGCGCGCCTTGAGTGTTGGATTGGATCAGCGCCGGGCGCGGCCGAGGGACGGCACGCTGGACGGCGGGGCGGTCGATTCCCGCACCACCACCTCGAACTCCAGCAGGCGGCGGGGCATGGGATGGGTCCAGGGCTGGCGCCGCACCGCCCGGTCGATCAACAGGTCGGCCGCCGCCGCCGCCATGCGGCTGATGGGCTGGCGGATGGTGGTGAGCTGCGGCCAGATGATGCGCGCCACCGGCGTGTCGTCGAAGCCCGCGACCGACAGGTCGGCCGGCACCGACAGGCCCAGGCGCTGCGCCACCGCGACGGATGCCGCCGCCATGTCGTCGTTGCTGGCGAAGATGGCGGTGGGACGATCGGCCAGGGTCAGCAGCTGTTCCGCGCACGCCATGCCGATGCGGTAGGAGAAGTGGCCTGGGCGCACCAGCTCCGGATCCAGGGGGATGCGGTGTTCCGCCAGTTCATCCCGGAAGCCGCGGTAGCGCTGTTCGGTGGCGCCGTGGTCGGGATGGCCCAGCAGGAAGCCGATGCGGCGGTGGCCTAGGCTGATGAGGTAGGCCGTCATCTGGCGGGAGGCCGCGTAGTCGTCCATGTAGACGAAGGGCGCCGTCTCGCGATCGGTGTCCGGCGCTATGCGCACCAGCGGAATGCGCGAGGCGCGCAGGGCCTCCAGCACACCGGCGTGGTCGACCAGCGGCGGCGTCAGGATGACCCCCTCCAGCCGCAGCTGGGAAATGAGGTTCAGGACCTGGTCGCCCACGTTGGGGTCGGTGCTGTCCCAGGGCTCCACCAGCAGGTGGAAGCCGCCCTCGCGGCAGCGGGCCACGGCACCCGCCTGCACGTCGCTCATATAATGGGCGCTGGGGTTGTCATAGAACAGGCCGATGAGGAAGGAGCGGTCGCCGGCCAGGCCCCGGGCGTTCAGGTTGGGGCGGTAGTCCAGGCGGGCGATGGCGTCCATGACCCGGGCGTGCGTCTCGTGGGAAACGCCGGCCTCGCGGTTGATGACCCGCGACACGGTCTTGATGGACACCTTGGCCAGGTCCGCGACTTCCCGAATGGTGATCGACCGCTTCTCTGGCTGGGCCAATGGGGTCTCCCAAATCAGGGGCGAAATCAAGCGACGTGACGCGTTGTCATCGTGGCGTCGGACGGCGATGGCGACAGGGGGATAAAGGGATGGGCGGTGCGGGGGCACCGCCCATCAAGGCGCAGGATTCGGGGAGAGAGTATCCTGCCAAGAAGGGAAAAACCGGGGCGCGGGAGAGGAGAGCCCCCCGCGCCCCGGGGGTCGAACAACGCGAACGAACTGGATCAGAAGCTGGCGTGGGCCCGCACACCCCAGGTCTGGGGCGGCTGGTACACGGCCGTCCACACCGGGGTCGCCGGGCCGCCGAAGGCACCGGCATTGGACTTGATGTTGGCGTTTTCCACGTTCTGGACGAAGCCTTCCAAGGACCACTTGCCGCTGGGCGCGTCGTAACGGACGGCCAGGTCGGTGCGGGTATAGGCCTTCTGTTCGTCGTACGTGCCGGCGTTGAAGAAGGACAGGTAGCTGCGGGTCTCGAAATGGGTGGAGACGCGCGGGGTCAGCGTGCCGCCGTTGGGCAGGTCGAACACGTGCTCGTACCCGACGGTGCCCGACAGGGCCGGGGCATGGGGCAGCTCGTTGCCCTTCAGCTCGACCAGGTGGGACACATCGCCGCCGCTGTACAGGCGGGCGTCGATGCTCTGCAGCTCTTCCATCTCGGTGTGCTGGGCGGACAGCGACAGGTTGATCGTGTCACGCGGCGTGACCTTGGCGGCCAGTTCGGCTTCCAGGCCGTAGGCCTTGGCGCCCTGGGCGTTCTGGGTCACGATCTGCGAGCCGATGACATGGCCGGCGGCGTCACGGGTGGTGACCGCCTGGTTCACCTGATAACCCGTGAAGTCTTCATAGTAGGCCGCCACGTTGAAGGTGGCGCGGCCGCCGAACAGCGTCGTCTTGGCGCCGACTTCATAGTTGGTCAGCGTCTCGGGGCCGGCCAGCTTGCCGCCGTCCTCGATGTTGCCCGACTTGAAGCCCGTGCCGACGCTGGCATAGGTCATCAGCACGTCCTTGATGATGTCGGCATCGGCGCGGACCAGCCAGGTGGCCTTGCTCCACTGGCCATAGACGTCGTTGGGCGACGCCGTGTAGCCGGGGATGGAGTAGGGATCGCGGCCGAAGATGCCCTGGGTGCAGCCGTTGCAGGTGACGTTGCGGCCGCCGATGTCTTCCTTGTCGTCGCGGGTGTAGCGCACGCCGCCCGTCAGGCGGATGTCATCGGTGACATGCCAGGTCGCCTGGCCGAAGCCGGCGGCCGATTCGATCTCACGGTCGGACTGGATGAAGCTGCCGGCCCAGCTGAAGGTGCCGAGGCGATAGCCGTTGGCCTGATCGATGTCGAAGCGGATCTTGTTGGTTTCGTGCGAATAGTACGCACCCAGGATCCAGTCGATGGTGTGCACGCCGGACGACTTCAGCTGCAGTTCGTGGCTGAAGAAGTCGTAGCTGGACCAGACGGTGCTGTTCTGCTCGAACGCGCCGGACGGCGTGGTGGCGCTGGTCGGCGGCAGCACGCCGCTGTCCGCGTCCACCTGGTTGTTGCCGCCCAGCCAGGACGCGCCGGCGATGTAGGACAGCTGCAGGTAGTCGTTGATGTCGTAGTCCATCTTGCTGTGGACGGACTTCGCGGTGCGGTCCTGGAACGGCGCGGTGTCGGCCTGCACCGACCACAGGTTCGTGCCCGGACGCGGGGTCTGCATCAGCGGCTCGACCGGGGTGCCGGTGTCTTCATACCACTCGAAGTTTAGGTCCCAGCTGAAGCTGTCCGTCGGGCGCCAGGCGCCGCTGACGCGGAACGACTTCTGGTCGCCGGCGTAGTACTTCGGACCGCTGGTCACGTAGGCGGCCGGGTTCACGCCAGGGACGTTCGGCGCCGGCTGGTAGTCGACATAGCCGTCGTGCTTGTCCGTCACGAAGGCGACGCGGAAGGCCAGCTTGTCGGAGACGGGCATGTTGAACATGCCGCGGGTGCCGAAGCGGCCGTAGGAACCGGCGACGACCTCGGCGTTGCCGTATTCCTTGTCGAAGGTCGGCTTGGCGGAGATCAGGCTGACGGCGCCGACGGTGGCGTTGCGGCCGAACAGGGTGCCCTGCGGGCCGCGCAGCACTTCCACGCGTTCCATGTCATACATCAGCACCGAGGCGCCCTGGGCGCGCGGCGAGTAGATGCCGTCGACGTACATGGCGACCTCGGGGTCGGCCACTTCGGTGTAGGCGCTGTCGTTGCCGATGCCGCGCAGGGTCAGGGTGATGGCGTTCTGGTCGCCCTGCTGGCCGAACTGCAGGCTGGGCACGAACTTGGACAGATCGGTGATGTCTTTGACCTGCTGCTTATCCAGGCTCTCCTGGCTGAACGCCGACACGGCGATCGGGGTTTCCTGCAGCTTGGTCTCACGCTTGGTCGCGGTAACGACGATTTCGGCAATGGTATCGGAGGGACCGGCCGGGGCCGTCGCGGTCTGCGCGTACGCGCCGCCGGACAGGGCAATCACAGCCGCTGCTTGCAGATAGAGTCCGAGTCTCGCCTTCATCTCGCTTCCTCCCTTTTATTCTAGCCTGGTTGCTCTAGGCGGATATTCGACGGTCACCGCCCACATCCAATGGGTGCGGCGCCGTTGTGGGTCGCATGTTTAGCGGGGCTGACAATGCTGTCAACAAAATTATGACAACGTTGTCGCACAGCGCTGTCATATGGCGGCAACCGTGGTATTCTGGCCTCATGCCCGGGACGATGCCTGCGGCAGCGCAACGAACCGGCCGGCAACCCTTGGGTGACGGGTCGGCGGGCGCCGCCACAGCGGGCGACCATCCCGCCCTAACAGTTTGAGAAACATAAGAACCGCCGCCGTTCCGCCAAGGGGAACAGGCGGCCATGAGGGAGGAAGTGATGACCGCAGCGGAAGGCGCCCGGCGCCGTATCCTGATCGTGGGCGGGGGCACAGCCGGCTGGCTGACCGCCGCCTACCTGGCCAAGACCTTGGGCGCCAATCTGTCCGGCGGGACAGAAATCACCCTGATCGAATCGAGCGACATCGGCATCATCGGCGTGGGCGAGGGCACCTTCCCCACCATCCGTTCCACCCTGGCCGCCATCGGCATCGATGAGGCGCGCTTCCTGCGGGAAAGCACGGCCACCTTCAAGCAGGGCGTCCATTTCGTGGACTGGGCGGAAACACCGGCGCCTGACGCGTCGCCGACCCAGGCCTTGGGCACCGTGGCCGGCCACAGCCATTACTTCCACCCCTTCAACTTCCCTCATCAGGGCAACGGGCCGGAACTGCTGCCCTACTGGCTGCTGGGCGGGGCCGGCGACGCGCCCTTCGCCGAGGCCGTGACCCTGCAGAAGGCGGTGGCGGACGCATCGCGCGGACCCAAACGAGCCATCGACCCGCCCTATGCGGCGCCCCTGAACTACGCCTATCACTTCGACGCCAACCGCCTGGCCGTGCTGCTGCGCACCGTGGCCATCGAACTGGGCGTGCGCCACCGGGTGGGCACCGTCACCGACGTGGTGCTGGACGGCAGTGGTGCGGTGGCGCGGGTGGACACGCGCGAGCATGGCAGCCTGAGCGCCGACCTCTACATCGACTGCAGCGGTTTCAGGGCGGAGATCATCGGCCGGGCGCTGAAGGTGCCCTTCAAATCCTATCAGGACGTGCTGTTCAACGACCGGGCGGTGGCGCTACAGGTGCCCTATGACCGACCGGACGCGCCCATCCCCTCCTACACCGTGGCCACGGCGCATGAGGCGGGTTGGACCTGGGACATCGGCCTGAACGACCGCCGGGGCACCGGCTACGTCTATTCCAGCCGCCACACCGACGACGCCCGGGCGGAACAGGTGCTGCGCCGTTACCTGGGCCCGGCGGCCGAGGGGCGCGACGTCCGCCTCCTGAAGTTCGACTCGGGCTGCCGTACCGCCCAATGGGTGGGCAACTGCGTGGCCGTGGGCCTATCTGGCGGCTTTTTCGAGCCGCTGGAATCAACCGGCATCATGCTGATCGAGGTGGCGGCCCACATGATCGCCCAGTACTTCCCCTGGGGCGAGACGGGGCTGGACAGCGCCCAAACGGCCGCGTCCATGGCCGCCACCGCCCGCACCTACAACGCGCTGATGGGCAAGCGGTATGAGCGGATCGTCGATTTCCTGAAGCTGCACTATTGCATCACCCGGCGTACCGACAGCGCCTATTGGCGGGACAACGCCGACCCGGCCACCATACCGGAGAGCCTGCGCGACCGCCTGGCCGTATGGGCGCACCGGCCGCCCGGACGCTTCGACTTCGTGGCCGACCACGAGACCTTCCTGCCCGCCAGCTACCAATACGTCCTGTACGGCATGGGCTTCAAAACCGACCTGGAGCCGGCGCGCGCCCTTCACCGCCGCATGGATGAGGCGCGGCACGAGTTCCGGGGCCTGCGCACCGTGGCCCCGCAGGCGGTGTCCAGCCTGCCCACCCACCGCGAGCTGGTGGAGGAGGTCTACCGCAACGGCTTCCGCCCGCCCCAGGCGGCACAGGCGGTGGGCGGGCGGCGCTAGGGGTCCATGCTTCGGGGGATCAGGCCTTGCCCGGCGGACGGGCGGTGGATTGGCGCAGCAGGATAGTGTGGGCCAGCACTTGGTGCGGCACGGGCTTGGGCCAGTCCACCTTGCCGCGTTGGGACAGCAAGCCGATCAGGATGTCGGCCGCCGTTTCCGCCATTTCCCGCACCGGCTGGCGCACCGTGGTCAGCGGCGGCCACATCATCTCGGCCAGCGGCGTGTCGTCGAAGCCCACCACCGACAGGTTGGCCGGCAGGCTGAAGCCGCGGTTGTGCGCCTCCGCCACCACGGCGGCGGCCATTTCGTCGTTACTGGCGAAGATGGCGGTGGGGCGGTGCGGCTGGTCCAGCAGGCGGCGGGCGCAGGCCACGGCGGAGGCGTAGGTAAACTCCCCCTGTTCCACCAGTACCGGGTCCACCGTCACGCCGGCGTCGGTCAGCGCCTCGCAATAGCCGGTGTAGCGCAGAATGGTGGCGGTGTGGTTGGCCTTGCCCTTGATGAAGCCGATGCGCCGGTGGCCCAGGGCCAGCAGGTGCTGGGTCAGGGTGTAGGCCGCCTGCCGTTCGTCGATGCGGACGGAGGGGGAGGTTTCCGATTCCTGCTGCGGCGTGACGCGGACATAGGGCACGCCCGCCTCCTCCAAAATCCGCAGCACGATGGGGTTGTCGGTCACGGGGGCCGTCAGCACCACGCCGTCCAGGCGCATCTGGTTCACGATGGCGCTGGCCCGTTGTTCCACGTTGGGGCTGCGATAATCGATTTCCTCGATCATCAAATGATAGCCGTGGGCGCGGCAGCGGTTCAGCAGGCCCACCTGGATTTCCAGGGTGTACGGGCCGCCGGCGTCGCCGTAGAGGTGGCCAATGAGGTTGGAGCGTTCGCTGGCCAGGCTGCGGGCCATCATGTTGGGCTGATAGCCCAGCTCGGCCACCGCCTTCTCGATGCGCTCCTGCATGTCGGGGCTGACATAGCGTTCCTTGTTGATGACCCGCGACACCGTCTTGATGGACGCCCCCGCCAGGCGCGCCACATCGATGATCGTCGGCTTGCGGTCAGGCCCCGCCATATGTCCACTCCCATCCCCATATCGACGCCGCTTCCCCATTCCTGGGACCGGCGCGGGCCCACAATCGCCCAAAGCGCCCGGCTGCGGCAATCCTGCATCGATGGCGCAAAAAAGCGCGCCCGTCCATCATTTGACCGCCACCGTCCGAAAGGCATGCTGGCGTGACCGCCACCGGATGTTGTTTCCTGGGATTGGCCTGGGTCGGAAGCGGGAGAATGGCACCGCTGTCATTTCCGCCGCCACCCTGGCCCCAAGAGAAGAATTCCCCGGGGGGAAGATGGCATACGGACAGGCGCCCGTCGCCTTGAAGACCAAGCTGGGCTACGCCATCGGTGACTTGGGCCTGAACCTGCACTGGCAGGCGATGACCCTGTTCCTGGCCTATTTCCAGACGGATGTGCAGGGCGTGCCACCGGTGTGGGTGGGCGTGGGTTTCCTGGTGGCCGCCATCGCCGACGGCCTGGCCAATCCCCTGATGGGCGTGTGGGCCGACCGCACCAGCACGCGATTGGGCCGGTACCGCCCCTTCATCCTGTGGGGCGGCGTGCCGCTGGGCGCCGTCATGGCGGCCTGCTTCACCGCGCCCGGCTTCGGCCAGGGCGGCCTGATCGCCTATGCCATCCTGAGCCACATGGCCTGGCGCGGCGTCTACACCATCGTCTCCATCCCCTATGCCTCGCTGTCCGCCCGCATCACCCAGGACGCGGAGGAACGGTCCAGCCTGACCGGCTATCGCATGACCTGCGCCTTCATCGGCGGCATCACCGTGTCCTTCCTGCTGCCGGCCCTGGCCGCCCGCATCGACCGGATGGCGACAGGGGGTGCCTATGGGGGTTTGGGCTACAGCATCAGCGGCCTGGTGGTGGGCACCCTGTCCGTCGCCCTGTTCTGGCTGTGCGCCAGCGTGGTCAAGGAACAGCCGTATCCGGCCCTCACGCCCGCCTCTCGCGCCACGCTTGACAGCGATGTCGTCGGCTTCCTGCGCACGCTGGGCCGCTCCGGCCCGCTGATGCGCCTGCTGGTGTCGATCGGCCTGATCCAGGTGGCGGGCGCCCTGCAGTTCCGCAACCTGGTCTATTTCTTCAAGTACGACGTGGGCGACATGGACCTGGCCGCCTACGCCATGCCCGCCTTCTCCGCCGCCAGCGCCGTCAGCGTCCCCTTCTGGGTATGGCTGTCCCGCCGCACCAGCAAGAAGGTGTCGTGGCAGACGGGAACGGGCCTGGCGGCGTTGTCCTCCCTGGCCTTCCTGATGGCGCCCAGCGACCGGCCGGCCCTGGCGGTGGCGGCCATAGCCGCCCTGTTCGTGGGCTGCACCGTGCACGCGGTGGGCTTCTGGGCGATGCTGCCCGACCTGGTCGATTACAACGAGTGGCGCTTCGGCCGCAGGGACGAGGCCAAGATATTCGGCGTGGCCTCGCTGGCGCAGAAGGTGGCGCTGGGCCTGGCCGGCGCCCTGCTGGGCTGGTTGCTGTCCGCCATCGGCTTCGTGCCCAACGCCACCCAGTCCGCGGAGACCTTGAGCGGCCTGCGCCTGCTCATGTCCCTGCTGCCCTGCGGCCTGTTCGTCGCCACCCTGGCGTTGATGGCGGGGTACCCGCTGGACGGTGCCCTGCACCGGCGCATCGTGGAGGAACTGGACGGGCGGGCCGGGGGCGACGCAGTGGAACCGGTGCCGGCCAAAAGCCCCGGCATGGAATCGGCGGACCGGCATCCGGGCCTGAGCCACCACGCGCGCGGCGCCCGGGTTTGAGCTACCATCCCAGCTGAAAAAACCAGTCCTTGGACCCACTTGATCTTCGCAACCGAGCCTCTGGCCACGGCGACGGAGGTGGATGGCCTGTTCCAGGGCCGGTTCACCGTGGTGGCGAACAAGCACGACCTGGACCTGGAAGTGACCTTCTACGAGGAACGCGCGGACGGGCCCTACCCGCCGCTGGCCTCATACCTGGGTTGGGCCAGCTATATGGCCGACCGGACCACGCGCCATCTACTGCCCCCAGGACGGCCGGCGCTCCTGGCCTTCCAGAGCCAGACGGTGACGGCGCGCCTGCTCAGCGCCGGCAGCCGCATCGTCGCCGTGGTCGGCATACCCAAGCGCCCCGACATCCAGATCAACTACGGCACCGCCAAGGACGTCAGCGACGGGTCCATCGACGACGCCCGGACCCCGCTACGTCTGCGCTTCCTGCCCGGCAGCTATCTGGAGTTGGGGACAGGATCGGCGGGGGAATAAGCGATCTGAAATACCAATTCTTTGATCTTATCTGGCGAAACTCAGGATACCAAAATTGATGGATCAGCACATATCTTCTAATAAATTTATTTTCTTCTAATAAATTTATTTATCTTGATAACCCAACTTCACCGCCTCCGCTTCTGCGGCATCATTATTTCTGTAATTCGCATTTAAGTAGACGGGAACCTTGAATGAAATGCGATGTGTTTGCTCTGACTTTAAGGATTTCGAGTTATCAATCTGCCCACCTGCGCCGCCCCCAATTTTAACAAATGAAACTACCTGCACCTCAGCTGTCAGACGACCATCTCCCTTCTTATTAGATTCTTCACTTTCTGTAACGACGAGAGAAAGATCAAAATCTATATAACTTTTCTCCGTCACGTCATTTCCATCCACCCTTGATGGATTTATTGCCGCATATTTGCGAGCACTTATTCGTGCCCGATCAATTCCAATGGCGATCTCATAAAGAGTTTCTTCAATAAAAGCGCTTAATTTCATAATCAATGCTCCAGATAATTTCCTAATTTGAATTTATATCATGCTTTCATTTTCTTGTCGCCTTTGGCTCGAACACCAGGCACGTGGTGGTGCCGTGGGCTAGCAATCGGCCCTGGGCGTCGATCAGACGGCCTTCGGAGGTGGCCGTACGTCCGCCGCTGTGGATGACGCGGCCTTCGGCCCGCACCGGGCCCGTCGCCTCCGTCACCGCGCGGATATAGTTGATCTTCAGTTCCAGTGTGGTGTAACCGCGCCCGCCGGTCAGCGTAGTCTGCACGGCGCAGGCCATGCAACTGTCCAGCAGGGTGGCGATCCAGCCGCCATGGACCGAGCCGATGGGGTTGTAATAGGCGTGGGCCGGCGTGCCGGTGAAGACGGCATAGCCGTGTTCCGCATGGCTGAGCGTGAAGCCCAGGGTGTGGGAAATGGGCGGCGGCGGCAGGTCGCCCGCCATCATGGCGTGCAGGAAATCCAGCCCGTCCATGCGGGCCAGCGCCGCCATGCGTTCCGCCTCACCCACCTGCTTGTCGGCCTCACCCGCGGCAACCATCGTTAATCCTCTTGACCGTAGTGCGTCACCGCCATCTTGCCCTTGTGACTTTCATTATGCAATCCGCATAACCGAAGGGCGCATTGACATGGCGCAAGGATGGGGCGCCCCATTCAGGGACAAGGTGCTTGGCAAGGAACCGCAACGGTTCACCCGCGCACATTACTGGGAGGCCTGAGACGCCATGGCCGGCAAGTCCAAGAAGCACGCGAACCAGAACACGCAGCACACCAACGGCACCGCCCAGGGCGGCGAGGTGGGCGAGCCCACACCGGAAGAGATGGCGGACATCAGCCCGGCCCCGCCGCTGGACGGCGAGATCCTGCGCAACGCCAAGGAACATAAGCGCATCGAGGACCGCTGGAACATCCTGGGCCCGGGCAAGCCGGGCCGGCCACCCAAGCACTACAAGTATATCGATGAGATGGCCCGCCTGCAGTTCGAGCTGCTGAAGCTGCAGGAATGGGTGCGCATCCAGGGCCTGAAGGTGGTGGTGCTGTTCGAGGGGCGCGACGCCGCCGGCAAGGGCGGCGTGATCAAGCGCATCACCGAAAGCCTGAACCCCCGCATCTGCCGGGTGGTGGCCCTGGGCACGCCCACAGAGCGGGAGAAGGGCCAGTGGTACTTCCAGCGCTATGTCCAGCATCTGCCGGGCCCCGGCGAGATGATCCTGTTCGACCGCAGCTGGTACAACCGCGCCGGTGTCGAGAAGGTCATGGGCTTCTGCACCGAGGATGAGTACCAGGAGTTCCTGCGCGCCTGCCCCCTGTTCGAGGAGATGCTGGTGAAGTCCGGCATCATCCTGATCAAATACTGGTTCTCGGTCAGCGATGAGGAGCAGGAGAAGCGCTTCGTGGAGCGCATGCACAACCCCATGAAGCGCTGGAAGCTGTCGCCCATGGACCTGGAGTCGCGCGGCCGCTGGGTGGAATATTCCAAAGCCAAGGACGTGATGCTGGCCCATACCGACCATGCCCACGCGCCCTGGTACATCGTCGATGCCGACAACAAGAAGAAGGCGCGCCTGAACTGCATCGCCCACCTGCTGCACCAGATTCCCTACAAGGATCTGAGCCCGGTGGAACTGCCCCTGCCCCCGCGCCAGCCGGACAACGGCTACAAGCGGCCCAAGAAGTCGACCCAGCATTGGGTGGATGAGGGGTATTGATGGAGAATGGGCGGGAGGTTGGCGCCCCTCGCCCGCGCCCCGTTTGTCAGTCCTGATACCCCGGCATCTGGCGGCCCAGCCGGCGCAGCAGGGCCGGCCAGACCAGCAGGTTGGCGGCCTGGGACACGCCCATGCGGCTGATCTGGATGTTGCGCTCGATGGCGTCATGGGCGGCGGGGTAGAGCGGCCGGCCCATGGTCAAGGTGCGCACCTGCATGGTGCAGGACCGTTCCAGAAAATACATGCGGGTGAAGGCCTCCGCCACCGTGCGGCCCACGGTCAGGGTGCCGTGGTTGCGCAGCAGCATGGTGTTCTTGGTGCCCAGGTCGCGCTGCAGGCGCGGACGCTCGTCATGCTCGAACGCCACCCCTTCGTAGTCATGATAGGCCAAGTCGTCGATCACCAGCTGCGCCGTCTGGTTCAGAGGCAGCAGGCCTTCCTCCAAGGTCGAGACCGCCGTGCCGTCGGCGGTGTGCAGATGCAGGACGCAGCCCGCGTCCTCGCGCACCTGATGGACGGCGGAGTGGATGGTGAAGCCCGCCGGATTGACGGGGAAGCCGGTGTCCAGCACCACCTTGCCGTCCATGTCGACCTTCACCAGGCTGCTGGCCGTGATCTCCTCAAACAGCATGCCGTAGGGATTGATGAGGAAATGGTGCTCCGGCCCCGGCACGCGGGCCGAGATGTGGGTGAACACCAGATCGTCCCAACCGAACAGGGCCACCAGGCGGTAGGCCGCCGCCAGATCGACGCGCAACCGCCATTCCTCGGCCGAGACGCGGTCACGCAAGGGCGGCTGGTCGGCGGGGGCCAGCTTGGGCGCGGTGTCGAACATGGGATCCTCCCGGTGCTTTTATGATGCGCACAGCCTACGCCCGGGCGGCTTCCAAGAATGTCGCGGATTTGACAATCTGAGCCGAACCATTTGGGAGAGGCGAAGGTGGACAAGCGCGCGGTGGCCCAGGTGCTGGAGACGCGGGGGTGGCTGGCGGAGCAGCCGGCGGATCTGCGCGCCGAGGTCCTGGCGCGGGGGCGGCTGCGGACCTACGCCGATGGCCAGGCGGTCTATCGTGGCGGTGACGCGCCGGATGGGCTGTACGCCCTGGTCACGGGCCGCATGCGCCTGGCCACGGTGCAGGAGGATGGGCGGGAAGTGGTGATCCTGCATGCGGGGCCGGGGCACTGGTTCGGCGAGGTCTCCATGGTCGACGGCCTGCCCCGGGGGCAGACGGCGGTGGCGCGGGGGGAAAGCTTGGTGCTGCACCTGCCGGCCCAAGCCTTCACGCAGATCGTGGAGGCCGATCCCCGCCGCTGGGCCAATTTCGCCGGCATCCTCAGCCGCCACCTGCGCCAGGCCACCCATTACCTGGGGGAGGTGCTGGCCCTGCCCACGCCCCAGCGCACCGCCCGCCTGCTGGCCCTGCTGTGCCGGCTGGAGGAGGCGGGAAGCGGGCCGGTGCTTCTGCCGTTGTCGCAGGAGGATCTGGCCGGCATGCTGGGGCTCAGCCGCCAGACGGCCAACCGCGCCCTGGGCCGGCTGGCGCGACTGGGCCTGGTGCGCCGGGGCTATGGGGGTGTCGAGGTGATGGACGCCACGGCGCTGGAGCGCTTTGTCGGTTAAAGGCGGGATGGACATGGAAGTGGCGTGGCTGGAGGATTTCCTGGCGGTGGTGGCGCACGGCGGCTTTTCCCGCGCGGCGGAGAACCGCAACATCACCCAGCCGGCGCTGAGCCGGCGCATCCGCGCGCTGGAGGATTGGGTGGGCACGCCCCTGTTCCACCGCACCACCCACACGGTGGAACTGACCGCCGCCGGCGAATCCTTCCAGGTGACGGCGGAGGAGACGCTGCGCCGCCTGGCCAGCGGCCGGGATGAGGCGCGGGAGGTGGCGCAGGGCCATACCGAACTGCTGCGCTTCGCCGCCACCAACGCCCTGTCGCTGACCTTCTTCCCCGCCTGGCTGCGCCGGGTGGAGGCAACGCTGCCCTTCAACATCAACGTCCAGATGGTGGCCAACCACATGGATATCTGCGAACGCATGATGATCCAGGGCCAGTCGCAGTTTCTGCTGTGCCACCATTATCCAGCGGCCAGCACCCTGCTGGCGCCCGGCCAGTTCCGCTCCGTCCACATCGGTGACGACGTGCTGGTGCCGGTCAGCGCGCCGGACGCGGCGGGGCGGCCGCTGCACACCCTGCCGGGCCATGCCGGCGCACCCGTAGCCTACGTCGCCTATCGCCCGGAATCCGGCATGGGCCGCATCGTGGCGGCGGCGCTGGAGACCGCCCTGCCCGCCACGCACCTGAAGCCCACCTTCACCTCGCACCTGGCCAAGCTGCTGGTGACCATGGCGCTGGACGGACGCGGCCTGGGCTGGTCCCCCTTGAGCCTGGTGGCGGAGCACCTGGAGCGGGGGGAACTGGTGCGCGCCGGCGATGAAAGCTGGGACATCCCCATGGAAATCCACCTCTACCGGTCGCGCGCGCGGCAATCCGCCGTGGCGGAAAAGTTCTGGGCGCATGTGGCGGGACGTGCCCCCGCATAAGCTTATACGGAGACGGCATTGGGCAAGGAGCCGACCGGGCTTCCATAGTGCGTCCATAGGGAGAAAGAAATGCCCCGGACGCTCTACGACAAGATCATCGACGCCCATACCGTCTGCCGCCTGGATGACGGCGGCCCCCGCCCCGACAGGGGGCGGGCAGGGGAACAGCTATTGCTGTACGTCGACCGCACCATCCTGAACGAATATACCAGCCCCCAGGCCTTCAGCGGCCTGCGCGAGGCGGGGCGTCCGGTGTGGAACCCGGCGGCCGCCCTGATGGTGGTGGACCATGTGAACCCCACCGCCAGCCACCGCACCCTGGAGGTGGCGGATAGGGAGGCGGCGGCGCAGATCGCCTATTTCCGCGAGAACGCCCGCGATTTCGGCATCGAGCTGTTCGACATCCTGGACCCGCGCCAGGGCATCGAGCATGTGGTGGCGCCGGAACAGGGGCTGGTCATGCCGGGCATGGTGGTGGCGGCCGGCGACAGCCACACCACGGCCTATGGCGCTCTGGGCGCCCTGGGCTTCGGCATCGGCACCTCGGACATCGAGCATTACCTGGCGACCCAGACCCTGGTGTACCGCCGGCTGAAGACCCTGCGCGTCGTGGTGGACGGCGATCTCGCCCCCGGCGTGACGCCCAAGGATCTGGTGATGGAGGTCATCCGCCGCATCGGTGCCGACGGCGCCACCGGCTACGCCGTGGAATTCGCCGGGCCCGCCATCGACGCCATGGGCGTGGAGGGGCGCATGACCGTCTGCACCATGATCGTGGAGGCGGGCGCCCGTGGCGCCGTCATCGCGGCGGATGAGAAGGTGCTGGCCTACATCCACGGCCGGCCGCGCGCGCCGAAGGGCGACTTGTGGGACCAGGCGGCGGAGGCCTGGCTGGCGCTCAGGACCGACGAGGGCGCCATCTTCGACCGCGAAGTCCACCTGGCCGCGGAAGACGTGGCGCCCATGGTCACCTGGGGCACCAGCCCCGACCAGGCGGCGGTCATCACCGCCCAGGTCCCGGCGCCGGAGGCGGAAATGGAGCCTGGCCGTCGCGCGGCGCTTTCCCGCGCGCTGGACTATATGGGCCTGGCGCCGGGGGCGGCGCTGGACGGCATCGCCATCAGCCATGCCTTCATCGGATCCTGCACCAACGCCCGCATCGAGGATCTGCGCGACGCCGCCCGCATCCTGCGCGGCCGGCGGGTGGCGGCCGGCGTGCGCGCCATCATCGTGCCGGGATCGACCCAGGTGCGGGCGCAGGCGGAGCGCGAGGGGCTGGACCGGGTGTTCGCCGAGGCCGGTTTCGAATGGCGGCAGTCCGGCTGTTCCATGTGCCTGGCCATGAACGACGACGTGCTGCGGCCGGGCGACCGCTGCGCCTCCAGCACCAATCGCAATTTCGAGGGCCGGCAGGGCAAGGGCGCCCGTACCCACCTGATGAGCCCCGCCATGGTGGCCGCCGCCGCCATCGCCGGCCACCTGGCCGACGTGCGCGCGTTCAGCGTCCAAGAGGAGGTCGCCTGATGCAGCCCTTCATCCGCGTCACCGGCCCCGCCGCCCCCTTCCCCCAGCCCAATGTCGACACCGACGTCATCATGCCCAAGCAGTTCCTGAAGGGCGTGGACCGCAAGGGCCTGGACCGGGGCGTATTCTATGACCTGCGTTTCGGTCCCGACGGCGAGCCGCGTGCCGACTTCATCCTGAACCGCCCCGGCTGGCAGGGCGCCCACTTCCTGGTGGTGGGGCCCAACTTCGGCTGCGGCTCCTCCCGCGAGCATGCGGTGTGGGGCTTAGCCCAGCTGGGCATCCGCGCCCTGATCGGCACCAGCTTTGCCGGCATTTTCAACGACAACTGCCAGCGCAACGGCATCCTGACCATAACTCTGGACGCCGCCGTAATTGATGATCTCATGACCCGGGTCGGCCAGCCGGGCGCCAACGGTCTGACCATCGACCTGCCGGAGCAGACCATCACCGTGGATGCCGACAGCCGAACCATCCCCTTCGCCGTCGAGGCCTTGCGTCGCGACGCCCTGATCCGGGGCCTGGACGGCGTCAGCGCCACGCTGGCCCGACACGCCCAGGCCATCCGCGCGTTCGAGGACGGCCACCGCCAGGCCAACCCCTGGTTCTACTGAGCGGCTGATCCCGTCAGCCTGCCGCCCGCTCCCCCACCGGGGCGCGGCAGTGGCGGCGCCTTGCCAAAATAAGATTGACCAAAATAAGAATGGGAGGACCCAAGACGTGACCGAGATCCCCGCCGCCATCCCCCGCGCACCCTCGGCGCCGGCGCGCTTGGCCGCCCCGCGCATCGGGCCGCTGCCCCTGCCCGTCTATATCGCGTTGTGCGCCGTCACCGTCCTGGCCGCCGTGTCCGGGCGCCTGCCCAACGACGTCATCGGCGGCCTGTCGGTGCTGATGCTGACCGGTTTCCTGTTGGGGGAGCTGGGCGCCCGGCTGCCCGTGCTGCGCCATATCGGCGGAACCGCCATCCTGTGCCTGTTCGTGCCGGCGGCCCTGGTGGGTACCGGTGTCGCCGACCCGGCCATGGTCAAGGCGGTGACCACTACCTTCAAGACCGCCAATTTCCAGTATTTCTACATCGCCTGCCTGGTGGCGGGCAGCATCCTGGGCATGCCGCACCGGGTGCTGGTCCAGGGTTTCCTGCGCATGTTCGTGCCCCTGCTGGGCGGCACGCTGGCGGCGCTGGGCATCGGCATCTGCGTCGGCCTGGCCTTCGGCTACGGCCCCGCCCACACCTTCTTCTTCATCCTGGTGCCCATCCTGGGCGGCGGCCTGGGCGAAGGCGTACTGCCCCTGTCGGCGGGGTACGCCGAGATTCTGGGCCGGCCCCAGGCCGACCTGATGGGCATGATGGTGCCGGCGGCCCTGCTGGGCAATGTGGCGGCCATCATCGGCTGCGGCCTGTTGAACCGCTTCGGCCAACGCAATCCGCGCTACAACGGCAACGGCATGCTGGTGCGCTCCGGCGCCGACCAGGACCTGCTGGCGGAGCGCGCGCCCGACCGGCCCATCGAGCTGCGCCTGATGGGGGCCGGCCTGCTGCTGGCCTGCGGGCTGTTCATCCTGGGCACCCAGCTGGCGCCCCTGACCGGCATTCCCGCCCCGATCCTGATGATCGTGGGGTCCGCCCTTTTGAAGCTGACCCGCATCCTGCCGGCGGAGATGGAGCTGGGCGCCTACCAGATCAACCGCTTCATGTCGACCAACCTGACCTTCGCCATCCTGGTGGCCATGGGCGCCCTGCTGGTATCGTGGCCGCAGCTGGTGGGGGCCTTCACGGTAGGCTATGTCGCCATCTGCACCGCCACCGTGGCCGCCATGATCGCCAGCGGCTTCTTCATCGGCCACAAGATGCGCATGTACGCGGTGGAGGCCGCCATCGTCACCGCCTGCCACAGCGGCCTGGGCGGCACCGGCGACGTGGCCATCCTGTCGGCGTCCGACCGCATGGGCCTGATGCCCTTCGCCCAGATCTCCACCCGGATCGGCGGGGCCGCCATGGTGGTCATCGCCACCGTCCTGCTGCGGGCCCTGGGCGGCGTATCCTGAAGGGTGCGGAGGGAAGCGCCTAAGCGTCATCCCAACCGTGTAGGATGGTGGGTGCCGGTCAGCGGACACCTGGCCGGCCACGACACCGAACCGGGAGGAGACCAGCCATGACCGAGCCCAATCCGCGCCATCCCCTGCCCCACCTGACGGTCGAGGGCGCCGCCGCCGCCATCGACTTCTACGCCCGCGCCTTCGGCGCCACCGAGGCGAGCCGCCACCTGACGCCGGATGGCCGGGTGCTGCACGCCAGCCTGGTGTTCCCCGATGGCGGCGTGCTGATGCTGAACGACGACTTCCCGGAATTCGCCGGCGGCCGCAGCCGTAGCCCGAAAGCCGTTGGCATCTGTTCCATCACCCTGCACATCACCGTGGCCGACGTGGACGCCGCCTGGGAACGGGCCGTCGCCGCCGGCGCCACCATCGCCATGCCCCTGGCCGACCAGTTCTGGGGTGACCGCTACGGCAAGCTGACCGACCCCTTCGGCCAGGACTGGTCGCTGTCCAGCCCCCGCCGCAAGCCGTCGGCGGAAGAGATGGCCGACGTCACGGCCAGGATGTTCCCGGCCAAGGGCTGACCACCGCCTCGCGAATCCCTGGTGCCGCCGCGGCCGTGCGTATTATCCTGGCGCCAGAAAACGGCACCAGGAGCGTGCCGGCCCCGGTGACCGGGGATAGGGGGGCATATATGGTTTGGACTGTATGGGGTGCGGGTCCGGGGGCGGGACCGGCGGCGGTATGGCGTCGGCTCGTCATGCTGGTGAAGGCCGGTGGTCTGTTGTGCCTGGGCCTGGCGGCGTCACCCGCCGCGGCCGAAAAGTCGAAATGCCAACTGCAGCCGGTGAGCAACCTCGCCATCACCATGGACCGGAACATGCCCCTGGTGGACGTGGGCATCAACGGCCAGCAGGTTCATATGCTGTTGGACACCGGCGCCGATACCAACTTCATCACCAGGCCCGCCGCCGAGAGGTTGAAGCTGCGCCATGGGTGGGAGCCTGGCCAGCATGCCGAGGGTGTGGGCGGGCGCGTCGCCATCTATTCCACCCAGATTGACGACATGACGCTGGGCAACTGGCTGGTCCATCGGGTGGAGATGCCGGTCTTGAGCAACCACGACGTTGGCGACGGGCCGGACGTCGTCGGCGTGCTGGGCGAACGGTTCCTGTCGAATTTCGACCTGGACATCGATATCGCCCACAACCGCCTGGTCCTTTTCCATGCCGAGGATTGCGAGCATACCGCCCTGGCGTCCTATTGGGGTGTCCCCTACGACTACACGAAGATCGAGCGCATGCGGGAGGACGGGTCGCCGATCTGGCTGACCGTCCTGATCAACGGGCAGCCGGTGCGCGCCATCCTGGATACGGGCGCCGAGACCTCGGTCATGACCTTGCAAACGGCGGCGCGGTTGGGCATGACGCCGCAGACCCCCGGCGTCACCCACACCGGCAAGTCCGGCGGCATCGGCAATGACGCGGTCGACGACTATGTCGGCCTGTTCGACAGCTTCAAGCTGGGGGATGAGGAAATCCGCCGTGTCCACCTGCGCTTCGGCGAAATGTTCGGCAACGGCGGATGGGACGTGCCCGAGATGCTGCTGGGCCTGGACTTCCTGCGCGCCCACCGCGTGTTCATCTCACACAGCCAGCACCGGCTCTATTTCGCCTATGTCGGCAGCGGGCCCATCTTCCAGGTCATGGGCCCCCGGCTGCCTCGCGCCGACCAGGCGGCTGATACGGCGCCAGCGGTGACGGAAGGGCGCTGAAGCCCGCCAGACTGACCGTAAGGGGTGATGTCGCATCGTTCCTGGCGCCGGGTCATCGGGACCAGCGACATAATTGCATTTCAATATGTTCCACCTTCCACAACCAGCAGGGGTCGTGGCACTGTTTTCGCAATGGCCGCGCGTGGTGCGATGGCCTTGGGGATAGTCTGACTGTGACGATGGGGAAACCGGCCCCGGCTGGGGATCGGCATGGTTCCGGTGCCGGCGCGCCGGGCGGAATGCTTGAAGGCCACATCAGCACGAGCCCCCTCGGTGATGAAGCCCATGGATTCGATGGCCGGCCCCAGCGCAGCAACCACCCGACCAGACCGCCCGAAGCCTTCAATGCAGGAAGAAGCATGACCATGACGACGCAACGCCGTCGCACCCTCCGTCACCTGGCGGTGGCGACCCTGGGCCTGATCCTGGCCTGCGCCACGGTGGGCGCGCACAGCAACGCCCAGGCGGGCGAAGACAAGCACAAGTGCCAGTTGCTGCGGGTCGGCACCCTAGGCCTGACTATGGACGCCAACATGCCCTTGCTGGACGTGGGTGTGAATGGCCAGGACGGCTATCTGATTATGGATACAGGCGCCACTTTCGGCACGATCACCAAGCCGGCGGCGAAGAGGTTGCAATTGTCCGGGCATTGGGTGCCGGGAATCTACATGGAAGGCGTCGGGGGCCGGGTCAGCGTCGAGGAAGCCAGGATCGACGAACTGCGGCTGGGCGATTGGAAAGCCCATCACATCGACTATCCGGTATTCACCAATCATGACCTGTCGGACAATGAGAAGATATTCGGCCTCATGGGGAGAATTTCCTGTCAAAGTTCGACCTGGATATCGATATAGCCCACAATAAAGTCAGCCTGTTTCAACCCCAGAACTGCGACGACGTCGCCTTGGCCTATTGGACTGACACTTACAACGAGGCGGAATTCAGCCGCTTTTCGAAAGAGAATCCGAAGATCTGGTTGAAGGTCCTGCTCAACGGTGAGGAAATCCGCGCCATTCTCGACACGGGCGCATCCACCTCGGTGATAACCGAACGGGCGGCGGCCCGGGCAGGGTTGACACCGGAAAGCCCTGGCGTCACGCGCAGCGGCAAATCAGCGGGCGTCGGCGACGACCAGGTGCAAGACTATATCGGCGTCTTCGACAGCTTCCGGCTTGGGGATGAGGAGATCAAACATGTCCGCCTGCGCTTCGGCGAGTTGTTCAGCCATGGCGGTCGCGAGGTACCGGAAATGCTTCTGGGCCTGGACTTTCTGCGCGCCCACCGCATGTTCGTCTCCCACAGCCAACGCAAGATTTATTTCTCCTATGTCGGCGGTCCGGTTTTCCAGGTGATGGGTCCACGCCTGCGCCGTGTGACACCGGAGGCGGAACCGGCGGCGGATGGCGCATCCCCCGCACCCCAGCCGGACGATAAAAAGCAGCCCTGAGCCGTGTGCCCATCACGACGCCAGGGCCTGCCCACCCTGGCGATTATGGTGAGCTGCCCGCCATGCCCCTCGGGAATTGAAATGCGCTGATCCAAGGCGCCAGGACGTTGTGCGGCCCGTCACAACTTGTCACAAATCACCGCGCAGTCAACAAATCGTAACGCTCACCCCCTTGCCCTATTGGGGAGAGGGTGATAAGAGTCGCCACACAATAATCACAGCGCCATTTACTTGGGATGAACGGCCAATTAACTCGGCAAATCACCCTGATTAAATGTAAACGGCGCTTTAATGGCGATAATATTTCAGGCACTGCCGCCGCCTTCACCGGCCCCGTCTCATTCAAGACGGTGACACTTGGTGTGGCGGCATTGTCCTCATGCTCCGATGGGCCTACCCTCATGGACCCACCCCTCAACCAACGGACAAGAGGGACCATGAGCGTCGAGACGACCGTCCCCACCCTTCCCTTGCAAAACAGCACCATCCCCGTTGGCTGGACCTACGGCGGCTTTTGGCGCCGGGCGCTCGCCGCCCTCATCGACACGTTGATCCTGTTCGTCGTCTCCCTGACCCTGGCCGTGGCTTTCGGCTATCCGCTCGCGCCACAGATGTCGGCCGGATCCGGGGCATCACCGGTGGCCCTAGCAGGGTGTTGAAGAAGTCAGCTTCTTCGGGCTTTGAGAGTGACCTCGTCGTCGTTGTCGTATGAGAGTTCGATTTCGAGTGTCCCGTCAT